>CALDID010000212.1 GCA_937901865.1 uncultured Treponema sp.
ACCCGTTTTTTACGCAGAATTAAGCTGTCATTATCGGGCTTGACCCGATAATCTTCAAAAGCACTATGCTAAAGGCTTGAAAGATTCCCGTGTCAAGCACGGGAATGACATAAAAACATAAATCAGAATGCTTTTCGTAACACTATCTCGGAGGAAAAAGAATGATTGATGAGTTTGAAGAGAATGTTCGGCGGGAAAAGGCGCGTTATGAGGCGTTAATTACGCGAAAAAACGCAGAAAACACGGATTTTTACAACGGAATTTACACGCGATACAAAAATCCTGTGCTTACTCGCGCACATATTCCGCTTGAATGGCGATTTGACTTCGATAAAAGCGCAAATCCGTTCTTTATGGAGCGGCTCGGCGTGAATGCGGTGATGAATTCGGGCGCGATTTACTTAAACGGCTCGTATTTTCTCGTAGCGCGCGTGGAGGGAGCGGACAGAAAGTCGTTTTTCGCGGTCGCGGAGAGCAAAAGCGGCGTAGACGGCTTTCGGTTTTGGGATTATCCCGTCGTTTTGCCCGACACCGAGGTAGACGAAACGAATGTATACGATATGCGGCTGACAAAACACGAGGACGGGTGGATTTACGGCGTGTTTTGCAGCGAAAAGAAGGATTTTTCTTCAAAAGATTTGAGCGCGGCGGTCGCAGAAGCTGGCATAGTGCGCACAAAAGACCTCAAAACGTGGGAACGATTGCCGAATTTGCGCACATTGCACAGCCCACAGCAAAGAAATGTATGTCTGTTGCCCGATTTTGTCGGCGGAAAATACGCATTTTACACGCGCCCGATGGATTCGTTCATCGACACAGGCTCAGGCGGCGGAATCGGCTTCGGCTTGGTGGACGACATCACAAAACCCGTGATTGACGAAGAGAAAATCACGAGCAGACGACGCTATCACACGATAACCGAGACGAAAAACGGCGAAGGCGCGACACCGATAAAGACTTCCCGCGGCTATATTCACATCGCGCACGGCGTTCGCAACACTGCGGCTGGTCTGCGCTACGTTTTGTACTGTTTTGCGACCGCTTTGGACGACCCGAGCCGCGTGATTGCCGAACCGAGCGGAGTTTTTCTTGTTCCGTTGGGCGAGGAGCGGACGGGAGATGTGTCGAATGTGGTTTTCACGAACGGCGCGGCGGTAAACGAGGCGGGCGAGGTGTTTATTTACTACGCTTCGAGCGATACGCGGCTGCATGTGGCGAAAACGACGCTTGCAAGGCTGGAAGATTACGTCTTTTCCACGCCGCGCGACCCGCTTAGAAGTGCAGATTGCGTAAAACAGCGCATTTCTTTGATTGAAAAGAACCGCGCACAGCGTGTTTTGTAAAAAATACTGCAAAATCAAGGGAAAAAACCTTTGTTTTTGCAAAAATTACGGAGGAAAACGATGATTAAGGTATTTGGTGAGGCAATTCCTAATATGCCATGGGAAGAAAAGGGCGAAAACTGCACGGCGAGCGTGTGGAGATACTCAAAAAACCCCGTTATTGCACGAAATCCGCTGCCTGATGTGGCGAGAATCTTCAATTCTGCGGTGTGTACGTGGAAAAACGGCGGATTTGTGGGCGTTTTTCGCGCAGAAAAGACGAACGGAATCCCGTATTTGTACTATGGTTTCAGCGATGACGCGTTGAATTGGCGATTTTCTGACGGCGGCATCAAAATTACGGACGAAAACGGCGCAGATGTAACGCCAAGCTATGCGTATGACCCGCGACTTGTGCGAATTGGCGACGTGTATCACATTATTTGGTGCACGAACTTTCACGGCGCGTCAATCGGCATTGCGACGACGACGGATTTCAAAACTTTCACGAGCCGCGGCAATGGATTTTTGCCGTTCAACCGAAACGGTGTGCTTTTTCCGCGAAAGTTCGGCGAAAATTACTATATTTTGACGCGCCCGAGCGACAGCGGACACACGCCGTTCGGCGACATCTTCCTTTCTGAGAGCAATGACCTTTTGCATTGGGGAAATCATCGCTTTGTGTTCGGAAAATCAAGCGAATGGTGGCAAAGTTTGAAGGTTGGGGCTGGGTGCGCGCCGATTGAAACCGAACGCGGCTGGCTTTTGTTCTATCACGGCGTAACAGGGACGTGTTCGGGCTATATTTATTCGATGGGCGCGGCGTTGCTCGACAGAAACGAGCCGTGGAAGGTGCTGAAGCGAGCCGATTCGTACCTGCTTACGCCCGAAGCGGAGTATGAAGAGCGCGGTTTTGTGCCGAGCGTGTGTTTTCCGTGCGCGGCATTGGTCGATTCTGCAACAAATCGGGGCGCAATTTACTACGGCGCGGCGGATACGAACACGGCTTTGTGTTTTACGACGGTTGACGAGGTGATTTCGTTCATCGACAAGCACGATATGGAGCAAAATCGATGAAAAAACTTGCTCCGATAGAGATGAAAAAGGTGTGGGGCGCAGAATATTGGCTGGCAAGCACGCATAAAGCGGCAAAACAGACAGATTTTGCGCAAATTGCTCCCGATTTTCCGCTTATCGTGAAGATAATCGACGCAAAAGAGGCTCTTTCGGTGCAAGTTCACCCCGATGACGAGGCGGCGCGGAGGCTGGAGGGCGAAAATGAGCGCGGAAAGACGGAATGTTGGCTCGTGTTGGACGCAGAAGAGGGCGCGAAGCTGGTAGACGGCATTTTTCCGCAGGTTACGCGGGACGAAGTCGCAAAATCGATAGAAAACGGCACGCTTGAGGCGAAATTGCACGCGGTTGAGGTGAAAAAAGGCGATTTCGTGTTTATTCCTGCTGGAAAAGTGCACGCGATTGGCGGCGGATTGCGGCTTTTGGAGGTGCAACAGTCGAGCGACACGACGTATCGGCTCTATGATTACAATCGGGGGCGTGAATTGCACGTTAGAAAGGGCTTGGAAGCGATGAAAACCTTTCCGATTTGCAATATTGAGCCGTTCGGCGAGTCATTTTCGTGCGATTATTTCAGTTTGGAGCGCGTAACGGTGAAAAATTGTGCAGAAATCGCCGTTTCAGAGGGCATACAGCTCATTTTCATCTTGCAGTGCGAGAACTGCGAGCTGATTTCTGGCGAAACGAGGCTTTTTGCGCACAAAGAAGAGCTCATCGCGCTGGAAAAAGGCGAAAAAGCCGCACTTTCGGGTGAATGTGAAGCCATAATCATCAAAGCAAGGTAAAAAAAAGCCGCACGGACGAGCAAAATTAACAGTATTTTTGCTATCCGTGCGGTATTTTTTCGATTCAAAAAGAAATTTCAGTGAATTATTTGAGTTTTTTGAACGAACTCGCCGCTTCTGTCGGTTCTACCGCCTCATTTCCTGCAAAATTCTCGCCGTCCGTAAGCGACAACAGCTCATTTTCCACCACGCCAAGCACTGCGTCGAAGTCTGCGCTGTCGATTGGCACATCAGCAACAGGACTTTCTTCATTCGCCGCGCGATACAGGGAAGAATATTGCGTTTTCATACCGTCTTTTGCCTTGATTTCGCAAAATATATTCCATAAATATCGCGCTAAGATAATTCTCGTCGCGATTTCGTCGCTTTCGATAGGCTTTGCTTCCGTATTTGGCAGCGCAGACGCAGGAGAAAGCAGACCTTTCGCCGTGATGAGCTTAAAAAGCTCTTTTTCGCTCATTTTTTTGTCGAGATTATTCATAAATTCCGTATTTACCGACAATTTCGACAGCAAAACAAGCTCACTCACGCTCAATTTTTCCTTTAACAGCAGTTTCAGCTCTGTATCGTCCGCACTTTCCGCCACTTCGCGTAAAGACCACGCCGTATCACGCACATTTTTATACGCTTCGCCGTAAAAATCAGGCAAATTCAGAAAAGCCGAGTCAAATTTCGCCGCAGAATCAAGATATAAATGAGAAAGATACGCTTTTATCGCGTCTTCAAGGGCTAAAAGGCTCTCATCTTCCGCCGTTGCCGCCACAAAATCAGAAGACGAAAGCCCCAATCGCATTGAAAGCACATAACTTTGCACGTCGCCTTTGTATGCGGCTTGAGATTTCTCTAAACATTGGCTCGCCTTTGCGTTTTCGCCCAAAATCGCGAGCAATCTTCCCTTTAGCGCATATAATCGGGCAACACTTGCGGCCTCAAGCGTCTTTTTTTTCAAGATTTCGTCGATTTGCGCGCTCAAAACCTTCGCTTCAGACACATCTGAGCCCAAAAGATAGGCAGAATCGATGAAAGCAAGGCGATTTTCGATTGAAAATATCTCATCTGCCTCCGAAGTTTGCTCTATCGACACGATATTTTCTTGCAACGACGAGCAACCGACGAAAAACGACACACAAAGCACAAAAAACAAGCAAAATTTCATATTTTTCCTCCGATTTAACGGGCATTCCACGCATAAAGTTTCTTATCAAGCCCCAAAACGACGCAATCTTTCTTTTTATCGCCGTTCACATCGATAAAATTGCACTTGCCGAAGCCAGAAAGCGGGAATTTTGCGAGCAATTCAAGCGAAGAATTAAAGCCATAAATCACATTTGCGTCAATATACGCAAAAACATTGCCGTCAAGTGCCGCAATTCCGCCATTTTCCGCCGTGCGCCCCGCCAAATCTACGCGAATATACGCCCCGTTGAGTGCAATTTTGTACAAAGAGCCTGTTGTTGACAGCGCATAGAAGCAATTTTCGCCAGAAACAACGCCAGTTTTGAAGATTCCATCGAGCTTTATCGGGAAACCTGTCATAATTTCGCCGTTGCACCACAGATAAAAGTTGCCCGATTGCGTAATCATTGCGCTATACAGCGTATTTTTGTCCAAAAGAAGCGCAGGAGAGCCGTACGCAATGCCAGGAAGCTCAGAAATGCTCAAAAACTGCTTATTTTTAAGGATTATCACTTGTCCGCGGAAACTTTTATCATAAACTGCGGTAATATTTCCCAAAATCGCAGGCGAACTCTTTATATTTCCGTGTAAATCGAGCGGAAGTATCTCACTTTTGCCCGTATCGTCTACAAAACACAGCGAACCGCTCTCAAGTGGCACAACACACGCATTTTCTTGCGCAGAAATCGGTGCAGATGGCTTTTGTGCAAGCAGAATCGGGAAATTCGGCGCGACATTGAGCTTTTTATCGAGCAAATACACTGCTCCATTCTCACTAACCGCCCATAATGCGCCATTTGACCGCACTTCTTGTGCAGTTGCAACGATATATATCGCCTCTGGAAACTCTTTTTTCTCAATTTGGAGGCTTTTTACGTCAAGAGCTTTCACAATTTTGTTTTTTTCGCTCCAAAACACTGTCGTCGCTTTCGTTCCTGCCTCTTTTTCGAGGAAACTCGTCGGCGTATTCTCTAGCGCAATCGGAAATCCTGCGATATACGACGTGTCAGACGGCATTTTTGCCGAAGATTGAATGTGCAGCAACACGTTTTCGCCGTCAATGTCGATGTCGCAGCGTCCGCTGTTGTACAACGATAAGATTTTTGATAGCGCAGTGTTTCCTCGCAGAAAGAACGGCACCGATTTTTCCAAATTATAGAAAAGACTTATCGAACACTCGTTAGAAATGCCGTTGCTGACCGTTTTCCACCCCTCTTCAGCCGCAAGACGCGTTTCGGAGTCCTTCATTGACGCATAAATGCTCGAAAGTGTTTCTGCGGACTGCGAAAAATAGATGAAATTGTCAAAAATCATATAATACGGACTCGGAAGTTTCACGCCGAAAAGAGAAATCACGCTGCTCAAGAAGCTCGGCAGCTTTAATTGCTCCATTCTTGCCCCGCCCAGTATGAAATTCGCACCATTTTTGACAAGAATCGACGAAATTACTTTGTCAAAGACCTCTTTTCGCTTTGTTTCGTCGCTAATTTCCAGCACAAAAGCAGGGTCGTTCTGTCCTTCCACCCCAAGCACTGCAATTTCTTTGCCAGTCCACGAAAAAATTAACTCATCAAGCCCCATCGAAAACGCAACTTTGCACGCAGAGTCAGCTTTTGCCCATAATGCGTCAATATTTTGCGTTTTCGGAAAAAAAGGGAAGAATGATTGCTTCATTTCGCGCAAAGTACCGAGATTTAACAGCGTATAATACTGAACCGCATTGCCCATACTGGTGAGTAAGCGTGGTAACGTAGATTTTTGGCTCAAAAGTCGCTGCAAATCGGGGTTTTCGTCGCTTGCTTTGTAAGGAAGTGCAGCTTTTAGGCTTAATTTATCCTCTGTTATGTCAAAAGCAACAGTACTTAGCGTGTTTTCACGCAAAATTGAGTTTAATGCAGTAGATAAAACATCGTTTCCTGCGCAAAATTCACTTGCAAGAGCGTGAACATCACAAACAAGGCGCACTTTATCGCCCGATTTTGTCATTAACTCTCTTTCGTTGCTCGAATATTCACTCGATTGCTCCATTGCCTTATCAAAAAGCGATTTATTATTGCTCGCAATGACCAAATTATGATACATCTTAAGATAAAGCCGCGTGCCTTTGTTTTCCCACACATAACACGAGCCGTCTTCGCTCTTCTCTATGCCTATTTTTGAATCTTTGAGCTTGAAATCTGCAAGAGGCGCAAGCCGTGTGGCACAAGATAGCACGCCCATATCAACAAGTGCGATAAATGCGCTTTCTCCAGTGGCATTTCCGTTCGATTTTACGTCGTATACAGCCACATCAACTCTGCGAGAGAGCAACTGCTGAACACCTTTGTTCTCTCGTATTTCGTTTTCCCTCAATAACATAAACGGTTCGCGAAAAGCCTTGAACTCGTCCATTGCAAGTATCTCATCGCTCGCCTTCAAGTCGATTAAAGGGCTCGCAAAGCTCCATAGCGACGGTGTGTGAACATACGCAGCATATCCTTTCGGTATGAATTTTAAGACATCGCGTCTATCTGCACACGAAAATATCACCCACACCGCACCAATCGCAATAAAAAGCGCAAGTATCACAAAAATCGACTTTATTACGCCAAAAAAGCCGAAACTTTTTCCTTTTTCTGCAGTATTTTCTGTATCCACCAACTCTTTCATATATGTTCTCTGCTATCTACGCTTGTTTTTCGCGTTATTTCCCCGTTTTCCTTTGCGCTCTCCCTTGCCTTTTCGCAAAGCCATTTCAGCAGCCTTCGCTTCGGCGGCTCTTTCGTTGCTCAAGCGATACGCTTCGAGTTTTTCGGGGTTATAAAAGCCATCTTTCCAATTAAATCGCGATGTTTCTGGCAATAATTGCCCTTTTAACATTGAGCCAATGATTATACGCAAATCGCCTTTGCGAACTTTTGTATGCGAATAATCGATAAGGAAGCGAGAAAAGCCTTTTTTCGATAAAGCAGGCATTTTATCAACAATCGAAAACGGTTTTTCGGGCATTACCACTGTTCCATCTGCGCTAGATGCAAACTTAAAGACTTCTCCCTCTTTATCGTGGAAATAATTGAAGTCATAGCTCTTTGGCAAGCGGAAACGCACGCGGAATAACGCAGGATATGCAAAGAGCGACACCATGACGCGTTGTCTTAATTTAGCAGAGAATGTTTCCTCAAGATTTCGCTCAGAGTTCTCAAGCGGAGTAATAAATGCGCCAATATTCTGATTCTCAAGGAAAGAAAC
The DNA here is from genome assembly GCA_937901865.1 of uncultured Treponema sp. GTDB lineage: Bacteria > Spirochaetota > Spirochaetia > Treponematales > Treponemataceae > Treponema_D. The sequence continues at coordinate 7,586 of CALDID010000212.1, forward strand.
AGCCCATTTATTGAATGTATACAGGTAATGTCCTGCAATAATGTTCACTCCCTTGCCTCTCAACATTTCGATATGCGCTAAATTGTTTGCAACAAACGTCATATAGCCGTTTTCGACAAGTCTATCAAGCATCTGTTGCGTTTCTTCTTCCATTCCTGCAGGACAATACGGGTCGAGCGAGAGAATTACCATCTTTTTCGACACAGGAAGTACAGGTTTGCCTCCTATAACATCATTGCAAAGAGCATCTTTTGTCTCACTGTTCACTTCAAGAATAAAACGCACAGGATGTTCACTCTGCGCTAAAAACAAATCTTGAATTGTCGAAAGCTGGATATAAATTCCCTCTGGGAAATACGAAAGCTCTTTCTTTTCTACAGGAGTGAGGTCGAGAACGGGCAAAACTTCAGAGCCTGGTTGCTGCCTAAACCGTCCTATATCAGAAGGCAAAATACGAGGATACCGTTTTGACATAGATTTTGTTTGCAATAGATAAACATCATCGCCCTTACTGAATCCTGCAGGAATATCAATCCATCGCTCTCCATTTTCCCCAATTTCAAGCGTGCGGACTTTATGACTTTCGCGCCCAGTATCATCGTGTCGATGTAAGCGAATCGAATCGCCAGGGTCTGGGTCATAAGAGCCACCTCTGATTAAAGCCATACGCAGCTTCTTTACTTCTGTTCCTTCGGCTTCTGCTTTTTCGCTCATTTGTGCCTTTAGCTCGTCAGACACACCTTTCATTTCTATGATTTTTCCGAGATATATTCCCGTTCCGCCTGCTTGCTGTGGGTCTAAGATTGCATCTCCTGCTTTATCTATTCCCTCTACAGTGTTTTTGAAATTGTACCAATAAGTCGTCTTCTTTCTTGCAAAATCGGTAGCAAGCATACGCTTTGCAGCCGCGATTGCTCCTTTTTTGTCTTCTTTGTAATGGTCCATAAGATAGCGATAAGCCGAAACAACAGAGCCTACATATTCAGCACTCTTCATTCTTCCTTCTATCTTAAAAGAATCAATACCGATTTCCATTAAATCTGGAATATGCTCAATAAGTTGCAAATCCGCAGGAGAAAAATAATATCCAGGAATCTCACCTCCCCCACTTTCTGCCGTATAGAAACGACGACACGCCTGTGTGCACATACCACGGTTAGCACTTTTTCCGCCAAGAAAGCTAGAGAACAAGCAAAGACCGCTTTCGCTCACGCACAATGCTCCGTGAACAAACATCTCGATTTCTGCTTTTGTATTTGCCTTTATGTGTCTGATTTCTTCTAATCCCAGCTCACGAGCTACAACAACTCTAGTAAGTCCCTCTCGTGCTAACAGATTTGCAGCCGCAGCACTTTCCACATTCATCTGCGTTGAAGCGTGCAACTCTAGTTTCGGGAAAAACTCCTGAACCATACGAACCACACCGAAATCTTGTACAATGAGCCCGTCAGGCCCGATTTTTTCCAAATATGCAAGAAAGCGATATAATCTTTCTGTTTCACTTTCTTCGCTGACCGTATTTACCGTTACATAAATCTTTTTTCCGAGCTTGTGAACAGACTGTACAGCTGCTTCAAACTGATTCCACGCAAAATTAGACGACCTCAATCGTGCGTTAAAGCTCTTCAATCCCAAATAAACTGCGTCAGCTCCCTCGCCAATCGCAGCTTCCAATGCTTCAATATTACCTGCTGGTGCTAATAACTCTGCCATATTGCTTAAACTATAGCACGATTTAATGGAAACTTACAAGCTATTTTTTCGCTGAAGAGCTATTTGGTTTACCTGGTGTAATGGCTTTTCTGTTCTCTGTAACAATCCAATACTTCGCACCGTTTGGATAAGGAAAAGAATAATTTTTTAAGCTCTTAATATTTTGTCTTGCAAGTGTATGTGTTATAGTAAGCCCGTCTGCATTTAAAGCATCTTCTATATCTTCCCCTGTCCACACACCTGCTTCTACAGCCTGCTCAGCCGCTATTGAACAGGAAAGTTTTTTCCACCCAACAGAATCATTTTTACTTTTTTGCACATAACAAATTGCATCTCTTACGCTCTGAGTTTCTTTATCTCTCAATAAAATGACATCGTATACGCCGCCTAAATGAGATTCAGAATTAAGTGCAAATAAATCGCGAGCAGTACGACAAGTATTCTTTATATTTTCATTTAACTTTACGTTATCGCCGATTTCGTCAGTGCAACTTTCGTCCAATTTTCTCAAATGAACAGTAATATATTCACCTGCTTTTACTTCCATTGCAGGAAATACATAATTTTTCGCCTCTCCGTCATACGCACTATAAATTTCATAGCCAGCAGTGTTTCCGTCTGTAACAGCATAAACTTCAATAAACTCACATTCTTGAGTTTTACCAGAATACCCATCGTGTATTTCACTTAACACAAGGTCTGCTCTGTGGTCATTCATTCCCATGAACTCAAATTCAAATGAAAGAGAACTCTTCCCTTCATTTTCAACAACACCACACATTGTATATTCTTTGCCGATTTGTGTTGCAAACGGAAGGTGTATTGAAAGAATTCCCTCTTCATCACACTCTCCCTCACATTGCACAACATCATCATCTGTAACACTTTTTGCATACAGAGAAAGAACTTTTACAGACTTTGAAAACACACAAACTATTTCTGTTGCAGACTTGACTTGTATATCATTTAATTTCGGAGACTGCTCAAGAGGACGAACAATATGAATTGTTTTAAAATCAAGTGAATTACAACTGATATAAAATATCAATCCGAGCAAAATTGAAATTGTTATTCCAGTTTTCCACAGAAATCGCTTGATTTTCATATTGTTCACAATTCTCTATTAGAGTTTTATCGTTTCTACCATATATCGAATAGAAGTACCTGTTTCATCTGCAACAGTTTTCTCAATGATAAATACAAGGCTATGCCCCGTAACATCAGAAACAATTCTATTGATTTTATAGCCAACAACACCCTTTCTCTTTATGTCAGGAGAACCAACAATATTCTTGCTCAAAACTTTTCCTGACGAATCCTTTTTCTCAAGCGAGATAAAGAAAGAAGAATGACTGCTCTGTCCTTTTCCCTCATAAAAAGGAATAAGGCGCACATGATAGAAAATCTCGTTATCTTTAGTAGAGCCTTCAAAGTCCTTAAACGAAATCTCATCAGTAGATGCTTTTCCGTCCTCGTCGCGAACATACAAAATATTCTCAGGAGCAACAGGCTTACAAGAGTATTTGCTTAATTTCCATTCTGCACGGCGAGCAAGTGCGTCATAAATCTCTTTACCAGAAAAACCTACCGTTTCCGCAGATGGCTTTGTCTTGAAAACTTCTCCTGAAACATAATCATTCTTTTCAACGTTGACCGCATATAATTCTGCATACGATTGAAAATATCTATCAGTCTTGCCATACTCGCCGAAAACATAGGTTTTACCATCACTAGAAAATCCTACATCAACAAAAGCCGCTGCATCTCCTGCAAATACCGCAAAATGCGCAGCCAATATAAAAAGACCGCAGAGAATCTGCTTTCTCATATATCCCCCCGAAATATTTCCATATCACTTCTAGTATCGGATTTTCGCTAGAAGCCTTTACATAAATTCAACTAGCCATTATTCTATTATCTATGACTTTACGAATACGAAACCGCATTATTTTGCTTTTACTTTTTACTTCAATTCTTTTTTCCCTTGTCATCTCTTTTCTCTATATCTACGCCTTCATCAAAAGCGCAATCGTTCCCCCTCTCTCCCCCACTCGCTTCTTTACGTCGCCGAACATCTTTTTATTGCGCTATAATTTTTGCTTCTCACTTCTTGGAGCAGCTCTCTTTATGCTCTATTCACTTTTCTTTCTCTTTTGGATTTTCGTGCGCTTTGAAAAAACCCAATCACCAGAAATCTTTTACTTCTGTCTTTTTCTATGCAGCACACTTTGTGAAGCGTTTAGGCTCTTTATTCCTCTCTTCGCCCTTTGGCAAACATATTCCGACACATTACTTTTGATAGGCAGAATTATTCTATTCGGGAAATTCCTAGCCCCTATCTCTCTTCTTATGTCTTCTCTTTTCACAAGCGAAAATCAAATGCAGGATTTTGAAAAGAATTACACCATCGTCATCACCGTAGGAATTGCATTTACGCTTTTAGTACCTCTCAACACAAGCAATATCTCCACAACCTGCGCAATTGTTTGGGGCTTTCCAAAACCATTCTTTGCCATTCGCACACTTATTTTTATTACAGCGATTATTTCAGCCCTTATAAAGCGGCAAACAAAAAACTACATCTCTCTTTCTCTGATTATCGTATCTTATGCGATTTTAGCGAGTGCGGACAATCTTTTATTTTTTCTAACAGGCTCAACCTTGCTTTTTATTTCAACACATCGCTTTTTAGCTGATACACATAAACTGTATTACTGATTTTCTGTAAAGGGAGGTGTTATAAAAGGTATGCTGTCATTATCGAGCTCGACCCGATAATCTGAGGCACAGCCTCTTTCTCAAAGTCGCCTATATTGCTATAGATTGCCGTATCAAGTTCGAGAATGACAAAAAGAAAAGCATACTTTCCGTAACACTTCCCTGTAAAGCTCAAATTAAAAAAGTAGAGATAAAGCCTATTATGACGGGAATTGCTATATTATCCATATCTTTGAGCGGTATAACTTCAATTATCATACCGCAAAGAGCTATGACGAGAGCGGCTAAAGTGTTTTTTGTGAATAGATACGTCGCACAGAATATTGCAGAAAAACAAGACAAACTGCCAGCGACGCTTTTTCCTGCCGTAAGCGGAATATGAACACGACCGAAAAGCCTGCCCATAAGGCTTGCTATTCCATCTCCAAATGCAAGTGCAAAAATGCCTACCGAAGCCGCACTCACAGGGTGTATTAACAGCGCACAAAGAATTATCCCCGTGCAAAGCGTTACAGGTCCTAAAACAAACTTATTCTCATCTCGCTTTCGAGCCGCCGCCGCTGTTATTGCCGAAATAAATGGCACAGTTCGCCCTTTTAATCTTAGATATTCGCTTATGCAATAGCATATCAAAGCAAGAAAAAGAGCGATTATCGTTTGTGTATACCACCGTGCCAAAAAGAACGGCACAAACGCACTGCAAATATGAATTGTCTTTCTAAACAACTCCTTTGCAATCGCGTTTGAGTATTTTCTAATTTTTATAGAGGCTTCATTGCAAAATGCACTCACTCTTCAAAACCCTTTTCTCCGTTCAATACACGAGAAATTTCTGTATAAATCTCAGGTTCATACATTGCAGAAGACTGCGTCATATATTTAGAGTTCTGCACTGCTAAATTAGAACCGTCCAATCGAACCATAGTAACTTGGTTTCTCGTAAGCGCATCATACGCTCTCGCAGATATAGACAGGTTTGCAATCGCGCTTGCATTAAGAGTGCTGTCCCCTGTTTGCCGTGCTAATCTATACTCTGTAACTCCCAAGTTATTACTTGCCCTCATATACAAATCTACAATATCGCCTTGGTCATCTCGCACCTGTGGCAAAAGTATTGCGTGTTTGCTTCTTTCAATGTCAAGCCGCTTCATCAAGTCTTCATAATAGCCCTGCGCCGCAAAGTTATCGCCCCGCAAAGACAGCGTATTTCCTAATGCAAGAAGCAAATGCGTATCATTTTGCTGCATTTCAGAACTATGAATAAATGAAATCATCGCACTGTCATAATCTCGGTTCATATACTCAATGAAGCCCGACTTATAGCGGATAGAAGCCGTATCGTTTCCAAGCTCGATAGCGTTTTGATAATTTCTATGCGCGCTGTCTAAATCGCCCGTAATAAAATAATCCAAATCGCCTCTATCGCTATATAGAATACCAGTATTTTTATCACCTGTAAAGCCCGTATTATGTTTTTCGGCTTCATAGAATGTGATTCCGTTTCCTAATATCTCTTCCGCCTTTATATATTCACGGGTTTCAATATACTGCTCGCCGAGTAAGCGATAAGTATCTATATACTTATATGTATCTCGCCTCTTTCTCATAGGCAGAGCTTCAAAAGCTGATAACGCAGAAGAAAGCTCAAGGCGCGCACTCGCATTATTGTCTGTATGTACGAAATATCGCCCCATATTGTAATGAGCAATCGCAGAAGTTGGCGCAAACTGCAAAGCTCTCTCAAGCATATCGCGCACATCTTCAATAGATTCTCGCAAATACATTTCTTTCGGCTTTATAGTGCCATACAGCTTATCAAGCATATAGCCAGAAAGCTCTATCCAATCCTCTGCACCGATAGATTTTTTGTTCGGATAGAATAGGTTTTTGCACTGCAAGACTTCATACAGATTATCATTGCGAATATAGTATCTCATCATTCTTGATTGATACAAATTATTCACTTTGTAAAGTTGCATAAGCTCCATATACTGCTCTTTAGCCTCTTCGAGCTTAGAGGGGTCTTTTTCAGTTCCCCATTCCAAGTATATATCGCCTAAAAGCAACATTCCATCTTTATCATTGATATGATAATCAAGCACTTCTCTCTTTAGGATAGTTTCAGCCTTTTCGTAATCTTCATAATCATCAAGCTCCATTCTCGCATAATCCATACCAGCTTTTTTATCCTGATTGAAATAGCGCAACGTTCGCTCATACATATCAGCGGCTCTACGGTGCTGCTTGTGATTGCGATAGCCTTCAGCATACTTATAGAACCAGCCTTTTTTTGCTTTGTATTTTACCGCTCTATTAAACATCGCCTCTGATTCTGGATACTCGTTATTCTCAAGCATAACATATCCTTTTTTGTATAAAGAAGAAGCAATAGACGGCTTGACGATAAAATGATTGCCAAGTAAACATAGCGTGAAAAGAACAATAAGACCTGCAACACCGACTAAAATACCTGGCAAAATCTTATTTTTAATCAAATACTCGGTAGACTGCTTATACGCCTCGTATTCTTCCGCCGACCTCTTTTCGTAATCGCGCGGAACACTGATTGTTTTGTCAAGGAGCTTTTCGAGATGACCAGCAAGCTGACGAGCAGGAACTTTCTTTAATACCTTTTCGAGTACTTCAAAAACAACATCATCATTGAATTGGTCGCCTACAATCATCTCTTCGATTGCAACACGAACATTCAACGGATAGAGTGCAAAGTTCTTTTTGAACTGCTCATATTCGCGGTCTGTAAATGAGTTCTTTTCTTTTACCGACTCTTCAGATTCGCTCTTCTTTTTTGTATCAGCATATTCACGGTCTGTAAATCCTTCAATATCGAAACCGCCGCCGACTTCATTATCAAGCTCAAAGCCGCCGCTGCCAACAGCTCCCGTCGGAGGAAACTCATCGCTAAAGTCAATATCATCTTCCATTCCGCCGAGTGCGTCTGAAAAGTCCTCCATTTCAGGCTCTGCCGCAGGAGAAGCAGAAGCACTTTCCTCGCTTGCAGACGGAACGGAAAAATCATCGCTTGAGGAAGAAATGTCGCTTGAAAAATCGTTTGAGAAGTCAGAAGATACATCATTATCTTCTATATTATTATCTAGATTAGTATCCAAATTTTCAGTATTCAGATTATCAAAATCGCCTACTTCGCTTCCAGACGGAGAAGAACTCAAGAAATCTGAATCAAGCGGTTCAAATTCTGAGTTTTGAATATCATTTTCATCACTAGCGGCTATAGGCTCATCTTCTGCCTGTTCTTCTACAGAAGGCTGTTCTCTGCTTTCTGTTTTATTCGTCAAATCAGTAGAAAAATCTGTTGCAGAAATATCATCAAATGCAGGCTGTTCCACAGAAGAACCTAAATCGTCAAAATCTCCCAAGCCGCCGATGTCTGCAAAATCAGAAGAAGGCACTTCTGTTGCACTACTCTCTTCACTCATCGCAGAAGAATTATCTACATTCTCTAAAGGATTATCATCATCGTTTGAGTCAGTTTGCACTGGCGAATCAAAGCCTGACAAATCGCTATCGTCAAGGCTTGCCATTAAATCATCAATACTATCTCCACTCTCTTCGATAGTACCTGCATTATTTTCAGTTTGTCCATCGGCAGATTCGATAGGCATTCCATTTATAAAATCATCAGAATCATCAGCTTCTGAAATTCCCGTAGGAAGAGGAACTTTTACAGGCTTTTCGCCTTGTTCAGCTCTAATTTTTTCTTCATTGCCTAAATCCAGCATATTTTTGGTGAACTGTTTTAGTTGATTAAGTCCGGGCATTCGCTTTTACTCCCCTAAAATTTGCCTATATATGTATTTCGGCAAATACAACAGTCCGTATTAGAAAAGGTTAAGAAAGATTTTTTCTTTTTCCTTATCTCTTCTCAAATTTATTTTTTTGTAGTGTTACGGAAAGTATGCTTTTCTTTTTGTCATTCTGTGTGCTTGATACGGGAATCTATCTGCTTTAGGCATTTTGAAAAAGATTATCGGGTCAAGGTGAGATAATAGACCTGTTCGGAAACAGTATGTCATTGCCGTACTTGATACGGCAATCT
>CALDID010000213.1 GCA_937901865.1 uncultured Treponema sp.
TCACATGTATTTTTATCTTCATTAAATTTGTATCCTTGAGCACAAGAAAGGCATAATCCTTCATTATCTAAATAAGGATCACATTCATAACAATTATCATTTACAAAAAGAGAACAAGGATATAAATTTAAATCCGTTTTATTTAAATAATAATTTTTATATTCATCTGGAAGAACGCAATTTGAAGTATCATAAATCATATATGAATTATTAAAACAAGAAGTACATTTCATATCTTTTTCACTTCCATCATCATAACATTCATTACAGTCTGGAAAGCAATTTAATGAAAATGAAAATAAGAGAATTTTTAGAAATAATTTAAAAATTATGGATATAACAAAATTTCGCTCAGAAGGCGATGACATCTATGCTTTCAAACCGCAGCCAGACCGCTATTTAGCGTTCTTCAAAAAAGGCAATAAGATTATCGTTACCAATGCGTACCGATAATCAGGCAATAAAATGCCGCAAAGCCAAAAGAAAATCGCCCTGCAAAACAGGGCTGATTATCTAAGCAGAAATCCCGATACCGAGGAGGATAAAAATGACAACGTTTGAGAAATTTTTTGCAGACAACCCAGAACAAAAAGACATATATGAAAAAGAATACAATGATTTTCTCATTTCAGAATTTATGCTTGAGCAAATGGAAGCACAGCATATTTCCGTTCGAGAACTGGCAAAACGCGCCGATGTTTCCCCTACCGTCATTCAAAAACTCCGCTCCAAAGATTCCCAAAAGATAAATTTGCACACTTTTACTTCTGTCCTGCGCTGTTTGGGGTATCAGATTAAGTTAGAAAAAATGCCCTCCGTATAATCTGAATCCCCCGCTTCTCAATAGCAGTCCCAGTTGTACAGCACGCGCGAAAAATCCCGTGAGCGCAAATCCTCGCGGCTCAAAAAGAAGTTCGCAATCCCCATATCTCCCCACATAATCGCGTTCTTCTCATCGTCATCATCATCGCCGCCCGTCGCAATCCACTCGCTCGCCATTTGGAAAAGCAAGAGAATGTCGCCCTCAGGACGCATTTCGCCCTGCGTGAATTGCGGGTGTCCGCCGATTTGGTGCGGAGCAACCAGTCCATCGCCATAGAACTCCTGATAATCCACATCGCTGAACCACTCGTAATCCCAGCCCGCAAACACAGGAAGACCAAGATTTACCGCCGCTTTTTTCACCGCCTCATCAAAGCCGTCGCAGCTTGGATTGATGTGCGATTCAATCTTCTCAAAAGTCAAGCCGAACTCGTTTTGTATCGGAAGAAAAATCTCCTCGCCGTCCGCGCCCGTTTTTTGCGCCGCACGCACCCCCATCGCCGAAAGCTCCGCCGCGCTCATCGCCAAACTCGGCGACACCACATCGCGCCAGACAATCCGCCAATTTTTCTGCGCATAATTTTTCTTCTCCGCAGCAGAAAACTCGCACCCGTACACATCATCGTCCGAAATGAAAATCTGTAGCAGCCCAGAACGCGGATAATCGCTCATCGGCGGCACATCGGCAAAATTTATCTGCGCCAACAGATACAGCTTCTCGCCGTTCTCCCCCGTCGGATACTCCTCCCCGCGCGTCCAGTACGGCAATCCCCCGAACTTGCTCGCCGTCATCGAAAGCATTGGCTTTCCCGTCCTGTCTTCCGCGCGAATACGCACCGCAGGCATCGAATACATTTTTTTCAGATACTCTAAAATCGCCGCCGCCTGTTCGTGCGTGTATTCTGCTTTCTTCCCCGTCGTAATCCGCTCGACCGCTTCCCGTATCGGAGTGTTTTCCTCATTGCTCGCCGACTCACGCCGCAATTTTTTCTCCTCTTTCTCATCACAAGCCGACCAAAAACCGCGCGTCAAAAACAACAGCACCCCGACCCCATAACACACCGCAATACTTCCCGTCAGCCAAAACAGAATAAGCCCGCCAACCACAATCGAGAACGGAATAAGCAGCGACCGCCACGTTCCCTTTGATTTCTTCCCCGTTTGCGCCGCGCCCTGAAAATAATCAAACGCTTTCTCATCACCTTGCATTTTCTGCGCGTCCGACTCCGCACGTTCTGCACCAAACGAATCGGAAATCGGCAGCGAAGAGCCAATATCTGCGTTTCGGCAAATGCGGATTGAATACGACGGACGCACCTCTTGAGGCTCTTGCGCTTCCGCCGTCAATTCGCCGCTATTCCAATCGCTCGACACAAGCGCACTATGACGCGGCACATCGTCTCTCCAAATCCAGAGCTGTTTTATCTCATAAATCGTTTCTTTCTCAATCCCGTCCGTGTTAGCCGCTCGCCTACACTCCTCAAGCGTCGGAAGCCGCCAGCCGTTCGCGTCAAAATTGCACACAACACGAGCAAAAACCGCTTCATTCTCCGAGTTTTCATTCCATTTTTCCGTAAACGAATTGTATTCGTGATACGGCGCCGTCCCCCACACATCAGGATTCGTCTCGCCGTCAATCGAATAGCACGGCTCAAGATGACACGTCAAACTAAGCGCGTTACAATACTGAATCGCCCAATAAAAATTAAACGAATCAATCGGATACCTATCATCATCAATATCCTCGCCTAGCTGAGCACTCTCACTAAAAACATACTCGCCGCCGCAATCGCTCTGCGCCCTAGTGAGCACCGCTTTTAGCATCTCCACGCCATTGGGGTGCTTCTCATCGCCGCTTAATCGCACCGTCTCGAACACAAATCCGCTAATATACGCCGTCGAAAGCACCGTTTTCCGCGAAAGACCATCTTCAAAAGAATTTTTTTCTCCATCTTCCTCGTCCTCATACTCCCGCACAGTTTCGCTCGACCGCGCCGCACTCACCGCGCCGTGCATTTTTTTGTCAGTGCCAGCCGACAGCTCCCAGAACGACGTGCCTTTTTCTTTTTTCTCTGCCTTGAGCCTAAGATACTCCGCGTCCTCATCACCTGCCCCCGCTTCAACCGTCTCTTTCATCTCAAGGAGTTCTTCCGCCGTCAACGGCTCGCCGACAATCAGATTTTCCCGCGCATCCAGTGCAATTACCCCGTCAGGCGCACGCGTTTTCAGCCACCACATCGCATGATAAAACTCAAGGTCGGCAATCTCAAAATGTTCCTCGTCGTACAGCCGCATACGCCACAGCGCACAATCCGCCGCTTTCCCGCCATGAACCTCGCCGCGATATAACGCCCTCGGGTCAACAGGAAAACGCACCGTGCTCCCTGCAAACAGATGAAACACACCGCACAACACGCCCTCTTTGCCCAGCGTCTCAAAACTCATATCGTCGTTCGCGCTCAGCTTTTCCGCCGTTTTCTCCTCTTCCGCGTCCTCTGACCTTTCGCCCTTCAAGCGCAGATAATTCACATCGTCCGTTTCCGCGTCCGCCTTCACCGCGTCAATAATACTCGCCAAAGCCTCCGCAGAAAGAGAGTGCAACACCACATATTCAAAGCCGTCCTCAAGCTCTTTCACGCCCTCGCCAGCCTTTTCGTCCGCCGTCGCCTTGAGCCACCACAGCGCGCGCTCATAATCGAGGTCTGCAATCTGCTCCCCCGAAGCATCATACACAAACAGCCGCCAAAAATAAATCGTCGTATCGCTTAACGAAAATATCGATTTCGGATTCATCGGCAGCGCAATCGCTTCGCCTTGTGTCAGCGAAAAAACGCCGCATGGCGTCTGCAATGCGCCGATATGGATAATCTCGGGCATATTGCCGCCCATCTCCTCATCGTCAACGCCGTCCACATCAACGCCGTCGCGCGAAAACTTATCGCCGATAATCTCGCCGAACAGATTGAACACGCCGCGCAAAAAATACACCAACAGCCCCGCCAAAAACGCAAAGACAGCCCACACAATCGCGCCGCCCTTAAAGTCAAGCCAATGCACAAAAAACGCAAACGACGCAACCGAGGCAATGAGCACCGCGCGAACTTTCCAACTCTTCGTCGCCGACGCAACATTCTTTTGCAATCGCTGAATCGGCTTTTCGGCGTGGAACTTTTTGGCAAGAGCGTCCGAAATCGCATTCGCCGTGCAGATGAGCGCAAAAACCACAAGCGCAACACCAGATACGATGAGCGAGCCGATGGCGATACCAAAAAAATGCCAGCACACAAACAACAGCACCGCAAAAAATACGCCGAGAATCCGCCAGATTTTCCCCAATGGCGCGATATGTTCATCATCAATATGCCGCTGCCACACATCAAAAAGGGCGAACAGCGTGCCGAAACTAAACGCCGTCGGTGTCGCCGCATACTCTACCGAATCGCGCAGAAAGGCAAGCAGCACCACGCGCAAAACAAGGTCGATACAGCACAGAACAGCAATAAACGACAGCAATTTTCGCCCTTTAGAGCGCAATCTGCCAGAGATGAACGACAAAATCGCATACCCCGCCGCGTAACTGACCGCCGCCAGAGCCAAAGAGAGCGCAACCGAACGCAAAAACAGCGAAAACTGCTCAAACGCGCCCATATTTATCCTGCCCGACGAAAAAAGAGCCGCATTCAAAAAGCTCATCACCAAAAAAATGAACGTGAACAGTGATTTTTTCTCCGATAATTGCTCTACATACGGCGTTTTCACCACTTCCACATTGTTCACCCACTCATCTCCGTCGTCGGAAACCTCACCCCCTGCCCCTCTCCTAGCAGGAGAGGAGAAACTCGCGCCAGATTGGCGTATCAGCGTGTCCATTTCCGCCGTAGTGAGCGGAGATGTGATAAGATACATATCCTTTTCGCCGAGAATAAAGTTTCTGCTGTTCGCCGAGAGCTTCTTGAGCATCTCCAGCGCATAATAATATTCCATTACGGCGCGCGTCTTGCCCTCTTTGTCCTGCAAAAACAGCCGCCATTCCTCAATTTCCGTATCGTCATTGAGCGAATACATATTTTTCGGCTCAATCGGCAGCGCAGTAATTACCCCCTCTTTGAGCGCGAACACACCGCAATCTTTGCCCGTGTCTTTTTGCTTGTACAATTCAGGGTCAATCACCGTCGCATTAAACTTTTTCCATTTTTTCGACTCTGGGTGGCTCTGCACGAACTGCCTCAGTTGTGTCCGCTCGCTCATAAACGCACTCGACTGCCATGGCTTTTTATCGTCCACATCATCAGCGTCCTCGCCATTATACTCGCGAATGGCAGAAAACACGTCGCCGAACAGCCCCGTTTTGTCCACTTCACTCACTTCGTCGTCATCGTCTTCGCCCGCTTTTTCCCGTTCTTCTTTCGTCTCGCGGAGTTTCGCAAACACATCAGAAAAAAACGGATTCTCCCTCGTCTCCTCCGCGTCGTCATCGTCCATGTCTGGCATCAAAGCGAGAGTGTTCGACCAATATTCCGCCTCCAGCTCTCGCACATCGAAAACGTCGCCGTCATACACCACGCGCTTTATCGCCTTTTTCATCTCGTCTTCGATATGCGAAAGTTCTTCTATCAGCTTCGCATTTTTCGCCGCAATATCGTCCGCGTCGTCGTCCATTTCGTAGATTTCCGCACATTCCAAGTGAATATACATTCGCCTGTTCTTCTCTTCGCGCAAAAACGAAAGCACCTTGTCGCACCTCTCGCGATATTCTTCGGGCAACTGGATAAAAAACGCCGACAGCCGCGAAAGCCCCATATCATAACTCGCCGTAATTGCGATTTTCTCATCGCTGTCGAACACAATCGATTTCGCCGCCGTCGGATTCACGCTCACGAGAATGCGATATATCAGCGGAATGTTCGCCTCGCTCTCCGACAGCGCCACCGCGCGCACAATTCTCCCGTCCGCCGACCTATCGAACGCATAGACATAACTTCTATTCATCTTCTCATCTCCTTTTG
>CALDID010000214.1 GCA_937901865.1 uncultured Treponema sp.
ACTCTATTCTAGTAAAGAACACATACTCTGTTCTAGTAAAGAACGCATACTCGCTTCTTGTAAAGAACACATACTCTGTTACTGTAAAGAACACATACTCTGTTACTGTAAATAACACATACTCTGTTACTGTAAGTAACACGAACTCTGTTATTGTAAGTAATAGACTTCGTTCACTGTAAGTAACAGAGTTCGTTCACTGTAAATAACTCATTTTGTTTATCGCGATAACTAAAAACCGCTATTTACACAAACATTCTTTGCATTATTTACAACAACCATTGACAAACACTCTCGGTACTCGCTTTGTAACACCGCAAGTGATTTCGTAAGGAATTGTACCGATTTTGTTTGCAATATCTTCTGCGCTTTGCAATGCACCGTTTGCCTTTGCGCCGAAAAGAATAACCTTGTCATACAGTTTTACGCTGCTATTCTGCCCCAAATCAATCATACATTGGTCCATACATATTCTGCCGCGCACAAAGTATGCCTTGCCGTCTATCGCTACTCTAAAATCGCCGTCCTTTGCAAATCTGCGCAAAACTCCGTCAGCATAGCCTATCGGAAGCACGCCGATTTTCGTATCTGTTTCTGCCGTCCATGTGTGCCCGTAAGAAATGCTTTTTCCTGCGCTAAAATCCCGTATCGCCACAATCTGCGTTTCAAGGCTCATCACAGGCTCTAAGTGAATCGGCGTGCCTTTTTGCGCTAAGTATGTTTCGGTGATGTCCCCAGGATAATAGCCATAAACAATAATGCCAGGACGCACCATATCAAAGCGAGCTTCTTCCAAATCCAAAAGCGCGCCAGAGCTTGACGAATGCACAATTCCAGTATCAATTCCCGCTTCTCCCACGGAGTTCACCGCAAACTGAAAAGCGGCAATCTGCTTTTTTGTGTATGCTCTATCTTCCTCGCTCACACTGTCTGCAACTGCAAAATGTGTGCAAATGCCACCAAAAGAAAGATAGTTTGAAGACACAATGCGCTTTGCAGTCTTTGCCGCGTCTTCTGCCAAACAGCCAATGCGCCCCATTCCCGTATCAATCGCCAAATGCACGCAAAGACGCGTATTGTGTCTTTCGGCGGCTTTTTCCAGCTCATCTATGTACTCTTTGCCAAAAACAAGAGGAGTCAACTTGTTTTCTATTAAAGAATCCATCTCCTCTCTAATGCACAGGCTCAAAAGCAAAATCGGCACGCTTATGCCCTCTTTTCTCAGCTCTAAGCCCTCGTCCACAGTTGCCACCGCCAAATAATCCGCTCCACACTCCACAGCCGCCTTTGCACACTGCACCGCACCATGCCCGTACGCATCAGCTTTTACCGACACACATATCTTTTTCTCATTTCCAATGAATGAACGAATTACATTCACGTTGTTTCTAAAATTATCAAGATGAATAATTGCTCTACTAGCTCTCATATTATAGCATTTCGGCAAATAACCATAATTTAGCAACGTACTTATTACAAAAAAACTGTTCTCTACATATAATATTTTTACTTTTATCTATATTTCAGAGGGATTTATGCGTTTTACTACAACTTCTATTGCACTTTCTGCGGCATTTCTTGTTTTTTCTTGTGCGTCATCTCCTCACTCCGTTGAAATTTCTTCTCAAATTTCTTCTCAAAGCGAGCAAACGACGCAAGCCGAGCAGGTGCAAGAACTAGAGGAAAAACAAGAGAAAAAAAGCGAAAAAACGAGCGCAGAGAGATACGAAGAAAGAATCAAAGATGTTGTTTTAACTGTGTCTTCATATCCAAAGAATGTAACAGCTGGCACGCCGTTCCCTGCGCCGTATGTTATCCATGCAGAAAAAAACGGGGAAGCTCTTTCTGATTTTAAGATTACTGCTTATTTTCTCGGCATAGAGAGTTTTCTTGAAACAGACGCAAACGGAAATGCAGAATACACGCCAGAGACTCCGAAAAAAAGTATGGTCAACTCGATTAGCTTTTTCCCCACTGCAATAGAAGGAAGTGCGACAAAAGATTTTGATTTATTCATCGCTTGTATGAATCATTCTGTTCGCTCTCCCTATGTTGTCCACACCGCAAACCTTACAAAAGGCGGCATAATCCTTATTCTCGATATGAACGAGGACGGCAAGACATTTGACGATAGACTTTTAACCTGTTCCGCAGTTCAAGGCGTTTTACGAAAGCTCGGCTTTACTGCGATTGGAAACGGTCCTGACTTTTCAGAGGCAATACTTGAGGGAAGCGATGAGAAAGTATACACCGAAGCACAACGTTTATTAGGCAAAAGCTACACAGGATTTTTGACATACGGCACAATTAAAACGATTGCTACAGAAAAAACGGCTGACGGCTACATCACAACTCTTATGGCGCACATCATCTCCATTGATATGCAAACAAAGCAAGTCATCGCGACCGTAGATTTTTTTACCTCTGGCAGCGGAAAAACGCAAGAAGCGTCCATTGCAGAAGCAAGAAACGTCATAGCCAAAGAAATCGGCGGAAGCATTTATTATAATCTCTAAAAAGCATGTTGAGCCTTAAAAACACACTATGTCCATTACAAAGCAGGCTGAGCCTGTTGAATAAAGGGGTGTTTTGATGTATAGTATCACTAACCCTATTTCTTTTTTAAGAGAGCCAGAGATGATTTACACAGATACACGCGACAAAAGCGTACAGACAGATTTTAGAACTGCCGTGATGAACGGAATGAACAGCAAGACAGGCGGCTTGTATATTCCGACTTCTTATCCAAAGATTTCCTCTTCATATCTTTCAAACTCAACTGACCCGTCATTCCGCGAGCTTGCGTTTGAAATGGCAAAGCCGTATGTTGCAGGCGAAATCAGCGAAGATGATTTGATGGGAATTATTCAGGACGCATATCCCTTCCCTGCCAAAGTCGTGCCGCTTGACCAAGTAACGTATGTGCTTGAGTTGTTCCACGGTCCGACGTGCGCATTCAAGGATTTCGGTGCGCGTTTTATGGCTCGCGTGATGTCGTATTTCAACCGTGGCGAAAACGGCAAATTGCATATTCTTGTTGCCACCTCTGGCGACACGGGAAGCGCGGTCGGAAGTGCATTCCACAACGTTGAGGGGCTTGATGTTACGATTTTGTATCCTGAGGGAAAAATCTCGCCGCTTCAGGAAAAGCAGCTTTCTACGTTCACGGGCAATGTGCGCGCTCTCAAGGTCAAAGGCACGTTCGACGACTGCCAGAAGCTCGTAAAAACCGCATTCACCGACGCAGAGCTTCGCAAAAAGTTCCGTCTTTCATCTGCAAACTCAATCAATATTTCGCGCCTTTTGCCGCAGAGTTTCTATTATATGTATTCCGCGCTCGTTGCCAAAAACCGCAGCCGCAACGATAATCACATTGAAAACCCGAGTATCATCGCGGTTGTGCCGTCTGGCAATTTCGGAAATCTTACGAGTGGGCTTATTGCTCGCGAAATGGGTGCGCCGATTGCTGGCTTTGTTGCCGCGACGAACGACAATCACACGATTCCCGATTGGATTGCGACAGGCGAATACAAGCCGCGCGCTTCGGTGCAGACGTATTCCAACGCAATGGACGTGGGCGCACCGAGCAACTATGAGCGTATTCAGTCGATGTACACGCTTGACCAAGTGCGCACGCTGTTTGCTTCGTATTGGACAGACAACGCAGGCACGCTCAAGGCGATTGACGACTGCCACACGACGACAGGCTACACGATTGACCCGCACGGTGCAGTGGCGTGGAAAGCGTGGAACGACATCAGAAGCGGCGCAATGAAAGATTTGGTTGAGGGCAAAAAAGGCGATTATACAAAGCCTGGACTTACGCCGAATATTCCGTCTTGGGCAAACAGCATTATCGAGCAGAAAGCGGTCGGCATTGTGCTTGAAACAGCGCACCCTGCAAAGTTCGGAGCGACGGTCAGCAAGGCAATCGGCTCTAATCCTGTTATTCCAGACAGATTGGAAAAAGTGATGCTTTTGCCAGAGCACGCCATTCCAATGAACGCAAACTATGACGAGTTCAAAGCGTTCTTGATGGAAACTCTGTAACACACCCAAAGGGTGATTCGTAATAGCAAGGGGGTGATTTTCACCAAAGGCATTTTATCAAAAGACTGATTCTTTTAACAGGGTCAGTCTTTTTTATTGCTATTATAATAAAATAAGGCTATAATGTAATTGCAAAGATGGGAACGCAAGACGTAACTGAAAAGATTTTGGAAGCATACGATGATGTTTTTGCCGACATTGTAAATGCACTGCTTTTCAGAGGAAAACAAATCATAAATCCAGCTGATTTAACAGACGCACAAAACGTATCTACTTATAAACTTGATGATTCTATCAAATGGCAAGAGCGAGATGTGTCAAAGTATTGGCAAAAAAATAAAATGAAGATTAGTTGTTTCGGCTTTGAAAATCAAACAAAAGTTGATTACGCAATGCCGATTAGAACAATGAATTACGACGCTGCTGAATACTATAAGCAAATCGGAACTACAGAGCCGTATTATCCAGTAATTACATTAGTACTTTATTTTGGCACGAAACAAAAATGGACTAAAAAGAAGTCTCTTTTTGATTTATTTGAAGATTCTGTATCAAAAGAGCTTTTGCCGTACATCAATGATTACAAGCTGAATGTATTTGATTTGGCTTGGCTGACAGATGAAGAGATTTCGTATTTCAAGAGTGATTTCAAGTTAGTTGTGGAATATTTGAGAGCGGAAAGAACAGGCAATGTTGAAGATTGGGACGAGCAAAAGGTTGAGCATATTCACGAGCTGATAAATCTTTTGCGGTCAATTTCAGATAATGAGATTCTGAAACGAACTGAAATTGAAGATTTCATTATCCAAACACAACAGAAAACAGGAGGTGTAAAAATGAGCGGACTCTTTCAAACATACTGGAACAAAGGACACGACGAAGGTATCGCGTTAGGTGTACAGAAAGGCATTTCTCAGGGACGCACAGAGGGAATTTCTATCGGTCGAACAGAGGGAATTAACTCAATGACAGCCTTGATGTCTAGCCTTTATGCACAAGGTCGCGACGAGGACGTAAAGAGAGCATTCACCGACAGCGCATATTTACAAGAGCTTTTAGCAAACTACAAAGGCTAAAACTCACAACGGTGATTTTCCAAAAACAAGACTGCTTCTTTTAACAGGGGCAGTCTTGTTTTTAGATTGCTGCGATGTTTTTAACCAAATGGCGCATTGCGTGCGAATCTGACGTATTGTAGCTCCAATTTTCATCAAAAATATCGATGACATTTTTGTTTCCAGAAGAGCCAATCACGAGCGAATAAAACGTACTTTCTTTTTTCTGCTGTGCTTTTATGCGCGCTTCCAACTCCGCAGAAAAGGAACCCATAACCATATCGCTTACGACAAGCACATCTGCATTTTTCCAATCATTCGAGCTCAAAAGTTCTAGCGATTTTTCAAGCGCAGGGCTTGCGTCCGTTCCGCCATTAAACGATTTTCGCAAAAACTGCACCAGCACATTCAGCCCGTTTGATTTCTCAAAATGCGACAAATCCTGCACTTCAATTCCTGTTGAAAACGAAATCAAAAAGCACTTTCGCTCTTCGTCTAAGCATTTTTTTGCAAGCGCAAACGTTATTGTTTTTGCCACACGCTCTGGCGTTCCGTTCATTGAACCGCTCGTATCCACGCAAATAATTACAGGTCCTTTTTTCTCTTTTTCTTTCACAGAAATCTCGACCGTTTCTGTTGAATGTTCTTCGCGAAAATTTTTTTGCTGATTGATATACGCATACGACAGCAATTTCTTTTCTGCAACCTTTTGCGCAAAATACAACTTTGTTCGAGGATTTTTTGAAAGCGCAAGCTCGCTCGGCAATGCAGACGATATTTCCCCGCTTAGCCGCACACCTGAAATCTGTCCGCGATACGCATTTTTGGGGTGAAACTCTGTTTTTATTTCAACTTTATCGCGCAATTCTTTTTCAAACCGCTCTTTCTCGCCTTCCTGCCTGCCGATTAAATCCGCAAGTTCCTTGAGCGACTCATCATTTTCAAGCAAATCCGCAAAACGTTTCAGCACTTCAAAACCGTAATCGTCAAAATGACATAACGACAAATCCCAAAGCCGCCCAAAATGTTTGACAAACGGCTGTAGCAGTTCCTCGATTTTCTTAAATTGCGCAATCTTTTTATACAATTCTTCAAGATATGCTTTTCGCTTTTTGTCGATTTCGTTTAATTGCCATTG
>CALDID010000215.1 GCA_937901865.1 uncultured Treponema sp.
TTTTCGCACCGAGTTTGAGAAAACCGCGTCGAATCAAATCGTCGATAATGGCGGCGCGCGTCGATTCGGTGCCAATCCCGTACACGTCCTTGAGCTGCTGCTGAACGGCGGGATTTTTAACGTACTTGTGAATTTCCTTCATACCCTGGACGAGCGTGGACGCGGTGAAACGTTCGGGCGGCTTGGTGGTACTTTTCTTGAGCTCAGAATTTTTGTACGTGACGGCGTCGCCTTCCGCAAGTTTGGGCAGAATCTGTTCGAGTTCGTCGCTGGCTTTGAAAGTTGGAGCGGTATAAAATTCGCGCCAGCCGATTTGCTTGACGAGCCTGCCGCGCGCGGTGAAATTTTCGCCCTTGTAGCTGACGCCGACGACGGTTTCATCGTAGACGTGGACGGCGTAAAACTGCACGGCGTAGTTGGCGGCGATAAGGCTGTAAACGTTGCGTTCGACGCTGCTCAGACCGCCGGTAACGGGTTTGGTCGTCGGAATAATTGCGTGGTGGGCGGTGATTCTGGAATTATTCCAGGCGCGGCTGCGGATTTTGGGATTGGCGTAGCTGGCGAGCTTTTGAATATTTTCGCTGGCGGAATTTTTTAGGTGCGCGAGGATTTTGGGCGCGTCTGGAATTTGAGACGTGGGAAGGTATTCGCAGTCGGAGCGCGGGTAGGTGGTGAATTTTTTTTCGTAGAGAGACTGCGCGGCTTCGAGAACCTGCTGGGGCGTGTAGGAAAATTTCCGACCGGCGGCGATTTGCAAAGTTGAGAGCGAAAACGGCAGCGGTTGATATTCTTTTTTCTCGGAAGTTGTGCAGGAAGAATAGAGAAAGGTGAGTTTGAAGCGTGGAAGAACAGTTTTTATGCACAAGCAAAGCTGATATGATGTCGCGCGGCTGGAGCGAGGTCGATTTCGTTTTTGTGTCGGGAGACGCATACGTTGACCACCCCACGTTCGCCGCGGCTCTGCTCGGTCGCTTGCTTGAAGCCAACGGCTACACGGTGGGCATTTTGCCCCAGCCCGATTACAAGCGCAAAGAAGCCTTTATGGAGTTCGGTCGCCCGCGCTTGGCGTTCCTTGTTTCAGGCGGCGCAATGGATTCGATGGTATCGAATTACACTGCGAACAATAAGCCTCGAAGCGAAGACGTGTACGCGCACGGCGGTATGGCTGGGCATCGTGCAGACCGCGCCGTCATTGCCTATTGCGCGAAAATCCGCGAGGCGTACAAGGGTGCGCAAATCCTTATCGGAGGCATTGAGGCGAGCTTGCGGCGGCTTTCGCATTACGATTACTGGTCTAACACAGTCAAACATTCAATTCTGCTCGACAGCAAAGCCGACCTTTTGATGTACGGAATGGGCGAACATTCTCTGCTTGAAATCGCTCGGCTGCTGCGCGAGGGCAAGGCGGCGAAAGAGATTCGCGGTGTGCGCGGAACGTGCTGGTATACAAGCAAGCGCGGCGAAATCCCTGCGGACGCTGTGTTTTTGCCGCCGTTCGAGGCGATTAGGCAAAACACCGACGAGGGAAAGGAGCTGTATGCGCGCAGTTATCTGACGCAAGAGCAGAACACTGACGCGATAAACGGGCATATTTTGGCGGAGGCTGCCGAAAGCCGTTTTGTTGTGCAAGAAAAGGCGAGTCTGCCGCTGACGACCGAGGAGTTCGACGCGGTGTATAGCCTGCCGTTCACCCGCAAATGGCACCCGATGTATGATGCTCCTGCGCCGAACGGCAAGACGGGAATCCCTGCGTTGAGCGAGGTGAAGTTCTCTCTGACGAGTTCGCGCGGGTGCTTTGGAGCGTGCAGTTTCTGCGCAATCACGTTTCATCAAGGCAGGCGCATTCAGTCGAGAAGCCACGAGAGCCTGCTTGCCGAAGCGCGTAAAATGACCGACGACAAGGACTTTAAGGGCTACATTCACGACGTGGGAGGACCGACGGCAAACTTTCGCGCGGACGCATGCCCGTATCAAAAGGAGAGGGGCGCGTGTGCGAATAAAGACTGTATGGGGACTTCTCCGTGCAAGAATGTGCGCGTTGACCACACGGAATATGTGGCTCTGCTTCAGAAATTGAGGGCGTTGCCGAAGGTGAAAAAAGTGTTTATCCGCTCTGGCATTCGCTTTGACTATCTGATGATGGACAAGGACGAAACGTTTTTCCGTGAGCTATGCAAATATCATATTTCGGGTCAGCTCAAAGTCGCGCCCGAGCACGTTTCAGACAGCGTATTGCGTCTTATGCGTAAAAGCACGCACGCCGTGTATGAAGCGTTCGCCGAGAAATATGCGAAAATCAATAAAGAGCTGGGCTTGAAGCAATATCTCGTGCCGTATTACATCGCAGGACACCCGGGGGCGGGATTGGCGGAGGCGATTGAGGTTGCGCTCTATCTCAAGAAGACGGGATTTGTGCCAGACCAAGTGCAAGATTTTTACCCCACGCCGGGGAGTTTGGCGACGTGTATGTATTACACGGGCTTGAATCCGCATTGCGAAACCGACGGCAAGCTGGAGAAAGTCTATGTGGCAAAAGGCGCACGGGAGCGGCGGCTGCAGCGTGCATTGCTGCAATTCAACCGCGCTGAGAACGCAAAGGACGTGAAAGAAGCCTTGATTGAGGCAGGCAGAGCGGATTTAATCGGCGTACTGTGCGCGCACCCGACACACAGGAAAAAGAGATGAGGCAAGGCGTTACAAAAGAAAAAGTGATATTGTCGTTTTTGGAAATCGCGGCAGAAAAAGGCACGGGCGGCGCGTCGCTCAGCGATATTGCCTCTGCGCTGTCGATAAAGAAATCGTCGCTGTATAATCACTTTGAAAATCGGGCGGATTTGGTCAACGAAACTACTCGCTACTGCGCTTCGTTTCTGCAAACCGTGCAATTCAAAATTACTGCGGACTGCGATAGCCTTTCACAGCTTTTGTCTTCCGCGCTTAATCGCTATGTGCAGTTGTTTGAAAGCTATCCGCTCAAAGAGATTTTTACTTACATCGAATCGGGGAAGTTTTATAGTGAAGAGATTATGGCGATAGCGAGTGCTTTGCAAGAAAAAATCGCGGGCGAGTTCACGCAGCTATTGCGCTCGGCGGTGTCGATGGGCTTCATCTCTTCTCCGACGATAGAAAAACTCGACATCATCTCTAAAACCGCGGCGATTATCATCTACAATGCTCTTTCCAAAAAGGATTTTTCGCAAACGCCGCTTTTGCTAAATCTGCTCTCGCCCTATACGCTATAGGCTTTAGGAGCGGCTGAAAAGCGAGAAGCGAGAAGCGCGCGAACCTGCCTTTATCCATTGCACTCCGCTTTTCTTTTTTATGTCCACCTCGTCGAGATATTGAAAAAGCCACTTGCACAGCTCTTCATCGCTCTTAAATGTTTCGTCCGCGCAATCGGCTAATACCAAAAAGAAATCAGCGACGTTCTTTTTTTCGTACATCGTTGCAATGTTTTCGCTAAACGCCATAAACGAAGCCGCTGCCGCCGAAACGTGCGGAAGAGAGCCTAAAGCTAAATCCATTCCCTCTCGATAGAGTTCGATAAGCGAAAAGTTTTTGCGCACTAAAAAAATTATCTTCGCTCTGTCCTCTTCGCTCCTGTTTTGAGAAGCGAGGCGCGACAAAAGCTCCAGCGTCAAAAATTGAAATCCCGCGCACTCCTCTTCTAAGAGCTTCATACAATCGTGGGCAGTCAAATTTTTTATCGCGGCGGCAAGAGATACCTCATTGAAATAATACAACACCTCATCTATTTTTTTATGCGCGCTCTCGGCTTTTATAATCGCGGTCTTTGTCGAAATCGGGGAAGCCTTTCGCCACGTTATCGCGTTCGTTCGCGGCGTATCGCTCAAGCAGACGGCGGTTCTGTTGTATTGAGGCGCAATCTTTTCAAAAGCGTATGTATCTGAAAAACAGCTTGCGGCTGATAAAAAAATCTTTGACATAATAAAAGATAGTATACCACTTTTGCGATTTCTGCTATATTAAAGTTATGAAATTATGGATGAAATATTTGCTTGGAATCATTCTGGGCGTTGTATCGGTTTTTATTGTGCCTTTCGATTCTCCTATGGCAAAGGAGATATTGAGTTTTCTAACGACGATATTCACGCGGATAGGTCGATACGCCCTTCTGCCGTCGATGTTTTTCGGCGTGGGCATTGCGGTCTACAAATTGCGGGACGGAGGCTTAACCACGATAAGCGCATTCTGGATTTTAATCACGATTATCGCTTCAAGCGCGCTGTTGTCGGCTTTGGGGCTGTTTAGTGCGCTGTTGATAAAGCTGCCGCCGCTGCCAATCAGCGCAGAAAAGACCTTCGACGAGGTGTCGATTTCTGTAAAAGATATGATTTTGCGCGTCTTCCCCGATTCACCTTTCAGCACATTGCTGCAAGGCACGTTCTTGCTTCCTTGCTTTGTCTTCGGCGCATTCATCGGAGGGGCTTGCACGACAAATAAAACGGAGTCGAAAAGCGCAATCACGGTAATCGAATCGTTTTCCAATGTTTCCTATTCAATGCTTTCGTTTTTCGCAGATATGATGACCATCGGAATGATTGTGCTTTCGTGCCGCTGGGCGATAGCGTTTTCTGCTGCGTGGAAAGTCGGCGCATATCTGCCGCTGTTTTCCCTCATTGCGCTCGATATGATTTTGGTGTCGTTCGTCATTTACCCGATAATTCTCCGCTTCGTCTGCCACGACCCGCGCCCGTTCAAAGTGCTCTATGCCTCTCTCTGTCCGTTTCTGACAGGCTTTTTCACAGGCGACACGAACTTGACGATGTTGCTTTCTATCCGACACGGCTCTGAAAGTCTCGGTATTAGGCGGCGGACAAACGCGGTTACGTTCCCGATTTTCTCGATTTTCGCGCGCGGCGGCTCTGCAATGATGACTTCGATTTGCTTTGTGGTGATTTTGCGCACTTATTCCACGCTTGCAATCAGTTTTTCTGACGCGATGTGGATTTTGCTGATTTCATTCGCGCTTTCGTTTGCATTGGGCGGCTTTGCGACGGGCGGACCGTTTATCGCGCTGACGATAATGTGCACGATGTATGGCAGGGGCTTTGCTTCTGGCTATTTGCTGTTGCGAACGGCTTCCCCGATTATCTGCGCCGCGTCTTGTGCGCTCGACGCGATTACGGCGATGTTCGGCTCGTATCTTATTGCCGTGAAAACGCGCACCATTGACCACCGCGCCCTCAAGCAATTCATCTAACGGTCATAGACCGCTTTGTAAGGCACAGGCGGCTTCTCACCCACAGGGTGTTTTTTGTAAATCCAGCTTCGGAAAAGGACAAAACACGGCTGCAACGCGTTCTCCGAAACGGGAGAAGCTCAAAGCACCCGTGCAAAATGCTTTTCCGAAACTGGATAACGACAAAGCATACTTGCGCCGCGCTTTTCCGAAACTGGATAAAGAAAAAACAGCCTTGCAAAGCGTTTTTCCGAAACTGGAAAAAGTAAAAACACGCTTGCAACGCTGTTTTCCGAAATTGGAGTTGTAAGAAACAGACTGTGCCTGACAAAGCCGCCTGTGTCCTTTTGGAAAAACGGTCTGCGACTGTTATTTGTTGGACATATCGATTTGCTTTAAGATACGAGTGAGGTTCGATTTGTCCACAAGGTCAATCGGGCGACCTTCGGCGTATCGCAATGCTTCTTCGGTGTACAATCCTGCAATAAAGCAAACGCCCTTATCAACCTTGCTGTCGCGCACTTTCGAGTGGAAATCGCGAACATAAAGCTCCCCGACAGACCCCGATGTGCGATAGAAGCGGAACAGCTCCGTATCTTCCCACTTTGCATTTTCTACGATAGCCGTGATTTCCGTGTATTCTGGGTTCACGGCAATGTCTTGGATTTTCACAACAGAACGCTTGTAGAACACCGCGACGATTTTGCGGCACAACGCCACATAATCGCTTGAACCTGCGGACAAATAAATATTGAGGTTTGAGTTTTGGCTCAACTCTTGATAGCGGCTCAAAAGCGTTACGATGTCTTTGTAAGTCGGGTTGACGAGCTGAATCTGCTTTAGCTGCGCAATGCCTTTTCCGATTTGGTTGAGCGCAAAATAGCACTGCGACAGGCGATAACGAAGCTCAAGCTGCGTATCGGCTGGAATGTTTTCGTGCTTCAAGCCAATCTCGAAATCCGAAACCGCTTTGTCGTTCTGGTTGTTCTTTGCGTGATACATACCGACGGCAAGACAGCTCTTTGCGCCGTACACGGGGTCTGGCCGCATGTGCAAAAAAATCTTCATAGCCTTGTCTGCCATTCCCGATTCTTGCATAGCGTCCGCCATATTGAAAAGCGATTCCTTGTCTTCAGGATTTGCGTCAACCGCGCGTTTTAAGTACGGCAGGGAGTCTCGATAGTGCTTTGATTTGTAATACGCCGCGCCAAGCATAGAGTATACGCTTGTTACCTCTGGGTTCAAGATAATAACCTTTTTCAAAAGCGGAATAACTTTGTCGTACTGCTCTTTTTTGAAGTACGCTTCGCCTAAATAGCGGTTTACGTCTACATTGTCGGCAGAAATCTTCAATGCCGCTTGCAGACCCTTAAATGCGTCGTCGATTTTGCCGAGCTTGAGAGCGCAAATACCTTGTCTGAGAGAGGCTAAGAACGGGTCGATTTCTCTGTGAGCCGCCGCGATGGTGAACATTGTTTCATAAATCGGAGCTGCTTTCTCCCAGTTCTGCTCTTTGAAATACAAATCGCCGAGCGGAATAAGACCTGCGGGATTGTGAGGGTCTGAAGCAAGTTTTCGAGTTGCCTCGCGAATGATTACAGACCTGCCTTTTTGCTTAGAACCTTTTTTGCCGCCATCTTCACTAAAATCGCCTCCTTTTCGCCCTGAAACGATAAGAACTATGGCGAGCACTGCAAAGATAATTACAGCTGACATGACTATAGGCAAAATGTTATCCATTTCATTTATCTCCGTTTAATACTTTATTATCGGTTCTTTTCTATCATATCTCGAATACGCTCAAGGGCGATTTTGATTTTATCGATTGAGGTTGCATAACAACAGCGAATATGCCCTTCTCCGCCTTTGCCGAATACGCTTCCTGGCACTACCGCCACGGAATAATCTTGAAAGAGCTTCGTCGCAAACTCTTCGCTTGTCATACGAGTTGAAGTGATGTTTGGGAACATATAAAATGCGCCCGTCGGGTTCGGCACAGGCAAACCCATATCGCAAAACGCTTTGTACATATAGTTTCTGCGCTGCTGATAGCTGATTCTCATTCGCTCCACTTCGTTCCAACCGTTCTGCAAGCCCTCGACTGCGGCATATTGGCTCATAATCGGCGCGCAAATCGTGTTGTATTGATGGAGCTTGACGATTTGAGCCATCAAGTCGCTTGGTGCGCAAATGTAGCCGATGCGCCAGCCCGTCATAGCAAACGATTTTGAAAAGCCGTTGAGGATAATCGCGTAATCTTTCATTCCCTCGAAGCTGCCGATTGAAACGTGTTTGTTATCGTCATAGACAAGCTCGCAATAAATCTCGTCTGAAATACACCAGATTTGATGTTTAATCAAGACTTTTGCGATTTTCTCAAGCTCATCGCGCGGAATCATTGTGCCTGTCGGGTTGTTCGGCGAGCAAATCATAAGTGCCTTTGTCTTTGGCGTGATGAGCCGCTCAATCTGCAAGGCGGTGGGGTAAAAGCCGTTTACGCTTGTGTCTAGCTCGATGACTTTCGCGCCTGCAAGAGCTGCAAGCGGCGTATAGTTCACATAGCAAGGCTGACACACGATGATTTCATCTCCCTCGTTCAAAACGGCTCTCAAAACTGCGTCTACACCCTCACTCGCGCCCACGGTTACGAGGATTTCATTCGTCGGGTTGTAGTGCATATTGTATCTTTCCATATACTTGGCAATCTCTTCGCGAAGCGATAGAAGCCCCCAGTTTGAAGTATATGAAGTGTGTCCTTTTTCGAGGTGATAAAAAGCCTCTTCCCTCATCTGCCACGGAGTTGCAAAATCAGGCTCTCCCACAGAAAGAGAAATCACGTCATCATGCCCGATGAGCATTTCAAAGAACTTACGGATTCCAGAAGGCGGTGTGTCTAAAAGAGCGGAACTGAAGCGGTCTTGTCGTGTGTTCATTATGCGGTTACTCCTTCGCGGCTGTCGGTTTTTTCTTCAACATAAAGCACGTCGTTTTCTTTGTAGGTCTTCAAGAAAAAGTGTGTTTTTGTAGAGCGCACGCCCTGCAAAGTAGAGAGCTTTCGAGCAACAAAGAACGCTACATCTTGCAGCGTGTCGCCTTCGATGATGACTTTGAGGTCATAGCCTCCGCTCATAAGATATACGCTTTTCACCTGCGGAAAACGATAGATTCGGTCTGCAAGCGCGTCGAATCCGTGTTCTCGCTCTGGGGTAACCTGTATTTCAATTTCGGCGCGGACTTTGTTTTTTGCCGCTCCGTCTTTTTCGGGGTTTATGATTGCGGCATACTTCAAGATAACGCTGTCATCTTCGAGCTGTCTGATAATAGCTTTTACTTGCTCTTCGCTCTTACGAGTCATTGCGGCGATGTCTTTGACAGAAAGGCGTGCATTATCGCGTAAAAGATTCAGAATCTCCTCGCTTCCCTCAATTTTCTCTTCAATCATGCTATTTAATCTCCTGTATATTCTTTGCTCTTGTAATCATTTTCACTAAAGCCACACAAACTACAGCCCCTAAGAGAGCTCCGAGCGTGTCGGCAAGCCAATCGTCTGCTCCTGCGCAACGACCAGGCGTGAAAGATTGGTGAACTTCATCTATTGCGCCATACACCGAAGTGAACAGCGTGCAGAGTGCGGCGCATCTTAGTGGCTTTTCTTTCCATAAATAGAGCGAAAACCACAAAGCCCAACACATCGAAAGCGCACCAAAGCAAACAAAATGTACTGCTTTATCAGAATTATCAAAATCAGGCATAGGTACTTTTTCTTGTGATGATAAATACCAACTGACGCACATCACAAAAAGTGCAGGCAATTTATATAAAACCAACTTTGCATGAGCTTTCATACTTTGAATTATAATGAAAATCAGTCTTATATAAAAGAGATAATTGGAAAAAAATAGTACTATTTACTACACAATTAAGCGATTCTGTGCTATAATAAAAATAATAAAAAAGATTTTAGCAAAAAGGTCTAACGGCTTTCTTAGTAGTTACAAAGAATAATCTCATTAGCTAGCGAGATGCGTCTTGCTAGCTAGTTTTTTTTATCTCATAAGCTAACGAGAATCGCGAACACGTCGATGCGACAGCCTTTCTCATTTAAGTGCGACAGTCTTTCTCATTTAGCTGCGACAGTCTTTCTCATTTTGGGGATACTTTGTGCAATACTTATAAAAAAATTGCTTTAACTAATAAGTTTTCTATGGAATTATTATAGAAAAGATTATATAATAAATTATGTAAAGACTTTTTACATGACTGTTTTACACAAATGAGGATATTTTGGAGGTACATAGATGTTCAAGCCTTTAGCAAAGTGCCTGTTAACGTTGGTTGCATTGTCTGTCGCTGTTGGAGCGAGTGCAGAAAAAGTTTCTAAGTTCTATTTTACGGGGGAAACCCGTACAGAAAGAGTTATTATCACTCACGACAGCAAGAAAGACCAGATTCAGTATCTCACGCCTGCTAAGAATTATACTTTTGTAATCAGCGAGTATGATTATGTCGAAGACGAAGATTATGGAAACACTACTTTTAAGTGTACTGCAGATGACCAGATGTTTGGTCGCTCTTACGATGTGCTTTTGACCTATAATGACCGCTTTGCAGATATTCGTTTTGGCACTCCTACAGGCATTTGGAAAAGATTGACTTTCATCAATGTGCCTGAATGTGAAGTAGAAAAATAATTTGGCAACTTTATATATCGTAGGCACTCCGATTGGTAATCTCGGAGATATTACATATAGAGCTTTAGAAACGTTTCGCAGTGTAGATGTTGTTGCGGCGGAAGATACACGGCATACATTGCAGCTTTTGTCGCATTTTGAAATAAGAAAACCCCTTGTTTCTTGCAGAGCGCAAAACGAAGAAATTGCTTCTGAAAAAATTATCAAAATCCTCTCTGAAGGACAGAATGTCGCTTATGCTTCGGACGCAGGAACGCCTGGAGTGAGCGACCCTGGTGCGATTTTGGCGCAAAAGGCGAGAGAGGCGGGACATACGGTTGTGCCAATTCCTGGAGCAAGTGCGTTTGCAACATTGGTGAGTGTGGCAGGGGCAGGCGGAAAAACGTTGGTGTTTGAAGGTTTTTTGTCGCCAAAGCCAGGAAGAAGAAGAGCAAGACTAAGGGAGCTTATGGCATTAGATGCAGCGATAGTTGTTTATGAAAGCCCTTTTAGAATTGTTAAGTTGTTGAATGATATTGCCGATATAGATAGTACGCGCCGTATAGTCATTGGACGTGAATTGACAAAGCTGCACGAGGAAATAAATGAGGGGACGGCTTCTTCCATTCGCGATGATTATGCACAGCGTCCTAAAGTCCAAGGTGAGTTTGCAGTATTTATTTGTAGTAATAATAATAAAAGTACTCAACCCGCGGATTAAAACTCCGATTATATAGGAGAAAGGCAGGTCATTGATATGATGATAGACAAAATTAGAGGTATCCAGCCTCTCGAAACTTTGCAGCGCACTGAAAGCGTTGCTCCAAAGAGTAGAATCCCGTCCGATTCAGACTCTATTTCGGTTTCCGCTGAAGCAAGAGAACTTGCTCAGGAGATGTACCTGCAGGAAGTTGCGGACAATACACCCGATGTTCGCAGCGACCTTGTGGCACAAATCAAGGAAAAAATTAAAGACCCGAATTATATCAACAATGCGGTTTTAGCTTCTACAGCTGACCGTATTATGATGAGTTACGGTCTGTAAAAAATCGTTCTGCAGGCCCGTAAACATAATTAGTCAGACGTGTTAAAAAGCGGAATCCAATGCGGGTTTCGCTTTTTTTAGTCTATGGCGGTTTTTGAAAGAAAAGCTGTCATTATCACTGATACGATAATTTATTGCAAATATTATAGAGGTTTCTTATCATGGGAGATTTTACTTTTAGGATTTCACCGAATATTATACTTGGTTCGTATACAGCAAGCCGCTTGGGGCAGTTTGCTGAAGAATATGGCTCTCGCTATATGGTAATTGTAGACCCGCTGTTAAAAGAAGTGAATCTTATTGATAAAATTCTCCAGCCGCTGACCGAACATCAAGTGAACTACTTTGTTTTTGATGACATTCCGAATGTTGCAAACTCAAAAACTTTGGAGCAGGCTCTAAAACTTGCTCGCGAAGGTCATATTCAAGGTATCATTGTCGCAGGAGGCGCAAAGGCTCTTAATGTGGCAAGGGCTGTGAGCGCATTGTTTGCAGAAAAGCAAAATCTGTATAATTATTTTGACGATACGCAGATAACCGCAGAGCCGCTTCCTCTAATTTGCCTTCCTACCACATTGCGAGATATGTTTGTCTTTACGGACAAAGTAAGTATTATCGATTCTCGCAATCAGCATATAAAATTGCTCAAAGTCGCGAACAATTTAACAAAGCTTGTTGTGTTTGATTCTGCTTTGAGCGTTACATTGAGCGAAAACCAAACGGCTTCTATTTCTCTTGATATTTTGTGTATTGCGCTAGAGGCATATCTTTCTCAAAAGGCTACTTTCTTTAGCGATATGATTATTGAAAAGACATTGGAACTTTTAAGCTATGCTCTTGACGGTTCTCCGACGCTCTCTGTTACAACTCCATCAGAAGAGTTGCTGTGCCAGAGCGGTCTTATGGCTTCGCTCGGCTCTGCAACAAGTTCTCTCGGTGCGGCGAGCCTTTTATCTCTTTGTATCAATGCGCGCTTTTCTATTTCTCGCGCTCTTGTTTCTGGCATTTTGTTGCCGCATATAATAGAAGACGGCGCGACGTTTAAGGTTGACCGCATTGCAAAAGTTGCTCGCATTATGCGCATTGGAACAGCAGAAATGAGCGATACCGAGTGTGCAGAAAAGTTCGCTTCTGATATTCGTCAGCGGCTTGCAAAAGCACAGCTTCCTTCTCGATTAAAAGATTTGAATATTTCGATAGAGCAGCTTTCTCTTGCCGCAGAAGAAGCAGGCCGCTTAGAGCTTATCAATTCTGTTCAGCGCAGTATGAGTTCTGATGACCTCTTTGATATGGTAAAAAAAGCGTTCTAAAACGATATTGAGAAAAAGAGAGAAGAAAATTGATTGACCCTCATAAACTTTTTCAGCTAGAAGGCGGACAAAAGAGAAGAAAGCTCGCCTTGACTTTTGGTGCGCTTGAACGAGATATTGCAGGCATTGCAGAAAAAGGCACGGAGTACGATTTTACTTCGATGAGCCGCGAAGAGTACACAAAGGCTTTAGTTCGCATTGTTTTAGCTGACCCAAAATTGCCAGAGTCTGCTGCAAAAGAGCTAACAGCATTGCTTGCAGAAAAAGATTTTGATGAGAGGCGTACTTGCAATGTTGCGCGCAATCATCTTCTTTCGATAATCGGTACTTTTCCTGCTGAATGGGATTTAGTCATAGCTCCTCACGCAGCCTCTGGCGTTGTACAGCAAAGAGATTTCTACGATGGGCTTTGTGTGTATGCAGAAGACATACGCTCCCCGTTCAATGTGGGCTCTATCTTTCGCACTGCCGAAGGAATGGGATTAGAAAAAGTATATATTTCGCAAGGCTGTACAGACCCTATGCACCCAAAAGCACTCAGGAGTGGTATGGGGTGCATAGAAACGATGGG
The DNA here is from genome assembly GCA_937901865.1 of uncultured Treponema sp. Lineage (GTDB taxonomy): Bacteria > Spirochaetota > Spirochaetia > Treponematales > Treponemataceae > Treponema_D. The sequence continues at coordinate 12,800 of CALDID010000215.1, forward strand.
CTTTGAAAGAAAGGGACTTGATGAATTGCCCGAAGATGTGCCTGTGTTTACGCTTGAAACGGGTGGCACTCCACTCAAAGATTTTGTGTTTCCTAAAAAGGGCATTGTCATAATTGGCTCGGAAGAACTCGGCGTGAGTCCGCAGGCATTAAAGCGGGCTACTTATGGCAGAGTGAGCATAGAAATGAAAGGCTTGAAAGCGAGCCTAAATGTCGGAGTTGCTTTCGGAATCTTAGTGCAAGCGTGGATAGACAGCATACAAAAAAATCCTTGAAAAAACATTTTTTTGTCAATTTCTTACCTCTCATGAACTCTCTTATATATGTAAGCAAATAAAAAGAACGTATTATAAAGAGGTTTGCAGATTATGTATAAAGATTGGGCGTTGATTTTGGCATTGGCAGCAGCTGCAGAAGAAGCAGAACAGACAGAAAAGAAAGAGGCAAAAGCCGCATAGTGAGGAGGAAGCGTATGGCGTACACATTGATTTCATTTATTGGGACAGGAAACAAAACAGAAAAAAGTCCTATTGGCTACAACGAAACGAACTATAGATTTCCTGATGGTCAATCTTTTAAAACCCGCTATTTTATGCAGGCTGTTTTGAAAGTGAAAAATAATATCGACCAGCTTATCTTGCTTGGAACAGATACTTCTTCTTGGGATTATCTTGTTGACGCTGAGAATGATGAGAGAAACGAAACTGTTTCACTGTGGAGCGATTTATATGACCAATGCGAAAGCAAAGAAAAAGGGGGAGTTCCGATTGGTATAACGCAGGGCAATCTTGAGCGGCTTGAAAAGTATCTTACTGAACGCTTCGGTATAGCTGTTATGCTTAGAATGCATACGCACAAAGTTGATGATGACTCTTCAAAAGAGCTTTTTGATTGCTACACTGGAATAACGGAGCTTGTGAAGAAAAATAACAATATCCTTTTTGATATTACACATGGTTTCCGCTCTATGCCTGTTCTTTTGTATCAAGCATTGCAGTATTCAGTTTCAAAAAGAAGTCGTGATGTAGAAATAATCTATGGCGAACTCGACCAATCTAAAACGAATGGTTATGCACGCTCTTTGTCTAGCTATTGGGAATACAGCGCGCTTTCTGGTGCACTTGATGTGTTTGAGTCAAAACTCGACGGCTTTCGCTTGGCTGATTTGATAGCTGACACATGGGAAAAGGGTAGTAAGGCGATAAAGCGACTTTCTGAGATTGTGCAGACAAACTTTGCGCTACAAATTTTTGACGTTGTGCGACAGATTGAAAATGCTGTCAATGCGTATCCTGAATCTGCACCGAAACATCTTGCTAAAGTAAAAGATGTGCTTTTGCAGATTAAACAACTCATCGATGAAAACAATAAGCCGCGTTCGTTGTATCGCTATTCGGAGTTTTTGTATGCGCATAAGTTGAATGTGCAAGCTGTGATTACGCTTCAAATTGCGGTAGAAACGGCGATTGCTATTCGATGCGGTAATGAAGAAGCGATAGGCAATTATGATTGGTGGCAGAATGTTGGAAGCAAAAAACTGTATGACTTAAAAGGCAATGATTGGAAAAATATCGGCAATTCGCTAACTCATCTCGAAGGGTTTCGCAACCAAATTGCGCACGGCGGAAGCAAAAACAAAGATACAGGCGGCTTTCCGCAGGCGGCGAACATTCCGAATATTTACGAAAGCGGTAAGCGCGGTGTAGAAAATTTGTTCAAGGAATTGGGCATATAGGCGCAATATGCAATCTGTAATTACGGCGGAGATTGCTTCACGGTTTATTGCAGATGACGACGATGTGCGTTTTTCTGGTAATCCCTGTATAAAACCAGAAAAATTTTGTTGCAATATTCGATAAA
>CALDID010000216.1 GCA_937901865.1 uncultured Treponema sp.
GTAACATTCAATGCACCCTCTGCGCCGTCAAAAGAATTATATCTTTTAGCCATAAATAACTCCTTAGGCGATAATTTTCCGCCTTAAATCACAAAAATATCTTGACTTAATTGAAGGAGCAATGTATAGTTATAGCTGTATTGATATTCAACTAAATTAGGACATTGCACCTTTCAATTTCCAGTTTAGTAAAAAGTCCTTGCTTTATCGGGTAATTCAGCAAGGGCTTTTTTTATGCACAATCGTTTTGCATATCAATTTGTACCTCCACTTTCTTGCCTGTAAAACTTTCAACCACATTGCATATCAGCAGCAGAGTACTTGATATGGCAATCTCTAGGCGGTTTTGAAAAAGAGGCTGTGCCTTAGATTATCACATCAAGTGCGATAATGACAGCATAGCTTTTGCAATACGTCCCTTTTTTGTCTTTTTTCCGTCTATCGTCAATACTTGTTTTCGATTATTGAAAGTGCGCTTTTTCGTCTATTGTAAATACGCTTTTTTGTTTTTCGCGATAATTTTTTCTGTCTATCGTAAATAATTTTTTTCTGTTTATTGCAAATACTCGTTTCTGTCTATCGTCAATACTTGTTTTTGTTTATTGTAAATAACACACACTCTATTACTGTAAGTAACACATACTCTGTTATTGTAAGTAACACATACTCTGCTCTTTGAGAGAAAGAAATTTCGGCTTGAAAAAACGATAGCGGATAGCATATTTGTGTGCTATAATAGACCTGTTCGGAATGTCATTGTCGTACTTGATACGGCAATCTCTAGGCGGTTTTGAAAAAGAGGCTGTGCCTCAGATTATCGGGTCAGGTGAGATAATGACAGCATACCTTTTGTAACAGGTCTAATGTATAAATGGAGATGTAAATGAAGTTTGAAAAGCTGAATGTGCAGCGCATTGTTTTTGTCTTTCTGATTTTTATTCTGCTTTTTATTTTCATAATATATGTGTGTTTCTCTCTTCCGCGCATCACTCAAAGACCTACGATAAAAGACTCTTCAAAATCTCATCACGTTTTAATCATCGGAGAGGCGCAAAATAAATCGTTTTTGCAACGTGTTTTGACAGGCGCGAAAGAGGCTTCTGAAAATTATGATTGCGTGATAGAACTGTTAGTGCCGAAAAGCTATGCGGCAGAAGAAAGCATTGATAGCTTATTTGAATATGCAACGTTTATCGAACCTGATGGCATAATTGCTTGTATTCCTGAAACATTTTTCCCTTCTGAACCGCTTGTAAATTCTAAAGGCAAGGCAATTCCGCTCATCACGCTGTCGAATTATAATGCAGAGCTGGAGCAAGTGGCGTATATTGGCACAAATCAATCAGAATTGGGGCGAAAAATAGCACTTGAGGGAGCAAGCTATCTTTCTAAAGGCGGAAAAGCACAGGGAAGCGTTGCGGTTGTGAGCCTTACGCACGACTTTCGAGTAAATTACAGCACTCTTATGAACAGCTTAACGAACTCGCTTTTAAAATACAAAGATATACAAACAAGCGTTCTTGATTATGCAAACGGAAGGGAGTTTTTAGCAAAAGAAGATATAGACCTCATCATTTGCCCGTCGAGCGAAGACACGATAAAAGTGGCGCAGCTTGTTACTGAGCTTCACAAAGAGGGAAAAGTCGGCATTATTGGATTTGGAGGCGGGGAGATACTTGAAACATACTTACAAAAAGGAACGATAACAGAGCTTTTGTCGATAGACAGCGAAAGTATGGGAAAAAGCGCAATAAATGAGCTGTTTTCATATCTTAATACAGGGTATGCAAACAGCTATGTGATGAGTGGGCTTGAGATAAAGAGGAGCGAAAAGAAATGAAAAAAAGTATGCGCTTTCGCATTATGGCAAGCGTCATTTCTGCTATCATCGTGATGATGATTTGTCAGTTAGCGGTATTTGCCCTCGACAGAAGAATTATCAGCAAAATGGGGGAATCGTATCAAACGAATGCACAGCTTTCTGAAGTGTCTGAATTGCTTTCTAAAATGGAGAGTGCGCTTGAAACGTATATAGAATACAAAACGTTTGAAAGTATAGATTCGTATTATCATTTTCAAGCGGCAAGCGAAGAAAAACTGTTTTGGTTTCCGACGACTCCTTCAGAAGACGAAGTTTTGCAAAAAGAATACATCGTGCGCCGCCTTATAACAACCCTCTACACCTATAGCAGAGATGCCGTAACGATGCAAAGGGCAAATGACAGAGAAAGAGCTGTTTTGAGCTTAAAGAAGAGCCTCAAATGCTATGCTGTGCTGCAAGCAAATACACAAGAGCTAAGCAATATGCTGCTGCAAAAAAACGCCGCGCTGTATGCAGAGAATAAAGAACGGCTGCTTACGTTTTCTAAGCTGGGAATTGTTTTGCTCTTGCTCTTTTTTCTGTGTATGCTCAATGTCCTCTATATATCTGTAACGCATATCACAAAACCGCTTTATGATATATCCGCTGTTGCGTTGCGTCTTGCAAACAGAGATTTTGAAGTGCCGCTTTTTAACAACAATGACCACACCGAAACAGGCACAATCTGCCGCGCATTCGACCGTATGATTATCAGCATACGAGAATACATAAAGGCAATTATTGACAGTGCGGCAAAGGAAAATGAGCTAAAAGAAAAAGAGCTTAAAATGAGGGAACTCTACGCCGACGCACAGCTACGCGCTTTGCAGAATCAAATAAATCCGCATTTTCTGTTTAACACGCTCAATACTGGCGCACAGCTTGCTATGATTGAGGGAGCGGATAAAACGTGCTACTTTATGGAACAAGTTGCGGATTTTTTTCGATACAACATAAACTCAAAAGGGCAATCTGCTTCGATAGATGAAGAGCTTTCTCTCACGGATAACTTTGTTTATATAATGAAAGTGAGATTTGGAAACAGGCTCGACTTTGAAAAACAGGTTTCACAGGAAAAGCATTCGCAGCGTTTGCCGAGAATGACGTTGCAGCCGCTTGTTGAAAACTGTATACGGCATGGCTTTAAGGGAAATACGAGCCGTGTTCGATTGTGTGTAGAGAGCGAACTGTATGTAACTAAAATCACTGTATCTGATAACGGCGGCGGGTTTTCAAAAGAAATCAGAGAAAATATTTTAAGCTCTAATCCCGACACGTCTTCTATTCCCAAATCTTCAGATTCCAACGGTACGGGGCTTGTGAATGTCATTTCTCGGCTTCGCTTATATTTTCATAGGCAAGATGTTTTTGATATACTAGATAATGATGAAGGCGGCACTACTTTTTTATTGAGGATTCCAAATGTATACAATACTGTTGACTGATGACGAGCAAATAATGATTGACTCGCTGACAATGACGCTCACAAAAAACTTTGCAAGTGAAGTAAAGCTGTTTTCGGCTCTTTCTGGCTCGGAAGCTCTTGAAATCGTAGCGAAAAATCAAATCGACATCATTTTTATGGATATAAATATGCCAGGATTGAACGGATTGCAGACGGTGAGCTATATAAAGCAGTCAAAGCCTGATACGGTCGTGATAATCTTGAGCGCATTTGATGAGTTTGAATATGCAAAAGAAGCCGTGAACATTGGCGCATTTAAGTATTTAACAAAGCCTGTTAATCGCAATACCGTTATCGATACCGTAAAAAGCGCATTTGACGAAATCGACAAGAGAAGAGGGCGCGTTTTTAGCGAAGTGGAATTGCATAAAAAGCTAGAAATCGTTTCTCCGATGGTGGAAAGCGACTTTATTTATTCTGCGGCTTTTGGCGGCAAAGACATCAGAGAATACTTTTCTTATTTCGAGATAGAGCATTGTGTGTATTGCTTTTGCTGCATTGAGATAGCGCACCTTGACGACAAGAATAAATATGAAGTCTACAACGAGATACGAGAGATACTGTGTGCAAAAACGCGGTGTATTATCGGCTCGTTTATGGCGAATAGGCTTGCGGTGTTTTTTTATTTCCCTGATTCTGCCTCTCGTGAAAACGACGAAAAAGAGCTGAAAGAGCGGATAAAAGAGATATTTTCTTTGCTGTCGATGCGCATTTCAAAATATATTCGCTTTGGCGTGAGTCCGTTTGAAACTGCTATTGAAAAGACAACGGTGTCTTATAATAAAGCTCTGGAAGCCTTGATAAGCATAAAAGACGACGAAGAGGGGCTAAAGATTGCGTTTTGTGAAAAGGTGAGCCTAGAAGAGAGCGAGAGCGAAGAGAAAATGGCAGAAAAGATTTACGGGCGAGTAATGGTGGGGGATTCTTCTGCCTTGCCTCCGTTGGTTAGCGCATATATAAAAAAGTTGTATTCGCTCTATGACGGAAAAGAAGACAAAATAAAGAATGCGCTTTTTTCTTTGCTGGTGAATGTGAAAAATGTTGCTACAAAAATAGCGGTGAGCTATAAAAATGCTTTGTTCGAGAATGCGTTTTCGTTTTTCTGCAACGAACATAGTAAAGACGCGCTCGAAGAGTTTGTGTTGACGCTGTGTAGTGATTCTGCAAATGCGGTAAAAGAAACGCTTTCAAAATCTGAAAACCCGATTATAACGATGGCTCTAAAGTATATAAACTCACATCTTTCTACGAGCTTTTCGCTTGAAGAGGTTTCTCGTTTTTCTGGGGTAAGCCCGTTTTATTTAAGCAAGCTCTTTAAGGAAGAAAAAAAAGAAAATTTCACGGCTTTTGTTACGAATTTACGATTGGAAAAAGCAAAAACGCTGCTTCAAAGCACTCGTTCAAGCATAAAAGAAGTGAGCGCGGAAGTTGGCTATAATGACCAAAATTATTTTAGCCGCATATTTCGCTATCAATACGGAATGACACCAACGGAGTTCAGAGATGCAAAAAAGTAATTTTTTCTGCCTGTATTTTTTGTCGATATGCTTGATTTTGCTCTTATCGTGTACAAAGACGAGCAATGAGGGCGCAGTAGACAAAGTGAAAAGAGAAAAGGAAAAAGTGGTTATTGGGTTTTCTATCGATACGCTTGCGCTTGAAAGGTGGCAAAGGGATTTGGATATTTTTATCGATACTGTAGGGGAGCTTGGCGGTGAAGTCATTGTGCAAAATGCAGGGAACAGCATTGAAATGCAGAATAAGCAGCTTTTATATCTGTTGTCGAAAAAAGTGGATAGCGTGGTTATTCTTGCAAAAAAGTGCGATACATTAAGTGAGTCTATACAAAAGTTTCGCTCGAAAAATATCCCCGTTATCGCTTATGACCGACTTATCACAAAGGCTGATATAAGTATGTATATTTCGGTTAATACACAAAGCGTTGGCGAAATAATGGCGAAAAATATGCTAAAACGCAGTACAGGTGGAAATTGGTTTTGTATTCTAGGGCCTGAAGACGATTATAATATGACGTTGCTTCATCGCGGAATACAAAACGGAATTAAAAACACAGGAATACGAATTGTGCAAACGTATTTCACGCAGGGGTGGAATTACGACGTATCGTATCAAGAAGCGGTGAATGTGATTACGGGCAAAATTACTCCAAATGCGATTATTTGCGGAAATGACGCTGTTGCAGGGAGTGTTATTCAAGCGGTGAGTGATTATTACGGCGAAAAGCACATACCGATTTGCGGACAAGATGCAGATATTGCGGCGTGTCAAAATATTGTCAGAGGAAAGCAAGAGTTTACGGTGTATAAACCGATAACTTCTCTTTCGGCAAAAGCGGCAGAATGTGCGGTATCGCTTGCGAAGGGAATTGCGGTAGAAGATTTGCCAGATATAAAAGAGCAAAAACAGACGATTGATAACGGCTTTGCGGAAATCCCTGTTGTTTGGTTAGAGCCAAAACTGGTTACAAAAGAAAACATTGATTCCGTTATTATTGACACAGGGTTTCATACTAAAGGAGAAATTTACGGACAAAGCAATTATTAGACCTGTTCGATAATTGTCATTATCGGGCTTGAGCCGATAATCTGAGGCACAGCCTCTTTTTCAAAATGCCTACAGAAGATAGATTCCCGTGTCAAGCACGAGAATGACATAAGGTTTCCGAACAGGTCTATTAGGCGAAAAAAAGAGATTACAGAAAAAAATGAGAGATTTTAGAGAAAATTTTTAGAAAAACACTTGATTTTTTTAATCGTGCGTGTTATAGTAAAGTGAAATTGCGCAAGTAGCAATTTTCCTTGTGATTGCAAGAGCTATTCAAAACAATCACTGCAGTTTTATGCAAATGTGTTGAAAGCACACATACTATGCACATTTGTTTTTCTGCATCCTCCTCTCCTTTTGGGGCAGTCGGTACGTCGTATTGGCTGCTCTTTTTTTTGTATTTTATTATTTTTTAGGTATGCGATATGATTTCTGTTGTAGCTTTTTTGGGTAACTATGGGCGTGAGTACGAAAATACAAGACACAACACGGCTTGGCAATTTGCTTCTCAGCTGCCATTTTATGAGCGACTTTCTTGGCAAGAAAAGTTTCATGGCGAAGTTGCCACTGTGGAAACAAAGACGCTTGCAAAGTGGTTTTGTGAAACAGGGCTTTTGACGACGAAAGGCGGAGGAGTCCCGCATGTGAGCGAAGAGGCGAGAGATAAGATATATTTTCTAAAGCCTTTGACGTATATGAATTTGAGCGGCGAGAGCATAGGGGAACTTGCACATTTTTATAAGATAAATGCAGATGAGATTTTAGTTGTTCACGATGAACTTGAGCTTCCTATAGGAGTGGTGAGCCTAAAGTTTTCTGGCGGCTTAGGCGGACACAATGGCTTGCGCTCTACAAAGGCTGTGTTAGGCACGGCGGATTTTTGGCGATTGCGCTTTGGCATTAGCAAGCCTTCCGATAAGAATATAGCCGATTATGTTCTAAGCTCATTTACCGCCGACGAAAAGATAATTTTATCTCAAGTCTTTCCGCAATCAGCCGCCTTGCTTGCAAAACTTCTGCTATCAACGGAACCGAGCCGATTGATAGCAGAATGGGGAAAGAAAAAGCTAATGGCGTAAAAAAGCCTGTGGCTTAGTTTGAAAAAAAGTCTTTTGAGTAATCTTTGAAGTTTGGTAGATTTTTGGCAAGTTCTTGCATACGAGCGTCTGTTTGTGCAATGATGTCTGCGCAGTTTTTCAGCTCGCTGTCTACATTTTCAGGCATCTTGAAATCCTTTTTGTAGTGAAGCTGGTGTTCAAGGCTTGCCCAAAAGTCCATCGCAATGGTGCGTATTTGGATTTCGACGGGAATAATGTGTTTTTGCTCGCTTAAATACACATCAACATTCACGATTAAATGCAAACTTCGATAGCCGTTTTGCTTTGGTTCTTTGATATAATCTTTGACCGTCAAAACGGCGACATCATCTTGCTCGCTAATCATTTTTGCAACGTGATACACATCGCTTATGAACGGGCACACAACGCGAACCCCTGCCACATCGGTCAAGTTTGAAACGATGTTTTTGTAAGAAATGTTCAAGCCTTTGCGATTGAGTTTTTCGATAATGCTCAAGGGGTCTTTTATGCGGCTGTGAATAGTTTCGATAGGATTACGAAGATTCTTGGTGTTGAACTCTTCTTTGAGAATGTCGATTTTAGTTGTTATCTGCTTGATTCCTGCATCATAGAGCATTAAAAGCTGCTGAAACTCCAGCATAGATTTGTAAATTGCATCTGGATTAGACAGCGTTGCCTTGTTGTCAGAAATAGCTTGTTTCAAAATTAGTTCTTGATTCATACCTTTAATTTAAACAATTTTCTCCCCTGTTGGCAACTTTTTTTTAGAAATATGTTTATTAGACCTGTTCGGAAACAGTATGTCATTGCCGTACTTGATACGGCAATCTAT
>CALDID010000217.1 GCA_937901865.1 uncultured Treponema sp.
TGGTTTTCGTCGTATGCAAGGCGCGTGTCCTCGTCAAACATCGCGTCGATTTCGTCTTTTTCAAAATGCGGAATCGTTGTACATCGACAATTCGGGTGCATAACAGGATAATTCACGCCCTCCTGCTTGTACTTCAAATCGTGAACGCTGCCGTCCAATGCTCCACACACCGCGCAAGTGCGCTCCGACAAATCGCAGACATACTCGTATTTCTCTATTCCGTGCGCTTTGTATGCACTGCTTGTTGCCACGTTCATTGTGTGGATTGTTTCGGTTCGTGCTACTCTCTCGCAGTTTTTGTAATTTTGCTCATATTTTTTCGCCATTGCTTCGGCTATCTTTTTTGGGTTATGTCCCTGCGCAATTCCCGACAGCAATTCCGTTTCAATCGACGTTAAAAGCCGCCCTTTGTCTTTCCACACACGGCTCGAATAATTGTCTTCTAGCCATTTTCCTTTTACGACTTTTTCAAGCACGTCGGTATTCGGCGCAGAATACCCCTCGGTAAATCCGCGCTCATAGTCGATATTGTAAGACGTTTCGGAGTGTGCCCGACAATGACAGCATACTTTTTATAACACCTCCACTAATCTTTCTGATAGAGAGCGCAGCTATTGATGTTGCGCTCTTTTATTTTCTGTGCATTTGACGTTTTTTGAATAAAATAATAAAAGATTTTTCCTTTTTCTGATAGATTTTGATTATTTTTGAAAGATTTTGATTGACTTATTGCAAAAACAGCCGTATCATTTAATTATACAGCGAGCACGATAAGGAGAGATACAATGCTTTCAAACGAAAGACACTCTATCATTCTTGATGAGTTGAACAAATACAAAAGCATTACTATTCAACAGATTTCTGAACGGCTCGACGTGTCTGAATCGACGGTGCGGAGGGATTTGGCGGAACTCGACGCGCAGGGGCAGCTGACCAAGGTGCACGGCGGCGCAGTGCTGAAAAACGCAGGGCAAATCAGCACAAAGGACGCGACTGTCGGGATTCGAAAGGAATATAATATTTCGGAAAAGGAAGAAATTGCAAAATACGCCGCTTCGCTCATTCAAGACGACGATTTTGTGTATTTGGACGCGGGAACGACGACCGATTTGATGATTGCGTACATCACGGCAAAAAATGCGGTGTTTGTAACGAATGCGTTTTCGCACGCGCAAAAGCTCGCAGAGGCGGGGCTATGCACTTTCATTTTAGGCGGCGAAATCAAGTTGTCCACGGAATCGGTGGTAGGTGAAGAGGCGTTGCAAAGTTTGTCGAAATACCATTTCACGAAGGGATTTTTCGGCACAAACGGGGTCAGTCCTGCGTTCGGTTTTTCCACGCCAGAAATCCGCGAGGCACTCATAAAGCGAAATGCAATGCAGCGCACACGGGAGCGGTTTATTCTTGCCGACCCGTCGAAGTTTTCAAAGCTCTCAAGCGTAACGTTCGCCGAGTTTTCCGACGCAAAAGTTATCACGACAAAGGTTGATGACGAAGGATACAGGAATTTTTCCAACATCATAGAAACCGAGAGGAATCACGAGAAAATAACGGAGGCAAAAGAATGATTTATACACTTACGGTCAATCCATCACTCGATTACATCGCGGACGTGGAGCATTTTAAGACGGGAAGCGTCAACCGCACATCAGGCGAGAAGATTTTTGCAGGTGGCAAGGGCATCAATGTGTCGATTGTGCTGAACAATCTCGGCATTGAAAACCGCGCACTCGGCTTTATCGCGGGCTTCACAGGGCAAGCAATCGACGGAATGTTAAAGGCGCAGAAGGTCAACACGGATTTTATCCCGCTTGAAAACGGCGTTTCTCGCATTAACGTTAAGCTCAGAAGCGACGAAGAAAGCGAAATCAACGGGCAAGGTCCAGACATTACGAAAGACGCGATTGCTTCTCTTTTTGCCAAGCTCGACACGTTGAGTGAAAACGACACGCTCGTTCTTGCAGGAAGCATTCCGCAGAGCCTGCCGAAGTCGTTTTACAGCGATATTATGGCGCGCTTGTCGGCGAAGAAAATCCGATTTGTTGTAGACGCGACGGGCGATTTATTGAAGAACGCATTGCAATACAAACCGTTTATGGTGAAGCCGAACAATCACGAGCTCGGCGAGATTTTCGGCGTTACGCTCAAGACGCGCGACGAAGTTGTGCCGTATGCAAAGAAGTTTCAGGAGATGGGCGCGCAGAATGTACTTGTGTCGATGGCTGGAGAGGGCGCAGTGCTTGCGGCGGCGGACGGCAAAGTCTACAAGGGCACTGCTCCAAAGGGCAAGCTCGTGAACAGCGTGGGCGCAGGAGATTCGATGGTCGCGGGATTTATCGCTGGCTTTTTGAAGAGCGGAAGCTATCTCGACGCGCTTAAATCGGGGCTTTGCACAGGGACAGCAAGCGCGTGCAGCGAGTTTTTGGCGACCGAAGCGGAAGTAAAGGCATTGCTTGCCGCTTACGACGGAATCGAAGGATAGACCTCACCCCCTGCCCCTCTCCTAGCAGGCGAGGGAAAAGATTGCTCTTAACAATGGGTTTTAGCCCATTGCCAGATATTATACAAAGTATGTTCTTAGAAGGAGGAACGTATGAAGATTTCAGAGCTATTGAGCAAAGAAAGCATTTGTCTTAATGCATCTGCTTCTGACAAAACGGACGCTATCAACAAAATCGTTGATTTGATGGCGAAGAGCGGCAAAATCGCAGACATCGACACCTATCGCAAAGGCGTTTTTGCACGCGAAGAGGAAAGCACAACCGCAGTCGGCGAGGGCGTGGCAATTCCGCACTGCAAGAGCGACGCAGTGAAGAGCGCAGGATTGGCGGCGATGATTGTGCCGAACGGAGTGGAGTTCAACGCACCTGACGGCGAGAAAGTGGACGTGATGTTCCTTATCGCCGCTCCGAACACAAAAGACAATGTACACGTCGATGTGTTGAGCAAACTTTCTGTGTTGCTTCTCGACGAAAACTTTACGGCATCGCTCAAGGCGGCGAAGAGCGTCGATGAGTTCATTGCCGCTATCGATAAGGCAGAAAACGCAAAGGACGCACAGGAGCAAAAGACCGTGAACAATGCGACTGTGCTCGCGGTTACGGCTTGCCCGACGGGTATTGCGCACACCTATATGGCGGAAGAATCATTGAAGAAAGCTGGCGAAAAGCTCGGTGTTGCAATCAAGGTTGAAACGCGCGGTTCTTCAGGCGCAAAGAACGTCTTGACCGACGCAGAGATTGCAAGCGCGGCGTGTATCATCGTTGCGGCAGACACGAACGTCCCGATGGCTCGCTTTAATGGGAAACCCGTTATTCAAGTGCGCGTTGCAGACGGTATCCACGACGCAGAAAAGCTCATCAACCGCGCAGTCGCTAAAGACGCACCGATTTATCACGCAAGCGCAGACGAGAGCAAAGAGGCAAGTTCCAGCGCAGGCGGCTTCTCGCTCTACAAGCATTTGATGAGCGGCGTTTCTCACATGCTTCCGTTCGTTGTCGGCGGCGGTATCTTAATCGCGCTCGCGTTCCTCATCGACGGTATTTACTGCAAGGCTAACGGCATCACGCCAGACGGCTCATTCGGCACAATGCTCCCGATTTCTGCGTTCCTCAAAGGCAAGGTCGGCGGCGTGGCATTCGGCTTTATGCTCCCTGTGCTCGCGGGCTTCATCGCTATGAGCATTGCCGACCGCCCGGGTCTTGCACTCGGTTTCGTCGGCGGCGCAATGGCGGCTAACGGTACATCGGGCTTCCTCGGTGCATTGGTTGCAGGCTTCTTCGCAGGATACACGACGCTTTGCTTGAAAAAGGCGTTCTCTTCCCTGCCAAAGAGCCTCGACGGCATTAAGCCAGTTTTGCTCTATCCGCTCGTTGGTATGCTCATCGTCGGTATCGGTATGAACTTCGTTGTAGAGCCAATCGTCGGCTTCATCAACAGCATTTTGAACAACGCACTCAACAGCCTCAACGGTGCTTCAGGAATCGTCTTGGGACTTATCCTCGGCGGAATGATGAGCGTTGATATGGGCGGTCCTGTAAATAAAGCGGCGTATGTCTTTGCAACAGGTATGCTTGCGCAGGAGCACTACAATATCATGGCGGCTGTTATGGTCGGCGGTATGGTGCCTCCGATTGCTATCGCAACAGCAACGCTTTTGTTCAAGAACAAGTTTACCGAAGAAGAGCGCAAAGCAGGTCCTGTGAACTTCGTTATGGGTGCGGCATTCATCACCGAAGGCGCAATCCCGTACGCAGCAAGCGACCCAGCACACGTTTTGCCAGCATGTATCGCAGGTTCAGCAGTTGCAGGCGCGCTTTCAATGGCGTTCAACTGCACTCTCCGCGCACCACACGGCGGAATCTTCGTGTTCCCTGTTGTTGGCAATCCTGTGATGTATCTTGTCGCGCTCATCATCGGTTCAGCGGTGGGAGCGGTGCTTTTGGGAACTTTGAAGAAAAAAGTTTCTGAATAAGCTAGACAAAAACCTTTTTTCAACAGATAATAAGTATGATTCTCATACAAAAATTGTGTGGGAATTATACTTTTTACTTTTCGTCATAGGGAGTATATATGAAGACATTTGACTACACAATTACAGACGAGCTCGGAATTCACGCGCGTCCAGCAGGAGAGCTTGTAAAAATCACAAAGCAGTATGCTTCTACAATCAAGCTTGACTGCAACGGCAAGAGCGCAGATGCAAAGCGTCTTATCGCAGTGATGAGCCTCGGAGCAAAGCAGGGACACAAAGTAACGGTAACTGTTGACGGTGGCGATGAAGCAGACGCAGCAAAGGCTCTTGAAGAATTCTTCAAGAAGATGCTGTAGTTTTTTTTGAATGTAAGCAGACCTTCGGGTCTGTTTTTTTTGCTTTTTTTGCTCAACAGAATTATAATTCAGACAAATAAAAAAGGCTTGCAACTTCTTGCAAACCTTTTTATTGAGCTATTGCAGATTCGAACTGCAGACCCACGCCTTAAAAGGGCGTTGCTCTACCTACTGAGCTAATAGCCCAAGCTATCTTATTAGCTAGCAATTAAGTTTTACGCTCAATGCTTGTACAATATACAATTTTCGCTAAAAGATGTCAATAGGTCTACAGTAAAAAATGCAAAACTTTTTACTTTTTTATCAGCCGCACATTATTTTAATCAAGTGCAAATCGCCTTCAAAAGTAATCGTTTCGCTCGGACGCACCATAAGCAGCTCTCCCTCTTTTATCTCAAGAGAAGAGCCTTCGCTTGTCGCCTTGCCGCTGCCGCTCACCACATACAAAGCTGTCCAATCTTTTGGAGAAGGCACGCGCCCCGCCCCATCGGCTTCAAACTCATAGCTATCGTCAAAAGAAATATCTTCCAAAGAGAAATACGGACAGCTAAACACGCCGAGGAACTTCCCTACAGGGCGAATAGTGTGCGGCTTTATCACAGCCAGAGCCTTTTCCAAATGCAGCTCTCTATCTCTGCCCCAATCGTAAAGGCGATAGGTTACGTTTGAAGACTGCTGCACTTCAAGCACCTTTAAGCCCGCTCCAAGCGCGTGTACACAGCCCGCAGGAATATACAAGAAATCGCCAGCCTTTACATTGACATAGTTCAAGCACTCTTCAAATGTGCCGTCTTTTACAGCCTTACGGATTTCGCTCGGTGTGAATATGCCTTTTGTGCCATACACCAACTTTGCATCGGGTTCAGCCTCCAAAACATACCAACACTCATATTTGCCGCGGTCGTGTTCGTAAAGAGATGCCATTGCGTTATCGGGGTGGACTTGCACAGAAAGAATATCGTGCGTTTCAATCACTTTGACGATAAGCGGATAATCGCCGCCGACAACGTCTAAAAGCTCTTTTTGCAGACCGTCGCGGTGCGTAGAAGCAAGCCAAAGCTCTCTGCCCCATACTTTCGTTGATTCAATTGGATTAAACTTATACATAAGCCTTTCTCCTTGTTATCAGTTACTTGTCCCAAAGCTTTTCAGGGTAATAGCCTTCTGCGATTTTCTTTGCGATTTCTGCTTTCACAAGCTCGCGGTCTTCAGGATAGGTCATACCGAACCATTTTTCTGTCGATGTCAAAAACTTGATTGTTCCCCTACCCTTCTGCACAATCTCGCTTGCAGCCACAGGGAGCAGAGCCTCTGTCTTCGCCTCGCCCAGCTTTGTCGCCTTGAAGGTTGCCCAATACTCGTCGAACGTCGGGAACGCGGCAGGAGTGAAGCCAAAGAGGTTCATACTCACGCTTTCGCTTCCCGTCATCTTAATGCGCTGACCATTCAATTCAGAAATAATCTCGTCGCCCTCATAGCCGATTTTTGTATTCTCGGTGATAGACTCAAGATACCCGCCTTTCACCGTGCAAACGCCGCGGCTCACCGTACCATTACGGCTCATCGTGTTGCCCAATACATAGCCGACCATAGCGTGTTCTGTGCTGTCATTAGAAACAGAAGAAAGGTACGCGCCCAACGTCTTAAAAGCCTCTCTGCCATAGTAATCATCGCTGTTTATCACAGCAAACGGCGCATCTTTAATCTCTTCTTTTGCGCACAAAACGGCGTGAATTGTACCCCACGGCTTTTGTCTGTTTGCAGCCTTTTTAAGCTCTTCAGCAGTCAAAAGGCTGTCGAGGGACTGAAAGACATAGCTTGCGTCCATATTGCGCGCGATACGGTCAAAAAGACGCTCGCGGAAATCTTTTTCAATATCTTTTCTGATGATAAAAACAATCTTGCCAAAACCACTTTTGAGAGCATCGCTTGCCGCAAAATCAAGCAAGCACTCTCCATGCTGCCCCACACTATCAATCTGCTTCACACCACCGTAGCGGCTTCCCATACCTGCTGCCAAAACCAATAATGTTGGTTTCATTTCCAATCTCCTAGAAATAAAATATATGATTTATTATACAATAGTATCGACAGTTATGCAAACAAGATTTTTTTCTTTTCTTTCGCACACTGCAAAAGATACAAATTGATTAAATTCTTGTATCCAATTCCCGTAGCTTTTGACATATTCTCAAAATACGCCAAAACACCATTATCAAGATTTATAGTAACAGCCTTTTTCTCCGTTGCATAATACGGCTTAAACTCTTTTAGCTCTTCCTTTGTCATCGCAGGACAATCATCTGTTGGAGTAGGCTTTGCATTTCTTATAATCTTTTTGTCCCTTTCAGAAAGAGGCGGCAATGCTTGTAATTCATCTAAGGTCATAGTCGTTATAGTACTCATTTTTTCCTCCGCAGTCGCAATTCTTGCAGAAATAATGCGTATTGTTTCTTTTCGTTCTGTATTATAAGCATTTTTATCATTATCCCACTCAAATTGCATATTTACATTATATATACAATGGTATCGTTTATCAACTCTTTCGCACATTACGAGCGTTTTGAGAGAGAAATACGGACGTATTTAGGGAGCAAATACGCTCGTATTTGGGAGGCACATAGCTTCGTATTCGGGAGTAACACACGAAGCTATGTGGGACTCTCATATAACTTGACGAGGGTATCTGTTCTAGCTTAACGGGGGTGAATGTTTAAGTTTGACGAGGGGAAACAATCAAGTTTGATTTTAGTAAGCGTTCAAGCTTGATTTGAGGTACAAACCAAGCTTGATTTGTGCCATTATTCTTGTTTGATTAGTGATACTTTTTCTCTTATGCTATGTATATATCTTTGTAATATATACATATAGAAGTATATCACAATATATGAGCCTTTACAAGCTCTTTTTATATATTATATCATTTTCAGAGCACTTTTTTGCTACGATAATAGAAATAAAGAGAGGATTGAATTGAACGATTATAAATCACATTGCATAAAAGTCGCAGGAATGCTCGCCCTCATCGGCAACGCCCTTTTAGCTCTCATCAAGCTCACGCTCGGAAGCCTTGCGCACAGTCTTGCTGTTGTAGGCGACGGAATCGACAGCTCAACCGATGTGTTAATTGCGATTGTTACGCTCATCATTGGCTCCATCATTGCGCAGCCAAGCGATAAAGAACACCCTTGGGGACACGGCAGAGCCGAAACGACCGCTACAATGGCTCTTTCGTTTATCATCTTTTTCGCAGGCGCGCAGCTTGTTATGCAATCTGTTACAAAGCTCGCTCACGGCTCTTTCGGCTCTGATGAATCCACCATCGCTATCATTGCTTCGCTCATCTCTATCGGGGGAAAAAGCGTGCTATCTCTTTTGCAATATCACTACGGCAATCTTGCAAACAGCGACATCGTAAAAGCAAACGCCGCCAATATGAAAAACGACATCATTATGAGCGCGGCGGTTCTTGTCGGCTTAGCGTCTTCAAAGCTCCTTCATTGCCCCGTACTCGACCCGATTATTGCTTTATTAGTGGGCTTGTGGATTATCAAGAATGCTGCAGTACTGTTCTTTGATATGAATATGGAGTTAATGGACGGAAACCCCGATTCTACGCTGTATACAAAGCTCTTTGAAGCCTCTCAAAGTGTAGACGGTGTAAAAAATCCGCACGCTGCTCGTATTCGCAAAATCGCTTCTCACTACGATATTGACCTAGACATTGAAGCAAAGCCGACGCTGACGCTTTTTGAAGCACACGAGCTATCGGAGAAAGTGGAAGAGGCGATTCGAGAGGCGATAAGCGATGTGTACACAATCACGATACACATCGAGCCAGAGGGGAGCAGCGCGCACCAGAGAGTTGAAGAATACGGCTTGACTCCCACAACGCTCAATTATTCTACCAAGCCTTCGGGAACAAAGCCGTCGCGATAAGCAGAAAGCAGCGTTTCAAGCTCTGCGATTGTTTCGCTGATGATACGCCCGTTTTCCGTATCGGCTACATAGCGGCGCGTTTTAAATCGCTCCACTTCCTGCGTGTCAGAAACGATGTCGGTTTCATCTTTAATCGCTTTTTCTCTCGATTCAAACTTTTCGTGAACAACTAATCTCATACCTCGGCTATTCGATACAAGAGTATAGCCCGCAATGCCCGTTGTTTCGTGATATGCCGCGCTAAAGCCGCCGTCGATGATTAAGAGCTTTCCGCCGCATTTTATCGGAGTTTCGCCTTTTTTTACGACTTGCGGAACATGCCCGTTTATGATGTGGCTTGTTGCAGGGTCTAAACCAAACTCCAGCATTATACAGTCTACCGTTGTTTCATCTTCAACGAGCTTGTAATACATATTCTTGACTTCTTTGCGCGCTTCTTTGTCGCTCACGAACGCCGCTTCAAAGGTCGTCATTTTGTCTTTGCCAAACAGGGGCGAGAGCTTGCCTGTCCATAAATACCATAGGATATTTTGCCCCCTCTCTCGCTCTATGCTTCCCACTGGCGAAAAATAACCACGCCGCGCCCACATTTCAAGGCAATCAAAGAGCTTTTTGCCAGAATACTTTTTGCCGTAAATATCGACCAATGCAAAGCGTCCGCTTTCGTCGAGCGGCACACAGCCATGATAGAGCAAATTGCCGTTGTAGACTTTGTATAAATTGCCTTTTGAAAATAAAAATCGAACGTGCTTTTGCAGCTTTTCGCAATGAATAAACGACTGCTGCAAGCGAGAGATAACGTTTTTCTCTTCTGCCGACAACGCATACGGATTTGCACGGTCTATCGTGGGGAATGTGGTATAATTGAGCTTCCATTCCTTGCCCTCTATTTCAACCGTACCGCGCTCAAAATCGATTTTATCTAAAAACAGGCGCGACGACATATTAAAGCTCGGATTTTCTTTGATGATTTGGCTTTCGAGCTTCATTTGAATTACGGTGATTGCACGATGAACATCGTCAGCACTCATTCCGCCGTACGTCTGCATAGTGAACGTGATGAGCGGCGTGAGATTTATGCCGTATCCTTCTTCTAGCACATCGAGATTTTTATATCTCGCACACAAACGCACAACATTAGCAATGCACGCAAGGTGTCCGCTCGCCGCGCCCATCCATACAATATCGTGATTGCCCCACTGCACATCAACGCTATGATATTCAAGCAGCGTGTCCATTATAACGTGAGGAGCAGGCCCTCGGTCAAAGATGTCGCCGATAATATGCAAATGGTCAATGACGAGTTGCTGTATCAAAAGGCACATCGCTTCAATGAGAGCGTCCGCCGCACCGATTCGGATTACGGTTTGAATAATCGCGTTATAATAGGCTTGCTTGTCGCTGATTTCCTCTTTTTCTGTGATAAGTTCTTCAATGATATAGCTAAAGCCTTCGGGGATTGCCTTGCGCACTTTGCTTCTGGTGTATTTGCTTTGCACACGGCGAACAACGAGAACAAGGCGATGCAGCGTCGCAGTGTACCACGAAGGCATATCGTTTTCACTCGCTTTTACCAGCTCTAGCTTTTCTTTCGGGTAATAGATAAGCGTCGCGAGGCTTCTCTTTACAACAGGCATTTCAGAGCCGCCAAAGATTTCCTCGATTTTCTGCCGAATAGACCCAGAGCCATTTTTTAAGACGTGAGTAAATTGTTCGGCATTGCCGTGTATATCCGATAAAAAATGCTCCGTGCCTTTAGGAAGTGCAAGGATTGATTGAAGATTAACGATTTCCGTTATGACGGCTCGCTCCGACGGATACTGCCTAGAAAGCAGGCGTAGGTATTTTTCTTTGTCGTGTGTCATATTGAATAGTATAACAGGCAAAGGAAATTTGTGTATGTTTCTATCCGTCAAATATCTGTATTAACCCGTCTTTACTACGATTGCTGTTGAGTTTTTGCGTACAATCTAAAGAGGGTGGTCAGTATATGCTCTTCGCTAGGGAATGTAGACATATCAAATCCATACGCTTCTAACACAGCTCTATCATTGTCTTTGTGCGCATTCTCTAAGAGAGGGAACATATACATTTTTTCGCCATAGAGGTCAGCAAGCGAAACAGTAGGATACTGCGCCCTTGCGTCAAGAATTGCCTGTGCGCTTGCCTCAATCTTCTTTTTCTGCTCATCAGTCGGAGTACACCACGGGAAATTGTTATACACAATCTCTTTACTGTAGCGATAATCGATTTCAAGGCGACCGCACACAACTCTCATCCACGCCATGTGTACAATACTTGTCAGCACACCAAATTCAAACAGCGTCGCATTGGGAATTATTTGCACGCTATCATTTACAATGATTTTAGGAGAAATAAAGCCAATAGGAACATATTTTCTACGTTCTGAAGAAACTCGAGGAATAATAAGATAATTCGAATTTGGCTGTCGTATCTCTTGAAAAAGAGTAGGATATGAAGCACTTTTTCTCGTTGCTTCCTTTTCACTTTTTAAACGGAACGTGCGAACTTTTTCCACTCTATCCATTATCATAGGCATATGTATCAATTTTGCAGGGTCAGCATTAACAAGCCATAAACAATATCGAAGTTGTTTATTTATATATTCTTTAGCCCCTAATATCTGCTTTATATATTTTCTGCTCTTAGGCTCTTTCTTTAAAAACTCTTTTCTTTCCTCTGCTGTCAAAAAAAGATACCCGCCATCAGTAGGCTTGTTACCATATACCATTTCGCTGACATTTCCTAAAGGCATTTTTCTATTTTCAATAAAAATATCTTCCATAGGCAGCAAATAGCCGTTTATATGCGATGCAGTTTCTACAGAGCCATCATCATTGTATATATACTTTACGCTATCATTTTGCCCATACGAAAAGCCAATAACAACACAATGCACTTGAGCCATATTCTTATCGATATACGGATTTTCTTTATTTGGGTCGTCGTGACGATTATCCCATTTGAATGTGCGATATGCAAAATCAATTTGTATACCCTGATTAAAGAGGTGTTTCCATAAAACTGCGACTTGTTCACCTTGCGTAATAGAGCTTGTAGAAACAAAAGCAGCTTTTATATCAGTATCTTTTATAAGCTCTGCAGCTTTTTGATACCAAGATGATACATAATCTAAAATGCCTGCACTTTTCACCCCATTAAAAATACGCTTCATATCTATTTTTTGGATAGAATCATTTTTCATTTGTGAGTAACCTAAATACGGAGGGTTACCCATAACGTAATTATAATTGATAACAGAGCCGTCAACTTCTGTTGTAGAAAGAGCAAAAAGCCCCTCTATAACAGCACTGTCGTCGATAGGCTTCAGCGTAGCCCAATCGAGACGCAGCGCATTGTTTTCAACGATATTAGCCGTTGTTGTAAGAGGAAATAGGACTTTTTTGTCTTGCAATATCTCGTTTACCAGTTCTGCAACTTGGCTTTCGGCTATCCATAAAGCCGTTTTCGCCACTGTTACCGCATAATCATTGATTTCTATGCCATAGAATTGGCTAATATCAACTTTTGCCTGCCCCGTAACAAACATATCATTTGTATCTTTCGTCGCTTTCAGAGCTTCTATTTCGAGCTTTGAAAGGCTCAAATAGCTTTCTGTCAAAAAGTTTCCAGAACCGCAGGCTGGGTCAAGAAACTTTAGTGAACTGATTTTGTCTTGAAACTCTTTTACAGCAAGTCTTCTCTCTCTCAAGCTAACAATAGACTTGATTTTTGAGAGTTCCGCTGTTAATGAATCCATAAAAAGCGGGTCTATCACTTTATGTATATTTTCTATACTTGTGTAGTGCATTCCGCCTTTATGTCGCGTATCGGGGTTTAACGTGCTTTCAAATACTGCGCCAAAAATAGTAGGGCTTATTTCGCTCCAATTAAACACAGCACATTCATCGATTATTAAATCAAGTATTTCTTTTGTTAAATGAGGAATAGTAACGCTTGTATCTTTGAACAAACCGCCATTCACATACGGAAACGGCTTTATGCTCTCATCGTATTCGTCGCGCTCTTCAAGAGGCGTATCAAGAGCTTTGAAAAGGTTTATCAATCCATTTCGCACATTCGGCAAGTTAAAAGATTTTAGATAATTAACAAAAGAAAAGCGCGTTTCAAACAGCCCCGCAGTGTTTGCATATAAACAGAACACAAGTCGCACACAAAGGATATTGAGAGAAGACAACTGACTTTCGCTCAGCCCTCTCGGATTTCCTTGCGTAGCTTTTGCATTTTTAGGCGGAACGTATTCACCATAAAATGCATCGTACAGCTTTCCTACAAGCGTTCCTGCGGCTTTAGAAATCTCTTCTTCACGTCTTATCGTTTCAATTTTCTCATCGATTAAGAACTGCAAGTGATAATATTCTTTGCTGAGGTCTTTGAGCAACACAGTTTGAAACGTGCATAATTGCGTATCATAAATGCGGAACTCACGAAAATTACAAACAATAAGCCATCTCGATTTTTCAGAAAACGGCAAATTATCATCATATCGCTTTAATTGCTCAAACGGCGTTAATTCGATTCCGTCGCTCTGTTTTTCTGCTTTATCAAGGTCGATATAAGAGCTTTTCTGCTCAATCGCAATCTTTGTATCTGCCAGATACGCATCAATGTATTTTGTGTTTCCGATTTTGACACGCTTTTCAAAGTCTATCGTGCGCTCAGGAGCATATACATCTAAAATATCTCTGAGCAACATTGACCAAAACTTTTGGGTATCTTGCTTTTCGCCGCCTTTATGTATCCAATACTCAACAAAGTTTTTTGCCGCTTCCCTCTTTTCGTTTTCTCTCTTCATCGCCTTTTCCTTTTTATAGCAATACAGTTACTGCAACAGTGCAAGTTCTTCTGACGTGAGTTCTCTGCACTCCCCTGCTTTTAGATTGCTATCAAGCTGTAACTCACCTATTGCAACACGCTTCAAAAATACCACTTCATTGCCGAGAGCCTTAAACATTCTTTTTACTTGATGAAATCTGCCCTCATATATCGTCAAATAGCACGCATTATCTTCTATCCATTCTAATTCTGCGCTCTTGCAATCCCACTCCCCGTCATCGCCCTCGCTTGCGATATGTACACCTTGAGCAAATTGCTTTATATACTCGCCTTTTGCGCTCTCTTCAACGCTATCACGCACATGCACAAGATACTTTTTAGAGCAATGCGTTTTCGGAGAAGTGAGGCGATGAGTCAATGAGCCGTCTGTCGTTATAAGCAGCAGTCCTTCTGTATCGATGTCAAGGCGACCAACGAGGTGTAATTCCCCTCCTAGATAGGAATGACAATATTCTTCAGGAACACACGCAAAGACCGTTTCATGCTCGCCGTCTTTTGTTGAACAAACGTAATCTTGCGCCTTATTCATCATAAGATACACATTTTCTTTTATATCGATGTTCTCTCCGTCTACGCTTACATTATCGCGCTCCGTATCCACTTTAGCGGCAGCATCTTTTACTACTTCGCCATTTATGAACACAACGCCAGCTTTTAATAACGATTTCACATCTTTTCGCGTGCCAAATCCTGCGTGAGATAAGATTTTATCAAGCCGTTCCATATTATCTCCGAAAAACAGATTTCATCTGTAACAAAAAGCAGCTTGCACCGTAAAAGGCTTTCCGATAGTAGCGTTCGTTTCTCGACGGAATGAGCCAAACGGATACTTTTTCTCAATACAATTTTTATCAGTTGTACAGCAAGTGCAATCAACAGCAACAGTGATATTTTCGTCTTTTACGCCAATCTTTTGCAATACTGCGAGATTTGCCTTTGCAAGACTCAGATGATATTTGCCGTCAGATGTTACTTCAACACAATCGCTTGAGAAGTTCTTTATAAAATAATCAGCTCTTTCTTTATCTACAGAGTAGCAACAGCTTTGAATATGTGGAGCTAAGACGACAAGAAAATCTTCGGCACGCGCTCCATACTTTTCCCCTGCAAGCCGTATCGCCTCCGCAACTATTCCCGTTCCCTTCCAACCAGAATGAAGAGAGCCGAATACCTTTGTTTTTCTATCATAGATGAAAATAGGCATACAATCAGCTACCGTTACAACAGGCACAACAGCGGGATTGTCGGTGATTATGCCGTCGCCTTTTCTTTGCTTTATTTCGCTTGCAGAATCGATTGCATACACAATTTTAGAATGGATTAACTCCACACTAGCAATATCTTTTGTAGACGAGAAAAAAGAATTAAAAAACGCAGACCGATTACTATTTATTTCGTCATAGCGAAACCGCATAGATTGAGCAGCTTTCAAGCTCATCGCCCAATTAGGAGCATCTTCAACTTTCTTTCCACAAGAATAAAAGAAGCCTGTATAAAACGGCGTTGAGCTATCTATAAAATCAGATATTTTTATCGTTGTCATACATTATTTTGCAAGAACAGGCACATCAATAGATTCAATTTCTGTCAACATCTCAAGAACGCGTACTAAGCCAATTTGCGTATCAGCAAGCTCTCGGCGGAACTGTTTGTTTTCGTGTCCGTGAACAGTATTGATATTTATAAGAGAATCATAGCGAGTATCAAGGCTTTGTCCTAATATGCCAGAAATAATCACGCCTAAAATGCGACACGCATTACCAAACCTTCTAATGATAATGCTTACAGTGTCTTCCATTTCGCTCATCACCGATTCAACCTGCATTTCGACTTGACTATTAAAAAGCCCTCTATGCTCGAATTTCTCAAGGATAGCACCATATTCCCCAGTGTCTTTGAGCTTATCGCCGAGAGCCTTTAACTCTTGCCCTAAAGCCCCCAAAACATTCATCTGCTCTGAAAATTCGCTTTGATTGTCTTTTTGTCTAAATTGTCCTTCAAGAAGCACAACTTTCATCGGCTTCATATACTCATTGTATTGCGATGTATAAAACGAATGTAAAAAGCCCAACGTAAGCTCATAGCGGAATGTCAAGCTGCTCGATATTTCTTTCCACGGTCTATATGGAAATTGTGGGAAAGAGGTTAAGCCGAAATAATCTTGAAGACGCACACGCAGCTTTTCTTTTTTGCAATCTCTAACCCACGATTCCCAACGGCTATCAAATACCTTTCGCCACTGCGATTTGAACTTCACAAACCAATCTTCTCCTCCGCCAAACGGTTCAGCTCGCCACTTAGCATTATTGTAAACAATACAACCGATTGAGCTAAGAGGAATATTTGTAATAAACGTGTTTATCATAGAAAGCTCTGTAGTTGCCTTTTGGATAAACTCCGTCGCGCCGCCGTTCCCAGAATCTATATCAAGAGCCTCGTCTGCTTCGTTCCTCATCGAAAACAAGTACAACGCCTCAAGCACCGCATTAGAGATTTTGTACCCTTTTATAAGTATTCTCGCACATTGCGCAAGCTCTGAATCAATAGAAGAGAAATTGCAAGAATATGTGCCGTCAAAGACCTGTGTAAATTTGCCTAAAAAGTTTTTTACAGGCAACTTGACAAAATGCTTTAGCCACTCTATCGCTCTTGCACCAGAGTACATAATCGCTCTTTCTTTTGCAGGCAAATCTTTCAAAATATCGTCCATCTTGTGAATAAGCGACACGCGAAGCTCACCCGTAATTTGTCTGTCAAACGACATATTATAAGGGTCTACCTGTGTTTCTATCTCGTTATCAACACCAGGCATAATAATAGAGCCGAGCAAAACAAGGAATGCCCCTTCATTTTCTTCGTAAAGCTCTACATACGGTTTGAAAAAATCTATGCAATGCTGTATTTCTACAAGGCTATTATAGAACATTACAAGCAAATATTTTCTTTTATAGTCAATTAAATCGGGAACATCTTTTGAAATCTTTCTCGCCATCTCTACAACGAGTTCATCATTATAGACATTCTGAATACTATCACTTTTTATAAGAGCCTTGAACCAAATCCAAAATCGAAACAAAAGAGATTCTTTTTTCAGACTTGTTTCTAAATCAGGGGTATCTTCCTCTAAAGGAATCTCATCTGCCATAACAGACTCGTTTACTTCAGATGGCAAATCTTGCAATTCTTGAGTCTGCAATTTCTCCAAAATTGATTTTCGTTCTTCACGAGAAATGCCAGACACCATTTTATCAAAAGTGTTAGATGAATCCATATCGTTCCATTCTATGAAAAATAGCCCTTCATAGCAAGGCGCATATATAATAATTTTCGTCTTTATTCACATCATTTTTTAATTTTTTATGTATATCCAGCACGTTCATTCTTAATTTTAGCTGCTTATAATAAAAAAGAGGAGATTTCTCCCCTCTTTTACGCTTTGCCAAAAAGATTATTTCACCTGTGCATTGAGCCACGCAAAGATAGAATTATACTCGCCTTTGCTGTCGCGTGCTTTGAGAGTACCGCCTCCATTATTTGACGGAACAAGGTTTCCCGTTTCTTGAACAGCGGTTACTTGGTCATTGAACAAATACACCCACACCCAATGTCCCCAAAACTGTGTTTCTGGGTCGTCAACGCCATGCACATTCTCGAAATACGAATAATGCACATTCTCCGCCCCTGCGTCTAACAGCGCGCGATACGTCGGGATAGAATAGCCAGAAGGCACGACGACCGTATCATCAGCAGAATGTACAAACCAAATTGGGATATGCTTTATGCTCTCGATTTTCTCATCAGTCATAAATCGCTCGCCTGTACGCCTTAAGCCTTTCTCTTCAAAGATATACTTGCCGTTTTCGTCGCGCGCATATTCATTGAACGCATACGCCTCGCAGTTCGGATACGCCGCCGCAAAGTAATCGGGGTACTCCACGAGCATATTCATCGTCATATAGCCGCCGTTTGAGCAGCCGCCGAGATAAATGCGGTTCTCGTCGATGTCGCCGTTTTGTGCAACATACGCGGAGATGAGGTCATACAGAGCCTTAGTATATCGAGAAACAAGGTCGCCGCATGAGTTCGTGCCGTCGCCGCCGTCCATCCAATACGTTTCGCACTGCGGCACAAGCACATACGCGCCCGATGCACCGCCCTCCGTCGAAAAATAACTCTGGATTTTGGGAGCGGCAAGAGCAGAAACTTTATTGCCCAAAATCGCCACATCGACATCTGTGCCGCCCTCGCCCTGCCCGTGCAGCCAAATCACCAGCGGATTCTTTTTGCCGTCGTTTTTGAGGCTTTCGGGTTCATACGCCTTGTAGCGCAGTGTTATCGTGTCCGTCGCCTTTGTCATCGGGTTTTCGTAAGTGCCCGAAATCTCTTTTTGCGCGCTAAAGACCGCAGTCGCCTTGCAGATACGGCTGTCGATTCTGTCCGCTTCAAAGCCACCTGCACTGCCGAAACTGACCTTGATAGGATAAGAAGCCTCCCATTCACTTTGCAGCTTTTTCGTATCGTAATGAAATGGGAAGCCGAGATAATTATCAAACGGATTTTTTAGGCTGATAAGCACATACTCACTGCTTTTCGCCTTGTTATCAAGTTCGCCCTCTTCATTTGAAAGCTGTACATCGACAACCTCCCGTTCAGTTCCGTTCGTTACCACCTGCAGCAATCCGACCTTTTTGATATATGCGCCGTCAACCGCCGACGACATCGACAGCACAATCTTGTCAACCGCCGGTCCCCAATCATAAGGCGACACGATGATTTTTGCGTCCGAAATATACGGCACTGTTTCCACTCCGCTCTTCGTTGCACACCCCATAATACTAGCCAAAATCGCACCTCCTATTAGTGCAAAAAATCTTTTATTCATAAAAACCTCTTCTATACAAATTTCGTCCTTATCACAGCTAGACCTTAGTTCCGAGCGCAACTAGACTTTAGTTAAAAAAAAGGTAGCAAACGTTATTACGCTGCTACCCGATTCTATTCAAATCAAAATTATCGCTTCAAACCAAGAACTGTTTCAAGCAATGTATCTGCTGTCTGGATTGTCTTTGCGTTGCCCTGAAAGCCGCGCTGTGTAACAATCATATCCGTCATCTGCTCGCTCAAATCCACGTTAGACATTTCCAACGCGCCTGCAAGCAAAGAGCCTTTTCCTGCAATACCGCTCGGTCCAATGTTGGCAAGACCAGAGTTGTTTGACTCAACGAATGTGTTATCGCCAGCCTTCTCAAGACCGCCCTGATTTGCGAATGTTGCAAGAGCAATCTGTCCGATTGTGCGGTTTGTGCCGTTTGAATACACACCCGTAATCGTTCCGCTTGAATCAATCTTGTAGCTGTCAAGATAGCCCATTGTGTAGCCGTCCTGATAGAACGCCTTTGTTGAGCTAGAAGCAGCAGATTGAGTAATCGTGTTCTTCTGGCTGCCGATTGTGCCAAGGTTGATATTCAATGTCTGGCGTGCAGGATTTCCGTCTGCATCAGGATTTGCACCAACCACATTGAATGAAGTCTGCAACACAATCTGTCCCTCTGGATTTGTTACATTGCCAGCAGAATCAGTTACAGACTGCAGCGTACCTGTATTATCGAATGTGATGATAAAGGTGTTTGCCGTACCGTCTGTTGTGCCTAAACCAACGCGCGTTTCTGTGCCGTCTGTATTCTCTGGGTCAACGTTTACCGTTGCTTCCCACTGGTTTGGCTGACCTGTTACACGGCGGAAAGACACGTTCAAATTGTGGTCATTACCGAATGAATCGTAAATCTTGAACTCGGTGTTCCAAGTGCCTTTGATAACGTCCGCTTCGCTTGCGCCCTCAAGGATTTCTGGTGTATTCTTGTTGAGGTTGCACATAAAGTCTACGTTTTCTGTAGCGTGTGCAGGGTCTTTTGAACCAACAGGAATAACGAGGTCTGTTGGAGTCGCTGAAGTGGTAACAATCTGCTCGCCGTTCACGTTCTGCGCCATCCAGCCCTGCACTCTCATTCCGTTTGCTGGATTCACGAGAGTTCCGTTCATATCAAGCCCGAAGTTACCAGCGCGAGTATAGTAAGTCTTCTCGCCGCTCTGCATAACAAAGAAGCCGTTTCCCTGAATTGCAACATCAGTCGCAACGCCTGTAGACTGCAAATTGCCCTGATTGAAGATAGTATCAATAGCCGCAACGCTCATTCCCAAACCGACTTCTTTTGGGTTTACACCGCCCTTTTCGTCTGTTGGCTTTGCTGCTCCGCTGAGCTGCTGACTAATCATATCCTGAAAGTCAACACGTCCGCGCTTGAAACCATAAGTATTTACGTTCGCAATATTGTTGCCAATTACGTCCATTCTTGTCTGGTGATTCTGCAAACCTGAAACACCAGCATAAAGTGATCTCATCATATAACTACCCTCTGATTAATAACTCTGTAATCTTGCAGCCTTGTTGTTTTTATTATCGGAACGGCTGCCTGTTAATTTATATTTTTATTCGCCGTATACTGCATTGATACGCTCCATATCATAGAACGCACCGTTTACCTTAATCTGCGGATTTGCTCCGCGTGTAACGCCCTCAACAATGCCCGTTGTCGTTGTGTCGCCCACGTTCAATTCGACGCTCTTTCCAAGCACAGACATCGCTTCTGAAGAGTTGAGCATAGCAGTCATCTTTTCAAACTGCTGATTCATATTCGTCATCTGTTCCAATGAAGAGAATTGCGCCATCTGTGCAATAAACTGTGTATCTTCCATCGGATTCGTCGGGTCTTGATTAGAAAGCTGCGTAATGAGCAACTTCAAAAAATCATCTTTGCCCAACTCCTGGCTTGTTTTTCGACCAATGATTGCATTATTCTTTGCGTTGAATGTATTAACCGCGTTTTCAACCTGAGCTTTCTCAGATGCACTCATAGCTGTGTTCAGTTCCATCAGTTCACCTCTTTTCTGTCTATCACCTTATGCGACAATGTCCACACCGTCTGTGCCGCCCGCATAATCAGCAAGCGAAGATGCCGCCATATCAGCACTCTCCGCATAATCGCCGTATGCACGATTCGCTACAAACGGAGCATCAGCACGCCCTTCATGGTTTCCGCCGTTACCATTCATCATGTCTCCACCCATCGCCAAGTTGAAGTTCGCTGTATCGAAACCGTTTTGTGCAAATGCCTGCTTCAAACTGTCAATGCTGTCGCGGAATGCGTTATACGCTTCTTGACTTTGCACTACAATTTGACCCGCAATTACTTTATCGGTTAATTGCAGACTGACCTTAACATTTCCAAGCGACTCAGGGTGCAAAATAAGATTTATTGTGCCCTGATTATTGTCGCGAAGAACAATAGAACCAGCTTTTACGAACTCTGGCGCATTGTTCTGAATCTGATTTGCAAGCATTGACTGATAATTGCTGCCGACCGCGCTTGCCGTCTGGCTGTTCGAGGAGGTGATATTCGCCGTCGTTACGTTCGCCATCGTCATTTCAACAGCATTTTCGCTGACAGCCTTAATCTCCGCACCTTCCGCCGCTGTTTTCTGCACTGAAACATCAGCGACTTTCTCTGTGCGCTCATCGTGAACCGTGAGAGAAGCACCTTTTTTTGCCGTTTCAGTCTTTGCCGTCTGAGCAGTCTGCTTCTGAGAAAAATCCGCCTGACCATTCTCGCCAGCTTCGCTTTCATCTGCATTCTTGAGATTCTCCACCGCAGACGCAATCAGCGTTTCGCCCTCTTCAGAAACCTCTGGCTCTTGAACCGAAATAGGCTGCTCTGGAATTGCGTTTTTGCTGTCAGTTTTTGCTTGCGCAACCGCAGAAACATCAGCAACGTCTTCCACCGCCTCGCTGATTTCTGTTGCAGGAATTTCAGACACAGACACCATCTCGCTTGCATTTTCTGCCGCAATATCAAGCACTTTTGCAGCATCTTCAGCATTTTCTTGCGGAGTCTTTTCGTTCAAAACCGTTTTTACAGATTTTTTATCTTTTTTTGAAACAGATTTCGCCGATTTTTCGTCAGAAACATCAGTTTTCGCAGTCTTTTTTGCATTTTTCTGCGCAGAAAGAGCGATATTCTTCTCGTTTTTGCCGTCTTCTGTATTATTTTCTGCAATCTGATTACGAGAATCTGTCGCATTTTCAGCGGTTTCTTTTACATCGTTGGAGATATTTTTTTCTTCCGCAGAAGATTCTTTTTTCTCCGCAACAGTTCTTGTTTTGTTTTCAGGATTTTTCTGTTCATTCGAAATTGCATTTGAAGAACTAACGGTGTTAGAAGCAACACTCGCGCTCTTATCGCCAGTAGCCTTATCGATTTCTGATGAAACAAGGGAAGCAAACGACACCGCAGTATCGGGCGTTTGATTTGAAGGCGCACTTTTCAAAGTAAGTGCAACGTTTGATAAATCTGCTTGAATGTTTAATGCCTGCATTGGCTTAACCTCCATACTTTCGCAAGCACAGAAATCTTGCCAATACAGGCATTGAGCGTTTTTAATCCAATGAAAGCGGCTTATTTGCCATTTTCGCTTGAATCAAAGCGGCTCTTTCGGCTGGCATCAAAGAAAGCCAATACGCAACCATCGAACTTGTTCCGTTCTCCTGCGCGTCCGCCTCTGTTTTTCTCAGCACGTCGATGACATCTTGGTCGTCCATAGCAATAAGAATATCAACAGCGGTTTTTGGTTGCATACCATTCAGATTTGCCGAAATCTGTGCAATGTTCTTATCTCTATCATCGTGTTGTTTCAAAGTATTGTTGAATGTTTTTTCGCGCTCATCTTGAGAAATGCGTCTGTCTTCAAGCTCTTGCGCAATCTGCTGATTTTCGTCCTCAAGGCGCTTGATGTCCGCTTCCCGCTGATTGAGTTCCTCGGTTCGTGCGTCTAAAGCCTCTAAACGCACTGCAAGGCGGTCTTCGTCAAGGTCTGCCACAATCGGAAAATCTGCGGTCGCAGAAGTAGACGTTTGCGGCGATAATCCCAACAGATTATACAACGGCGAAAAATATTTCTTTGCATGGATAACCCCAAGAAAGTCAAACCACAGCAATCCCAAAAGAGTCAAAATTATTATCAATATGAAAAGGACTATAGATTTTCCAAGTCCACCACTTCGACTTGCCACAATGCACCCCTGTTTTTAGAAAAATCTATTCTTTTACAGTATCGGACACGACAGGGATAAAAGTTACAGTCAAATTCGGAATATCGATATTTCCCGCTTTAACTTTTATCACTTCGTTCAACTGCACCGCGTGCGGCGGCACAATCGTCGTTTCCTGCGCCAATGACGGAATAAGGAACTTCGCCTGCTTGCCCATAATGTCCACGCACACCGCATCTCCCGTCCAGTCGGGGTTCTGCAGCAAATACACCAGAGTCCAATGCAAGTTGCTCTTTCTCTCCGCCTTGACCGACGCACTCATCGCCGCATCTCCTGCACTCACCCTCTCAAGCATCGTGTCTTTGTCGAGCACCTCGCGTCCGTCCAAGAATGCGCGAAGCTGCTGGTGCGCAATCAAATCGCTGTAGCGGCGGAGCGGGCTGGTAACCTGCGAATACATCGTTAAGCCCAAACCAGCGTGCGGAGCGGGCGTTACGCCTACACTGCGGCGGTGCATACACTTTCGCAAGGCAAACTGTCCCGCCAATCCTTCGGGCAATTTTGCAGGAATATCGGGCGATTCTTGGCTGACGAACGGGAACGGGATTTTGTTCTTGAACGCAAATCGTGCCGCGCCCTCGCCTGCCAGCAACATCATTTCGCGCACGACTATCGCGCTCATCGGGTGCGGCGGGGTGTCTATCGCGACGCGCTTTGTTTCGCTGTCCACCGTGATGTGCACTTCGGGAAGCTCAATCTGCACTGCGCCCGCTTTGTTTCTGCGCTCGATGTTCTTGCGCGCAATTTCGTACAATGGCGCAAGTTCGGGCGAATCCTTTTTTTCGTCCGCGCTCTCGTAGGTCAATCGCGCAACGGTAACCCACGTTTTGAAGACTTGGCAATCGGCGACGGCGTTTTTTTCGTCAAGCAAAATGCGGAAGCTCAATGCGCGGCTTTTTTCGCTCAAGCCCAACGCGTAATCTTCAAGGCAATCCTCGCTGAGCATACGGCTTGCGCCCTCTGGGATATACAGCGTTGCGCCTCGTCCGCGGGCAATGCGGTCGATTTTGTCGTCAGGTCTTACAGTCGAAGCGGGGTCTGCGATATGCACCCACAAATACGTTCCGTCAAACGCCACCGCGTCATCGGGGTCGGTTGACCACGCATTGTCGATTGCGTAGCTCGTTCCTTCCACGACCACGCGCTCTTCGTCGGGCGGGGAAGCCAAGCCCTCCGTTGCGCTCTGCATCGACAGTCCCCAGCGCACAGGATACGGGTTTCTCGTGATGTCCCAAATCTTTGTGTCGAGGAGGATTTTATGCGCATTTTCGGGTGTTTCGGTGATTTTTGCGTCGTGGAGCGTTTTGGAATGGTCGCTTTTGCCGAGTGCGAGTGCCTCCACATCGACCATATATTTTGAATCGGCGGGTAAATCAAGCTGCCGCTTTTTGAGCCGCTCGATGAACGCGGCGCGCAGTTCTTCTTCTTTGCCCTTGCTTTCGGCTTTTTTCACCAGTTCGTCAATCGCGCTTTCGCTTCGCGGCTTAAAGACGAGCGGCGCAATTTCTTCAAAGTAAAAGGTATTTTTTAGCGCGCTGTAAAACGCCCAGCTCATATCTGCTTTGAGTTCCGAGAGTGCGTAGGCGGCAACGTCTGCAAACGAAATCTCTTCGCTCGCTGTTGCCTCGTCGCTCAGCAATAGCTCCCACGCTTCTTTGACGGCATTCGCGAAATCGTCTGCTTTTGCCGCTAAAACAGCGTCTATCGAGCTTGCTTTGTCTTCGCTCAAGACGACGAAATCTTTTTCTCTCACTTTCTGCGTGGCATACACGGCTTTTTTTCCCGTCGGTGTGGCGGGCTGTGAGCAATATTGAATTGTAAACTTATCGCCTGTCGTTTCTATTATTAACGCAGGATTTTTCTTGTACAGTACAACTGAATTCTTCGCAATCATACTTGAAACTATAGTAGAAACGCGCCCTTTTTACAACAGGCATAGCCTGCTTTTAAAGCCATAGGCGGATTTTTATGCACAGCCTGCTTTTTAAAGCCACAGGCAGATTTTTTTGCGCTTTCTCTAAGCGCGTCAGCGTAATCCTGCAGTGGTGCAGGAGCATAATCTTGCGGTAGTGCTGGAGCGTAATCCTGCGGTAGTGCTGGAGCATAATCCTGCGGTGGTGCAGGAGCGTAATCCTGCGGTACTGCTGGACTATAATCCTGCGGTAGTGCTGGAGCAGTATCAAGCACTTTTCGGAAGTGTTACGGAAAGTATGCTGATGTATCTGTTTATGTCATTCTCGTGCTTGACACGGGAATCTACTGTAGGCATTTTGAAAAAGAGGCTGTGCCTCAGATTATCGGGTCAAGCCCGATAATGACAGCTTAATTCTGCGTAAAAAACGGGTCGAGCCCGATAATGACATTCTAGCATACCTTTGGTAACAACTCCCACTTTTCTTTATTCACAGCCAAAACATTCGTTCTTTGTGGTTATTGATTTTTGAAAAAAATTATCTACCGTAACGCGCGGTTACAACGTCGTCGTTAGAAATGTCTTCTTGTTTGTTGAGATTTTTATTATATTCGCGCAATTTCGCTTCTTTGAGCTTTGTTAAAACTTTTTCTTTCTTCATCGCCTCGATAAGCTCATTTCTCTTTCCCTCAGAAACGATTTTCGCCTGCGCCAAGTCATTCAAATACTGCTCTTCACGGATTTTCAACAATGACAAATACTGCTGATTGCGCATTAAGTTGAAAATATCGTGAACACTGTCGCTATCGTTATTCGTAGAAACGCGCTCGGAGGCAATATCGTCGAGCTGGTCTTGAATGCGTTTTTCTTCTGACAACGCTTTGCCCAACTCGGCTTCTGCCTGTTTTTTCTCGAACTTTCTGAGGTCTAAAATCTTTTCAAGGGAAAAAGAAAATTGCTTCATCTACTAATTATTCAACGCCTCTGAAGCTGATTTCAATGCCGCCTTTGCCGCAGAACCGATAGCCAACGTGTTCTCCGCAACGATTTGCGCCGTCGTCTTTCGGTCAAGAGCAGGCGTAATAGAAGCCTCTTCTTCAGGAATTGCAACACCGCTCAATTCTGAAAGCCGTTTCAGCGTATCAGTTATCGGACACGGGTCAAACTCCTCTTGTTTCAAGAAATCTTCAATCGCCTCATGCTTGTCAATCGCCGCATCGATAAGCGGATTATTTCCTTTTTGATACACACCCGCATTTATCATATCCGCGTTTTCGTCATACGCCGCCATAAGCTGACGAATGATAGCGCACGCCTTGAGCGTTTCCTTTCCGCTCACTCTCTTAGAAAGACGGCTGATACTGCGCAACACGTCGATAGCAGGGTAATGATACCGCTCGGCAAGCGTTCGGCTCAATACAATATGTCCGTCCACCGTACCGCGCACCTTATCAGTAATCGGCTCATCAAAATCATCGCCATCAACAAGAACGGTATACAATGCCGTGATAGAGCCTTTTTGGTTCGTTCCTGGTCTTTCAAGCAATTTCGGCAACAAGTCGAACACACTCGGCGGATATCCGCGCTGTGCAGGTGGCTCACCCGTCGCAAGCCCGATTTCGCGCTGTGCGTGTGCAAATCGCGTTACGCTGTCCATCATAAGCATAACGTCTTTGCCTTGGTCTCGGAAATATTCAGCAACCGCAGTTGCAACATACGCCGCACGAAGACGACAGATAGAAGGCTGGTCGCCCGTCGCCACCACGATAACAGACCGCTTCAAGCCCTCTTTGCCCAAATCGCGCTCGATAAAGTCCAAAACCTCACGACCGCGCTCGCCGATAAGTCCGATGACGTTAATATCTGCGTTCGTGTTTCGCGCAATCATAGAAAGAAGCGTTGATTTTCCGACTCCACTTCCTGCAAAAATGCCAAGACGCTGACCGCGACCGATTGCCAAAAGCGAATCTATCGCGCGCACGCCTGTTACAATGCGTTTGTTTATCGGCTTTCTGTCAAGCGGATTCGGAGGAGAAGCAAGAGCTGGATAGAATGTTTCTGGTACAATCTCGCCTTTTCTGTCGTATGGTTTGCCTGTTGCGTCGATAACACGCCCAATCAGGCTCTCCCCTACTCCAACTTCCAAAACGTGCCCAGAAGCGACAACCTCGCACCCCACTTCAATACCGCTCGTAGAACCGTACGCCATCAATTTTACGGTATTCTTATCAAGTCCGACAACTTCCGCCAACACCGTAGAACTGCTGCTCGGTATTTTTATCGTACAAATCTCGCCAATCACAGAACAAGGACCAAGACTTTCAATCATCAGTCCTTTTACCGCCGTAACAGAGCCTGTATAGAGAATTGTTTCCGTTCGTTCTGCTGTTTCAAGATATTTAGAAAAAAGCGTTTCCATTATGACACTGCTCTTTTATTTTGAGCTTTCTGCTTTTGATACCGATTTTACAGGAGAAATCTCAAGAATCTTAGTTTCGAGTTCTGCCAACTGGCTTGCAATGCGTGCATCGATTGCGCCGAAGTCTGTTTCAACAATACAGCCACCCAAATCGACAGACGTATCTTCTACAACAGTAATATTCTTCACCGACTCCACAGAAGCAATAAAGTCTTTGATATGCTCTGTCGTCAGCTTTGC
This sequence comes from uncultured Treponema sp., assembly GCA_937901865.1. Taxonomy (GTDB): domain Bacteria; phylum Spirochaetota; class Spirochaetia; order Treponematales; family Treponemataceae; genus Treponema_D. The sequence goes on from CALDID010000217.1 coordinate 27,382, forward strand.
ATCAGAGAAGTTTACGCGAACCGTAACATCTCCTCTCGTCTTTACCTTTTTGAGCGCAGACAACACATTTGCCATAACGACATTTTTCTGGCTTTCAGACAAGACCTTTACGACTTTTCTCGTCATAAGAATAACAAGGTCAACAATTTGCTGTTCTGTTTCGTTCAAAATCTCCTGCCTGCGAGATTGGATTCCCTCAAGCATAGAGTGAACGCGCCCGATAAGCCGTTGCACTTCGTCTTTGCCCTTGTTGTAGCCTTCTTCGTGTCCTTTTTCAAAGCCTTCCTCGTTAGAAGAACGGCGGATATTCTCGTCGTCGCTCCGCGCTTTTTCAAGAATACTATCGGCATCGTCTTTTGCTTTCTGAATAATCTCAGCGGCTTCTTTTTCTGCGTCTGCCTTGATAACAAGAGCCTTATCCTGCTGCTCTTTCACTCTATCAAATGCAGTGCTTTCAGCATTCTTTATGATTTCGTCAGCTTCTGCCTGCGCTTTTGCAAGCATATCAGCCTTTTCAGCTTCCCACTGAACCTTAAACTCTTCAGCTTCACGGCGCAAGTCATCTGCGGTTGGTCCTTCGTACTTTGGCTCTTCCTCGACGACAACTTCTTCTACTTTCGGAGAATAATCGTGAGCAAGCTGCAAAACAACACCATCTTTTTTCTGAGTTATTTCGTTCGGGCGAAAAACTCTTTTGGACATATATACGCTTTTGATAAATGCTTCGTCAGACATATTTTATACTCCATCAAACAACCATTTCGTCTTCGCCAGAACGCGCAATAACAATTTCGCCGCTCTCTTCAAGTCTTCTGATAACGGCAACGATCTTCTGCTGAGCTTCTTCGACATCTTTCACGCGGACAGGTCCCATAAACTCCATATCCTCTTTCAACATACCTGCTGCACGCTTTGACATGTTGCGGTAAATCTTGTCTTGAACTTCCGCATCCACATTCTTGAGGGCTTTTGCAAGTTCCTGCGTATCGACTTCGCGAAGAACTTTCTGAATAGCACGGTCGTCGAGCATAACGATGTCTTCGAAAACGAACATTCGCTTCTTGATGTCTTCTGCCAAATCTGGATTTTCTTCTTCCAAAGATTCGATAATCGCCTTTTCAGAGCTGCGGTCAACAAGGTTAAGAATATCAACGATAGCTTCAACACCGCCCGCCGCCGTGTAATCTTCACTAGAAAGAGTAGACAGCTTTTTCTCAAGAACGCGCTCAACTTCACGGAGAACATCTGGCGAGGTTCTATCCATTGTCGCAAGACGCATTGAAACTTCTGGCTGAATATCTTCTGGCAAATGCTGCAAAATAAAAGCTGCTTTCTGCGGTTCAAGATACGCCAAGATAAGAGCGATTGTCTGCGGATATTCCTGCTGAATAAAGTTCAAAAGGTGTGCAGGGTCTGTGCGGCGAATAAAGTCAAACGGTCGCACCTGCAAAGAACTCGTCAAACGATTGATAATATCAATAGCCTTTTGACTTCCTAACGACTTTTCCAAAAGCTCTCGCGCATAATCAATACCGCCAGTTGTGATAAAGTTCTGCGCATTCATCATATCTTGGAACTCGGCAAGAACCTGGTCTTTAAAATCTGAATCAACAGGCTCAAGTCTAGCGATTTCAAAAGTCAACTGTTCAACTTCATCTTCTCTCAAATGCTTCATAACTTCACTAGAAACATCGCTTCCAAGAAGAACAAGGAACATAGCAGCTTTTTGCTTTCCGCTTAGGCTCTTATAATCCTTTGAACCACTTTTCTTTCCGCCTCCAGAAGATTTAGCTCCCTTATTAGCTCCTTTAGCTGCATCTGACATACACTATTCCTCCATCAGCCATGTGCGGATAAGCATTGCGACATCCTCAGGATGCTCTTTTGCCATAGCAATCGCATTTTCTTGCAATTCTGTACGCTTTCTTTCTTCGACAGACATCTGAACTTCGACACCTTGGTCGCGAGCTTCCCACAAAGCCGCTTCTCGAGCTGCCTGCTGTTTGCGAAGAATCTCTTCCTCGCGAAGTCTCTTTCTGCGCTCGATTTCACGATTAACAAATCTAAAGATAATAAACGCAAAGAGAATTACTGCAATTCCTAACAAAGAATAAAGAATAGTTCTTCTCGTTTGCTCTTTGCGCAAGAACGCTGCATCTTCTGCAGCAAACTCATCGGTATGGTCTACAGGAATGTTTGTTACAGAAACGTGTTCCTTGTCAGAATTAACTGCTTTTATAACCAAATCTTTTGCGCTTGCCAAATCTTCTGCAGAAACAGGAGTATACTCTCTTTCAATAGTGCCATTTTTTACAATGACATTATTCTTTTCGTCATACTTTCTCCTCCACACACCATCAATGTTCACAGAAACCGTGATAGTTTTAATCTGAGGGCTTTCTTCTTTCTGAACGTCTTTGCGGTTTACCACATTGTTCTGCTTTACGCCCGTTTCTTCCATACGTCCCACTACATTAGACATATCAGCATACACAGGAGGAGTCTGCCCTTCTGTTCCTGCAGGTCCTTCAGGATTATATCCAGTACCCTGCCAGCTTTTCGTTACCGTTTCAGAAGAGAGAATAAGATTATCTTTGAACTCAGAATCATCATAAGGAGTATCAGGATTATCTTCCTTTATGACAATAGGGGAATAAATAGTTGCCTGGCTCTGCTCTTTAGACATATCCATATCAATTTTCACTTGAACATCGTTAATACGATTGTTAAATATGCCTTTCAAAGCCGTATAAACTCTCGCACTGTATTGTGCTTCAAGTTTCTGCACAAGTTTCTGCTCTTTTGCAACTATATCTACTCTTTCGCTGGCTTCCATACCCTCGAAATCATTTATTGCCTCACCAGTTGTTCCATCAACAATAGTGATATTTTCAGTTTTCAAGCCTTCAACAGAAAAAGCAATAAGTCGCTCAAGGCTCTGTACTTTCTTCTTTGATTGCAAAATATCGCTTCCAGGGCGCGCAAAAACAGTAACTCCCGCAGTAACGGGATTCTGTTCAGATATGAAAAGTGCTTTTTCAGGGAAAGTGAGCATTACATTTGCATTGCGAACATCTTCAAGCGATTCTATCTGCTTTTTAACAAGCCTTTCCATCGCGTCTTTCCATTCTTTGTTATTATGGAAATCCGTCTTCGCCCAGTCCGAAACATTCAATAAATCGTACGGATTAGAATTAGAAGGTGTCAACCCCTCAGAAATAAGAATACTGCGCGCTTTTGAAGCGGCTTTTTCATCTTTTACCGTAAGTCGCCCGTCTGATGTTATATTGGCATCTATGTTGTCTTCAGACAAGCGCACCACCATATTATCCCTTAAACTCTCGTCTTTTATAGCGATGTTAAATACGGGGACTGCTGACGGTGCTGCTGAGAGATTCAGCATAAAAATAATAGCCACAATAACCGCAAGTACAATACCACCGACTATTGCCTTTTGCACAATAGTCCATTTCGACCACAAACCTTTTATGGATTCAGTTAGCTTTTTAATCCATTCGTTCATCAATCCCCTCCTGAGAACGAACCCGTTTTACATTTATATCGACTATACGAGAAAATCTCGTGCAATCACCTTTCTCAAATATACCTATCTTACCTTACTGTACAAATCAGAAATCTCTGTTCGCCAGTCGATAGCTTTTCCCCGTTCTTCCCATTCAATTATTTTGCGAATGGTAAAGTGTTTCATATCATGAGGATTTTCAAAGTACACAACTCCAAATCTCCCCTGCCCTATATAAATAATCTTTTCGCCCTCGTGCAATTTCTCTTGTTTTGAAATTGTTGCCAGAACACAATCAAAATGAACAGGTTCTCCAGAGCCTTTATCAGACATAGAAATAATCATATCTGTAATCGGCTTACCACAAAAAGCACAAAGAACCTCTTTGTTTTTGTATTCTTTTATAGCTGTTTCTTGCTCAGATATTTCTTTTGCAGTTACAGCATAGGATTTTCCGAAATGAGCAGAACCTTTTATATTAGTACTTCTCTCTTTCACAGCTGCGGAATCTTTCCAATTATTCCCCCAGCTTTTCTTTACTCGGGAACGACGATTATCACTTCGGTCCATTTTTCTATTCAACTCCTAGTCAGTTACTGTATCATAAACTCCGTGGAATTTCCAGTAACACCATGAGCTTCTACCAACCTGCTACTTAAAACAGAAGCAATCCTATCAATCGCATTATTCAAGTATCTTCTATCTTGAATCTTTAATTTCAGCTCAAATAATTTTGATTCATAAGATTGCTCTGTAGCACCTGCCTTTAAAACAGATATCATACAAGCTCCGAAAAAGCATCTTTGATATGATATACAGACGGGAATCCCGGCATATCAATGACAAGCACATCAAAACGAATTATGCTGTCATTATATTGTCGATTCATTTCAAGAAAACGTTTAGACGTTTCTATAATTCTTTTTTGTTTTCTAAGATTTAATTCGTAGCCAAGAGTTTCAATATTACCGCTCGGAAGCGTTTTTACTTCAATAAATACAAGAATATCCTTATCAAGAGCAATAATATCTATTTCTCCGCCAGGGCGGCGGAAATTGCGAGCAATAACCTTGTAATCTAGGGATTTTAAATACTCATTAGCTTTGTCTTCGCCATATTTGCCAACAGATACACTCGTTTCCCGCATATCTATTTTGCTATTTCCAATTCTGAAATATCGTCTACACTTTCAAGGTCTTCAAGAAGCGTGTCGCCGTCAATGCCTTCCGCACTGATACTTGGCAACTCTTCCTCTGGCACAATCCTGCCGCTTGTAAGTAAAAAAGGTATTTTCCATCTCTTTATTGCAAAAATATGATATGGTTTCGCCTCTTTTAACGGAGCTAAAAACATATTTTTGCCGTCTTCAAAAAAAACGGGAGCTGAAAAGCGCATACCTAATCTCACATCAGAACAACTGATTTTTCTCAATTCTTCCATCGTAACTCAACCTTCTTTTTTAATCTCACAATTACATTATATCATACCAAAATAAATGATTCCAATTTATTTCAAATCCTTTTACAAATTTCGGTACGATTAGAAAAAACAATTTGACAAAATATCTAAATTCTCTATTCAAGTTCTCAAACTGAATAGAATGAAAAAGCCCCCGCACGACAAAAGCAAGCGAAGGCTTTTCAAAAATCACGTATAATTCAAAAAAACATTGAGAAAACTTTATTTCTCAGCAGCTTTCTCTGCTTCTTTCTTTGCAGCTCCTGTAACAGCAGCGTTTGCAGCAGCGTTTGCAGCGTTCACCATTGCGGTAACTTCTGCACCTACGCGCTCCTTAATCTTAGCTCCCTTACCGACCTTGTCGCGAATGTAGTAGAGCTTTGAACGGCGAACTTTACCAGGGCGAGCAATCTCAACCTTTACAATGCGCGGGCTGTTTACAGGGAAAACGCGCTCTACACCAACGCCATAGCTGTTCTTGCGAACAGTGAATGTGCGTCCGATTCCAGAGTTCTTCTTGCAGATAACAAGACCCTCGTACACCTGAACACGCTCTGTTTTGCCTTCAATAATCTTGAAGAAAACACGAACTGTATCGCCAACGTTAAAATTCTCAGCAGCTTCTTTCTTCTGCTTCTCTTCAATGGTCTTTATAAGGTCCATTCTTATTCTCCTGTTCTAGCAGTAGACGCTAATCGCCTTCTGCGTTTCTTCCTGCCCTCGTGCTTCAACAAAAAACATTCTAGCAGCTGCTCAATCATTCCTTCGGCTTCTGAAGTAAGAATTCCCTGCTCTCTCGCTTTCTGAATCAAATCAGGTCTGTTCATCAGCGTTTTTTGCAAGCTCTTTTTCAGCCGCCACTTCCGAATCTCTTCGTGGTTGCCGCCTGTCAAAACCTCAGGCACAGCCATGCCCTTATATACCGCTGGGTGCGTGTATTGAGGGTATTCAAGAAGTCCGCTCGAAAAACTTTCCTCGTCTAAAGATTCTTTTGTAATAACGTCTTCTACGAGTCTGTACACTGCGTCGATAATCACTGTTGCAGCAACTTCGCCGCTCGACATAACATAATCCCCAATAGAGATTTCGTCATCAACATAAGTATCTATAATTCGCTGGTCAATACCTTCGTATCGTCCGCAAACTAAGACGATTTCGTCTTTCTTGCTCAATTCTTGCGCTTTCTTTTGCGTGAATTGCTTTCCGCTCGGCGTAACATAAATCACATGTTTTTTATAAGCCTCTACACTGTCAAGAGCCCGTCCTAAGGGTTCAGGCAACAGAAGTTGTCCCGCTCCCCCGCCGTAGGTTGCGTCATCACAAGTTTTGTGCTTGTCATAGGCAAAATCCCTGACATTCACCAAATCGTAGGCAATAATTCCCCGTTCCACCGCCTTTGCCATGATCGAAGTTTCAAAAAAGGCACGCGGAATTTCGGGAAACAAGGTCAGCACTGTAAATTTCATGGACTTACTCCAGAATCCAGAGGTGCATCAGCTGCATCCTTTTGTTTTCTACATCAACTTCACCAATAAACTGCTCCTTAAAGGGAACATATACTGAGCGGAGTTTTCCGCTTTTGGTAAACTTAATGTCATCGGCAATCAGAGTACAACCCTCGGACAGCGAAATCTCAACGAGATAACCTGATCCGCCTTCCGTTACGTCTGTGACTGTTCCAATTACATCTTCCGAAGAAGGTGTTTTCGGTGCGGTACTACCCGCCGTTTCCTTTTGCTCACTCTGAGCATACCATACCGAGCAGCCCTTTAGGTCCTCGATATACCACTCGCCCTTCTGCAGAGGACGCGCGTTTTTGCGTGGAACTACGATCTGCCACCTGTTGAATCTTGCAGCTTCTTCAGGGGTATTTATTCCCGCCAGTTTCATGTACAGAGTGTCGGCCGCTTCCTTAGTGTATTCCACCTTGCAAAGTTTCTTTGCCGAACCGTCTGTTAAAGTTACTTCTTCCATACGGGCAAAATGCTCATACTCGCCAGAAGTACTTTCTACTTTGAACTCGCCCGTTACACCATGGGTGCCTCGGACAATCCCTACAACAAAGTTCTCTGTCATTGATTCTCTTAGTCTAGAATGTCAAGACTATAACGCCTGCCGTCCTTGCTGGCGGAAGCGCTAAGAACAGTACGCAAAGCTTTTGCAATGCGGCCGTACTTTCCAATGACCTTACCAATATCGCCGGGAGCAACGCTCAACTGCAAAACAGGACCACGCTCACCTTCGGCTTCGGTTACAGAGACTGCATCGGGGTTATCGACCAGTGATTTTGCGATATATTCAATCAGGTCTTTTTCCATGCCTATGCTCTCCCCTCAACCTACTTGCTGAGCGATTCGCCCTTTACTGACAGACCTTTTGTATTGAAAATCTTCTTTACAATTGGTGTAGGCTGTGCACCTACGCTGAGCCAGTACTTTGCGCGGTCTTCTTTGAAAGAAATCTGCTTGTCTTCCGCTTCAATGGGATGATAGAAACCGATTTCTTCTACAGTAGCACCGTCACGGGGCTTCTGAACATCCTGAACTACAATTCTGTAGTAGGGGCGTTTCTTTGTACCAAACTTCTTAAGTCTGATTTTTACCACTTGTTTGTCCTCCATAAAGCTCTCTCACGAACGGGGTCAAGAGCTAAGATAGTGTACTGCACTAAAGCCCTAGGAATGCGACGCACCCACTAAGAGCCAAGTATACAGTATGAGCAATTATATTATCACAAGCGGGGTATATTGGTCAAGGTGGCAAAAGCTACATTCTGTGATTTTTACAGAAGCGCTGCATGAGCCTTATCTGCGCCTTAACAGTCTTTGCGGAAGGTCCACCAGTTACGCTTCGTTCCCTTACACAGTTGGCAGGAGTAATAAGGTCGTAAATGTCTTCCTCAATAAGTTTTGAACAGTCTTCCAGCTCGTCAAGAGACAGATCCTCTATGCGGCTAAGTCCTGCATCTATTGCCTTTCTTACAGCAGAGGCGGCAACTGAGTGGGCAGTTCTAAAGGGCATTCCCTTTCGCACAAGATATTCGGCTACATCAGTTGCATTGGCAAATCCGCCTTCACAACTTTGTGCCATTTTTTCCTTATTCCATGTGGCACTGGAAATCATCTGGGTAAACACCACAAGATTTGCAGAAACTGTATCAAGGGCTGCAAAGAGAGGTTCCTTGTCTTCCTGCAAGTCACGGTCGTATGCCAAAGGAAGTCCCTTTACCATTGTAAGCAGGCTGATTAAAGAACCATATACTTTTCCGGTGCGTCCCCGAATTAGTTCTGCAAAGTCGGGATTTTTTTTCTGTGGCATAATGGAGGAACCCGTTGACCATTTTTCGCTAAGTTCCACAAAGCCAAATTCTGTTGTAGACCACAGAACAATTTCTTCGCACATGCGGCTCAAGTGCTGCTGAAGCATTACACAGTCAAATGTAAACTCAATGCAGTAGTCTCTGTCCGAAACAGAATCCAAAGTATTCTGAGTAACGCCTTCAAAACCAAGTAGGTCTGCAACTCGCTCCCGGTTAAGGGGCAGCGTACTTCCCTGCAGGGCTCCACTTCCCAAGGGACTAAGAACCATACGGCTAAGGCTAGAGTCAAACAGTTCCCAGTCACGGCGGAGCATTGCACACCAGGCAAGAAGATGCTGTGCCAGAGTTCCCGGCTGAGCATGCTGCATGTGGGTGTAGCCCGTTAAAAGAGAATCTGTATGAGATGAAGCAATATCAGTCAGTACTTCTATAAGGGTGATTATCTTAGACTGAAGAACAGGAACCACACGGCGGAGGTAGAGTCGTTCATCCAGTGCAATCTGGTCATTGCGGCTTCTTCCCGTGTGAAGTTTTTTTCCGGCTTCACCAATTCTGTCTGTAAGTGTAGCCTCTATAAAGGAGTGAATGTCTTCCGCACTGTAATCTATAGAAAGAGTTCCATTCTGCAAGTCCTTCTGAATTCCCTGCAGTCCAGCAACAATTTTTTTTGCTTCTGCCAAAGGAATTATTTTCTGCTCCCCTAGCATAGTTGCGTGAGCAATGGAACCAGCTATATCGTCCAAAGCCATTCTTTCATCAACAAAAATTGAAGTTTCAAATTCTACTGCCGCTGCATCAGGTCCGTCTGCAAAGCGACCGCTCCACAAGGCCTTATGATTGTCGTTAGTGTGTGTTCCGTGGGAAGATTTTTTTGAAGCCATCAGCCGTTTTCCTTCATCCAATTCTGGATTCCTTTTTTTACATCGTCATCAATATCGTGTTCTATGCGACAGGCATTTTTTTCCGCCTGTTCCTCAGACACGCCAGTTATCTTCATTAAAAACTTGGTAAGAAGAACATGCCGCTCATAAACAGATTCGGCCCGCTTCTTTCCTCGGGCAGTAAGTTCCAGGGCACCCATTTCGTTAATGGTAATAAAGCCAGCTTCGGTAAGGATGCTCATGGCACGGCTAACGCTTGGCTTTGACACGCCCAGTTTTTTTGCAACATCTACAGAGCGCGCAAAACCTTTTTCATTCTGAAGCATTAAGACCGCCTCAAGATAGTCCTCCCCAGACTCGTGCAACTGTTTTTCATCTTTCATACAAATTTCTCCGAAACGCTCATTATCTGATTATAAATAGGCTTTCCACCGGGAACCCACAACCGTAGCAGGTGCGTGCGGTTGTGCCATCTTACAACCATCATACAAATTTCTCCGAAACGCTCATGATTTGATTGTAAATAGGTTTTCCACCGGGAACCATAGGCAGTACAAGTTCGTCAATGTCAACCTTTGCATCTATGACGGCAGGCTTACCAGACTCAAAAGCTTTCTTAAAGACCTTCTTAAATTCATCCTCATCCTTTGCACGGTATCCGTCAATGCCATAAGCGTCGGCAAGTTTTACCCAGTCAGGGCCAAAGTCCAAGGTTGTAGCACTGTAGCGTTTTCCGTAAAAGAGTTTCTGCCACAGGCGAACATTACCCAAAGTTCCGTTATTTACAACCACAATAACTACAGGAAGATTATAGTGACCAATTGTCGCAAGCTCGTTACAGTTCATGCGGAATGAACCGTCTCCTGCAATGTGAACTACTCGGGCCTTGGGAAGAGCCATCTGTATTCCGATTGCGGCGCCAGTACCGAAGCCCATTGTTCCCAGTCCACCAGATGTAACAAATGTGCGCGGTTTTTCAAAGGGATAGAACTGGGCTGTCCACATCTGATGCTCGCCTACTTCGGTGGTAACAAAAGCATCGTCTCCTGCAACGCTGTGGATTATTTCGCAAATTGATTTTGGATTTATACTATCCTTGCGTGGTTCAGAATATGAAGGAGGAACAATCTGCTTCCATTCTGCTATCTGATTCTGCCATTCAGTGCGCTTCTTTTCGGTGATAAGGGGAAGCAGTTTTGCAAGTACGGCCTTTACATCCCCCACAAGAGAACCAGCAGAGGGAATGTTTTTGTTGATTTCGGCAGGGTCAATGTCTATGTGAAGAACTTTGCTGTTCTGGGCAAATTTTGAAGCATCAGAAATTACGCGGTCAGAAAAACGGGCACCCAACGCAATTACCACATCGCTTTCGGTTATAGCCATGTTGCTTGCCTTTGTTCCGTGCATACCCACCATACCAAGGCAGAGACTATTGCTTGAAGGAAAGGCAGAACGGGCCATAAGACTTTCTGTAACGGGAATGTCGGCCTTTGTTGCAAAGTCCAAAAGTTCTTTTCCCGCATTGCTAATTATGATTCCGCCTCCAGCATAAATTACAGGACGCTCAGAACTGTTAATCAAGTCTGCGGTGGCTTTAATTTCTTCGTCAGAGGGAAGGGTCTGAGGTTCAAACTGTTTTGCAAAAGATTCAAGCTCAGCTTTTTTAAGAGGCTCAAACTCTATTTCGGCGGCAGTTACTTCCTTTGGAATATCAATCAGAACAGGACCGGGACGACCGCTTTTTGCAATGGCAAAGGCCTCACGAATTACAGGAGCCAGTTCCTCAATGGAATGAACCATAAAGTTATGCTTTGTTATGGGCATGGTGATTCCTGTAATGTCAACTTCCTGAAAACTGTCTTTTCCCAAAAGGGATGTGGGAACATTGCATGTAATTGCAACTACAGGACTTGAATCCATGTATGCAGTTGCAATGCCTGTAACAAGGTTTGTAGCACCTGGGCCACTTGTGGCAAACACAACGCCAACCTTACCTGTTGCACGGGCGTATCCGTCTGCGGCATGGGCGGCACCCTGTTCGTGAGCCGTAAGAATGTGCTTTATTCTGTCAGAATTTTTATAGAGGGCATCGTAAATGTTAAGGATCGCTCCTCCGGGATAACCAAAAATGGTGTCAACTCCCTGCTCAACAAGACATTCAATTACAATCTGAGAACCGTTAACTTTCATATAAACATCCTTTGCACTATTGTAACGGTTTAAGGCTTATTGTGCAAGGTTAGCGGAAGCGCATTAGGCCTCAAGCCAAGTCAAAATGTCAGCCATAACCTGCTTTTTACAGTAATCCTGAAACACTTCGTGACGGCAACCTTTGTATGCTTTTACTTCAACTTTCGTCATTCCATTTTTTTCGTAAAGAGACTTTAAGCGGTGGATTGTTTTTCCGTATGCTCCAATGGGATCGTCTTCTCCGTAAACAAACAGGACAGGAAGTTCTGTAGGAATTTTCTGAATATTTTTCCTTTTGTGAATTTGAAGACAGCCACCCATCATATCTACAAAAAATGAGCGTACAAAACCATTACTACACATAGGATCAGAAAGGTAAGCCTTTACCACAGACTGGTCAGCGGCCATCCATGCAAGACGATTCTTCTTTGCAATTTCTTTTGGCAGTCGGCGGGCATTCACCTTGTCGGGAAATTTTTCAAGGACAGAAGCTTTTTTATCCCGACCAAACAGACAGTCTATGCGACCAATAAGAGTGCTTATCCAGTTAATGAATTGAGTGGGCCCCTTTGTTCCGCACAGAACACAGCCGGCAAGTTCTGTTCCGTATTTTTCTATGAATCCCTGAGACACAAATGAGCCAAAGGAGTATCCAATAAGTACTACCTTGTTACCGGGAAAACTTTCAAGACAGTTTTTTATGACAAGATGCAGATCTTCAACGGCAGTATTAAATCCGTTCCTATCTGCAATTTTTCCAAAGAGTCCCTTTCTCTTTTTTACAGCATTCTGGGCTGTAATTCCATGACCGCGAAAATCGTAAGTATTAAAGACATAGCCTGCTTCAGAAAAGAAAGTGCCCAGTTCGTCGTAACGGCCTGTCCACTCCTCCATGCCAATGTGAAACTGAATTATGCCTTTTATTTCCTTACCTGCATCAGGAATCCAACGGTCTATCCACAGTTCGGTTCCGTCTGCGAGGTTTAGAAAATAGTTTTCTTTTTTCATTTACCGCACCACTCAGTTTCTGCTGTAGAAGACAGAACAAAGATACGCCGTAATAAGTCCTATGAAGATTGAAAGACCAATCAAATGGACGGGCGCGAAGTTGCTAAGTGAAAGAGCGCCAAAGGAAATAATCGTAGTAATGAAGGACAAAAGAATTGCAAAGGGTTCCAAAAGCGAATCAATGGTATTCTGAGTTCTTTTTTCGTTTTCCATCATGTAGATTATGTAATCCAGGCCAAGTCCAAAGACAAGAATGATTCCCACTATGGAGAAGAATTCCAACTTTATGTTTGCAACTGCAAAAATTGCGGCAACAGTAAGCAGAATTAAAATAGGAATGGAAATTATCTTTAGAGACTGCTTGGTCGTGTAGAAGAATCTAAGGATGATGAATATGACCACATAGGCCGAAATAAAGAGGATTAAAATCATCTTTGTAAGTTTGTCCAAATCAGCATTAGTGTCTTCGATTTTGCTTACATAGAAAATGTCGTTGCTTTCGTCGGCAAAGTTTCTGTATGCTTCTAGATCCATGGTAAGGGCAGGAACAATTACAGAATAGTAGCTACCGTCAATTTCTCCAAGCCACACATCCGAAATCAAATCAAGAATAAAGTCGGGCACTGTGTTTTCTTCAAAGGAAATAAACTCGTTTCTGTCGGCTTCAAAAAGTTCCCTAAGCATTTTTGCATCTTCGGGGTCAAAACCAATGGCGTCATACTGATCTTCCGCAAGGGCAAGAAGTTTTTCGCAGGCATCCTTTGATTTTTGCTGAGTATATCTTGAAGGCACAAAAAGTGTTGCGGCAAGATAAGATGCAGTTTGCTGGTTTTTAATACAGTGCTCTCTCATCTGCTGAGAAAGTTTTTCTTCTTTGGAAAGAACATCAGCTTCTGTGTCGCCACGGATAATAAACCATCCCGATGGATTATACTGAAGCACTTCGCCAGCCTCAATTTCATCCGCAAGTTGACGACCTTCCATTGAATACAGTTTATTCAGATCGTTTTCGATTCCTGCATTTTTAAAGAATACAGCAAACAGTATAATCGGAACAGCAAACAAAACAGAAACAACAATTCTCCCCACGATTTTTTTATTATACCATGAGGGAGTTTTTAAAAGTTTAAGAGACCTTATTACCCTCTCACTTTCTTTGGGAATTGGAATGAGGGGGAACACGCAGATTACAGTAAGGAAAGAAGACACAAGTCCAAAGATGGAGAATGTTGCCATCTGCTTTAGGAGCGTGTAGGGTGCAAAGATAAGTATTCCAAAACACAGCACAGTAGAAACAAGGGAAAGTGAAAGTCCTCTAAGTATTGTGCGACGGATTTCCTTACCAGAATGAAGTTCTGTATTGGCCTTCCAGTTTATAAAGAAGTGCAAGCTGTAGTCTATACAAGAACCTATGAGGGAAGTTCCAAACACCAAAGTGAGGATATGAATTTTTCCAAAAATCGTCAGACTGGAAAGAATGGCGGTAAGTATGGAAGTTAAAATTGTAGCCAGAGATGTAACAATGGGAATAGGATTTTTAAATACTAAAAACAAAATGACAATAACGGCAAGCATTGAAACTGCCGAAATGATGGTAATTTCGCTGGAAGCCTCTGTTGAGTTTTTGTAACTGTGATAGGGTGTTCCCTGATATATAAAACGGGTTCCGTCTTTTTCATACTGACCGCAGACTTCGTAAATTTTTACAACGCCGTTTTCCTTGCTTGCAAGTTGGGCGCCTTCTTCGCTTAAGTCTATGGAAATCATTACATACCACAAGTCGTTTAAGTGGGAAGCCAGAACTCCGTCCTTTACACTCATTGCAGTTCCTGACTGCTGTATATTCTGCAGGAAGCGATTCATTCCGAATTCGGTAAGCATAAAGGGGTCGGTTTCAAGTGTATCAAGCCCCGTAAGATTCCATCCAGAGAAAATTTGTATGAGGGCGTTTTCTGCAAAGTTTTCTTCACCACCGTTAAGGATTGCATTTGCAGTTTTTTCATCTAGCATGTTCCAGCGGTACTTGTAAAAGAAGTCAATTATGTCGCCAGTAGCAGCAAGGTCTGAATACAGCGTAAGGTTTTTAAACTTGGAGGCATACTTTGAATTCAACTCATCATACACCTTGACGGCTGTTTCCCGTGCAGAGTCAAAATCTTCATTTGCCACAAGAATGTAAACATGATTTGTTCTGTCGCCGGTAAGCATTTCATCAGCTTTTGTAATAGCCTTCTGCTCAAAAGAGGCAGGCAGCATGTTCATAAGATTTGCGTCAATACCCATGCGTTTTGGATTTGCAAAAAAAGTGACGGCAAATGCAAGAATGACAAGCAGATGAAAGGTTAAAAAAATCGCGAGGTAATGCTTGTTCTGAACTTTGTCAAGCAGAGATGAAATCTTTTTCATCCGTAAAACTCCTTGTTATTGTAAAACTCTCAAACTTACGGCTACCGATTAGCATTATTGTAAAATGGCCCGGGTAAGCATTCTGCTTCCCCACGAGTTTTCGCATTGCAAAAACTCGCAGACTTATGGCTAACGGTTAGCATTATTGTAAAATGGCTCCCTTGTCGGCTGAGCTTACCAGTTTTGCATAGCGTGCCAGATATCCCTTGGTTACTTTTGGAGCAGGGGCTTTCCATGCGGCCTTTCTTTTTGCAAGTTCTTCGTCGCTTACCTCAAGGGTAATCTTGTAGTTGTTTATGTCCAGCGTAATTTTGTCGCCTTCCTCTACAAGAGCTATTGGTCCACCGTCTGCCGCTTCTGGAGAACAGTGCCCTAAAGAAGCGCCTCTGGTAGCTCCACTAAAGCGTCCGTCCGTAATAAGGGCTACCTGCTTGTCCAATCCCTGACCTGCAAGAGCGGCTGTTACAGCAAGCATTTCGCGCATACCAGGTCCACCCTTCGGGCCTTCGTAACGAATTACAACCACATCGCCGGGATTTATCTTACGCTGCTGGACGGCTTCCATGGCCTCGCTTTCATCGTTAAACACTCTGGCGGGACCGGTGTGCTTCATAAGTTCAGGAGCACAGGCACTGCGCTTTACTACAGTTCCGTTTGGTGCAAGGTTACCAAAAAGCACTGCAATGCCACCTGTTGCACTAAAGGGATTTTCAATGGGGCGAAGGATTTCAGGATTACGGTTTTTAACACCAGCTATATTTTCTGCAATTGTTTTTCCGGTTGCAGTAATAAGATCTGTTTTGATAAGATTTTTCTTTGCAAGTTCGGCAAGAACAGCCTGCACTCCTCCTGCATCATTAAGTTCGCAAATAAAGGTATGTCCTGCTGGAGCAAGGTGACAGAGGTTTGGTGTTCGCTCAGAAATTTCATTTACTTCGTGAAGGTCAAGAGTAAGTCCCGCTTCGTGCATGATTGCAGGAACATGAAGCATGGTGTTGGAAGAGCAGCCCAATGCCATGTCTGCCGCAAGTGCATTTTTAAAGCTGTCTGCCGTCATCATTTTGCGAGCAGTAATGCCTTTGTTGTAAAGATTCATAACTGCCATTCCAGCGTGTTTTGCAAGGGCAAGCCTGGCTCCTGTAGTTGCAGGAATAGTTCCGTTACCAGGAAGACCAAGTCCCAAAACCTCGGTAAGACAGTTCATGCTGTTTGCAGTAAACATACCTGAGCAGGAACCGCATCCAGGACAGGCAACATGTTCCATTTCGCACAGTTGGGCTTCAGTAATTTTTCCAGAAGCAACAGCACCAACGCCTTCAAACATGTCGGTAAGGGAAAGGTTTTTATCTGAATAGGGGTTTCCTTCTTCGTGGCTGGGCAGGTGACCAGGCATCATTGCTCCGCCAGAAACAAATACTGTAGGCAAGTCAAGACGAGCGGCGGCCATAAGCATACCGGGAACAATTTTGTCACAGTTGGGAATCATAACCAAGGCATCAAACTGATGGGCGGTTGCAACACATTCAACACTGTCTGCAATAAGTTCGCGAGTAACTAAAGAATACTTCATTCCTTCGTGACCCATGGCAATTCCGTCACAGACACCTATAGCAGGAAATTCAATTGGTGTACCGCCAGCCATGCGGATTCCAGCCTTAACTGCATCGGCTATTTTATCCAAGTCAAAGTGTCCGGGAATAATTTCGTTCTTTGCACAGCAGACACCTACCAAGGGGCGTTCCAATTCTTCATCAGTGTAACCTGAAGCGTAAAAAAGAGAACGATGAGGAGCGCGCGCGGTACCTTTGCACGCGTTGTCAGATTTCTTTGCCATTTTGTACCCCTATTTTCTGTGATTCCTAAATCTTATCTTCGATTCGCAGAAAATTAAAGGGCGAATTTCAATACATGACTTTTATTTTCGATATGGCATCGATGCACTTTTGGCCATTCTTCCTCTTCGTGTCCAAATCGTACACAGAAACGCCCTGCGTCTGCGTGACCTTGCTCGAAGACTCGTAGATGTTCTCCCCCGAAGACGAAATGACATAGTATTTTCCATCGACCTCGCCGAGATAGACCATGGCGAAGCCCGGCAGAAGCAGGATTGAGCCGGACGGAATGTACTTCAGAAGCGACTGCTTGTGCGCGGCGGACATCCCCGAAACGTCCACGGTAGGAGCGTCCATCGGAATCAGCCCAGGAGTCGAGCGCGGGATGTCGAACCCGAACGCGCGGTAAAGCTCCATGACGAACTGGGAAGCGTCGCGCGCGTCGTAAAGTCCCGCCCATCCGTACCTCTCGCCGAGCGCGCTGAACGCCATGCGCAGGATGTTCTCCCTAGTGTACGGAACATAGCCGATGGAGACCGACTTTCCTAGAGGAATGTACGCGTTGTGGAAGATGAGGTAGCCCCCCTGGCTCCTGTCCGGGATTCTGACGATGTAGTTGTCGTACGCCTCGCGCCCTTCATAGGAAGTCTGGTACTCGGAGACGGGAACAAGCTGGAGCTTCGTGCCCATGGAGACCTCCACCTCGGAAATTCTGTCGTTCACCCAGTCGTAGTCGAGGCGGAATTTGTTCTCGGAGACCACAAGGAAGTCGCTCGGATTCCTGTACGAATTCCACTCGTCGTATCCGTGGCAGAACGCGATGTTCGAAGATGGAAGCCAGCCGCAGCAGTAGCTCGTCATGACGAAATACCATGCCGAATCCTCCGTCTGGTGGAGAACGACGACAGGCTCGTTCATCAGGACGGAACTGTTCTGCATCTCGTCGTAGAACGAGCGCACCTCGTCCAGAGTCAATATGTCGTCCGTCGGAAGGAGCCTCAAACCGCCCCTCCTCAAAACGAACGCGTATCCGACCTCGTTCGTGTCCTTCACCGAATCGAGGTTCCTGTAGGAGAGCAAATCGTCCTTGTACGACTGAGCGACCTTCACGCCCTCTATGTAGTAGTCGGCGCCGAAATTGAAATCCAAAAGTTCAAGGAGCTTTTTCTTCGAGATGCTCTTGTTCTTTTTGGACGAAGCGTAATAGGCGAATTTTCCCTCGTCGGAAGAGGAAGCGTCCTGCACCTCCTTGTTCAGCCTCATTATTTCGTCGGTCGATATTATGACTTTTTTCGGGTCGACAGACTTTGAAATCCAGTAGTCGGCGGACAGCATGGCCCTGTCCACATTCGGAGCCGTCCTGAGATACTTTGAAATATCAGTTGAAAAACAAGAGGCGCACAAAGCGAACGAAACGGCCATCGAAACTATCTTTTTCATACAATTCTCCCATGCGTCCATCGAATATCGCAGCCGGACGCATCCTAAGGGGACAAAACGCCCCATACTATGATTTTCGGAAGAATTCACCACGAAATTTTCCATTGATTGAAGCGATTTTCAGCGGGCGAATGCTAGTAGTTGTCGAATTTGAAATCGTCGAAATCCTTTATCTGCCGCTCAAAGCCGTTCCTGAAATATTTCTCGAACTTCCGTATCGTGAGGGGATTCTTGGCCGCGTAGTTCGGGTTCAGATATATGTATGCCGAATATAGCCCCTTCTGGCTTCTTGATGACGGAGAGTTGTCGTCGATGAACACGATGCCCGCAAGACTCCTCGACACTTCCGAGACAGAGATTCCGCTCGCGGAGGAATACGTTTTCGAGAAATCGGAAGCGTCCCCGTCGATGCGAAGGAGCTCCATGAAAGTCCTCCTGCTAAGGCTCCTGTAGAAGATGTTGTTGAAATCCCCAAAATCGACGGTCTCCTCGTTGAACCACGGATTCCTCACGATTGTTATGAGAGAGTACTCGTTGTCCACAAGCTTGTTTCCGTAGTCAAGGAACTTGTACCTGTAAGACTCCGCCATCGCGAACGGAGAGTACTCCTTGACAGTCGAGAGAAAAGAGGACTTGGGCGAAGAATAGTTTATCTTGAAGTCGAATTTCAGACCGTCCGACTCGTAGATGAGATTCTTCTGCCCCTCGGAGACTGCCCTCTTCAAATCTCGCCGGATTTTGTTCTTCTCGATTCCAAGATGGTTCTTCACTTCCCTGTAGTCGATTTCAGAAAGGTTGTCCACGCCAACAAGGACGCTCTTCCCGATTTTCGACGCGAATTCCTCGATTTCCTCGAAAATCGAATCGAAAATCTGGAGGTGGACGCAGTTGAACGACTTCACATCGGTGAAAATCAAATCGTGCTTTAGATGGAGGCACAAATCTATGTCGATGACGCCTTTCTGCCCATTGCGGGCCGCGATAGAATTCCTGTGGTGCGAAATCGGAAGAATGTTTATGTAAGAGATATCGAAAAATTCAGCGAACTCGGAATAGAAATCAAGCGCGACAAGTTCGGAATAGGGGCCGGCCCATTGGTGCTCTTTCGCCTCCCCTATGTTCTTGATTTTCTCGCAGATGTCGTTCGTCTCGGCGTCGCGCCCGGAAAAACGCTTCTGGAGACGATAGAGCCTGTTGAGGAAATTGAACGCGAAATAGTTCTTCACAGCCTTGTTCAACGGAGAAATGCAGCTGTTGGTGTTCTTCTTGTTCTTTATCCTCTTCTCCACACCGAAAACGTCATGGATGATTTTTTCGATATTCTCAACGTCCGTCATTTCAAGTCTTCAAGAACAGCCTTGAGCTCATACGCAAACGAATACAAGTCGTTGAAGAGCATCTGGTTGCGGGACGCGCAGTCGGCGAACAACTCGACATTTTTCTTGCTCACGTCGTCGGCTTCCTGGACAGTCTTTATCATGCTGTTTATAGCCTTCACGTTCGAAGAAATGCTCGTGCTTATCTTCTCGACATTCGCGTTGTTCTCGGAATTTATCTTCCGCACTTTCGCGAACCTCTCAAGCGTATGGTCGGCCTCTTTCGTAAGGCCGTCAAGGGAAGTGGCGTTGGCTTTCGTTCCGTCCTCAAGCTCGACAAGGGATTTCGTGAGTTTGTCGACTTCCTGCTTTATCTTCTCCGTAGTCCCCTTCGTGTTTCCGGCAAGTTTCTTAACCTCGTTCGCGATTATTCTGAAACCGGCTCCGACAGCCCCAGCATGGGCCGCCTCAATCGAAGCGTTGAACGAAAGGAGGTTCGTCTGCTCGGATATGTTCTGGATTCCCTCGACAAGCGACATGATGTTGCTCGCCTCCTGATGGAGAACCTTGAATTTTTCGACATAACGCTTGTGCTCCTCCTCGATTCTCTGGACAGAATTCCTCAAAGTCTCGATTTCAGAATAGACGGAGACAAGGCGCTCGATGTTCGCGTTCGCGCTCTCTGAAATCTTTTTGGTCTCCTCGTCCATCACGGAAGACGACTCGATGAGCTTGCTCAAAGCCGCCTTCTGCTTCTCGGTCGCAGAGTTCTGCACCTCGCGGGAAGAGGTGTACTCGCTCAAGAATTCGCCGCCGATGGCGTCCTTTGCCAAATATTCTATGAGAGACTGAACAGCGTTCAATCCGCTTTTTACAAGTTCCGCGTTTTCCAATTCAGTCATATTAATCTCCTATCACGACAGAAACGAGCGTCTGGTTGCAGTGGATTCTTCCAAGCTGCTCGCCGTAAGCCGAAAAGCCGGCGAAAGTCGGGAAGGTCGCATTGTATTTCTGGATTATCTTGTCAGAAATCTTCATCCTCTCGAAAGCAAGCGTCCTCGTTATGCACGTCATCAAAAGCGTGAATTTCGGTCTCAACGCGGATTTTATGCCGTCGCATGTCTCGTCGCATTTCTGCAGAGGATCCCCGATATGCATAAGCTCAAGCGTGGAATTCGGAACAACGCGCGCGAACAACGAAATTTTCTTGTCGGGAGAGAATCCGGCCAAAGCGGCTATGTGCAGAGCGTCGTTCAAATAACGCCCGAACGGATTCTCGAACGTCATGGACTCCGCCTGCGCCTCCGAGACACCGAGTTTCTGGGCGTATACGGTCTTCGCTGGCTTTCCGTCGAATTTCGATATGGTCCTGTTCACGACATCGGACTCGGATACGAACACGGACTTTCCTGTCGGATTGAAAATGTCCTCCTGCCGCACATCGAATTTGCATTTCGTCTTCACGAGGAGGAATGCGGCTCCATCCTGAGTCGTCTTTCCATTGTAGCTGACAAAAGTCTTCGCCTCGCTTCCCGTGAATCCGGCAGTTCCACCGGCAAGCGGGAACTGGTCGTTCTTTATAACCGAATAGAAATTCGTCAGTATCGACTCCTCCGCGTTGAAAACTCCGTTTATGAACGCTATTGCGAACGCGTCCTTTCCAGAATTCGGGTCGTTCACGCGTATGCCGCAGTCCCGGACAGCCTTCTCTATATCGCCCTTCGAGCAAACAGGATACCTGCTTCCGTGCTCCACCAAGAATCCTTTGACCTTTGTCGAAGAATCGGACATCGTTGTCAAAACGACAGAGTTGTTGGTGAAGCCTGCAGGCGTTATCTCGCCAGCGGTGCTCGCTCCAACGACTTCAGAATTAGGGAACCGCTCTTTTATCTTCTCTGAAAGCATTGCGAAATCGTATGTTATCGCCGCCAAAAATATGACAGCCTGGTACGAATCGGCATTCTTCTTCAATTTTCCACAAAGTTCGTCAACAGCCGCTTGCACATCGGGCTTTTTTGAAATGACAACTTCCTGTTCCATAGTTATTTCTCCAAAACTTCACATAGCGATTATTTTCCAGACGCAAAACGCCTAAAAACCAATCGCTTTATTCTAGCACAGATTTTTTCAATAGTTGAAAAAAAATGCGGCAAACATTAAAAACATACAAAAAACAAAAGCAGATGCAAAAAAAGACCTGAACAAAAAGTTCAGGTCTTCAAAAAGAAGCGGCAGAAGGGAGTCGAACCCTCGTCATCAGCTTGGAAGGCTGAGATAATGAGCCGTTATATGACTGCCGCAAAAGATGTGAATAATTTATCAGATTGAATCTGATTTGTCAAGAAGTTTTTTTTGAAGAACTCTCAAACCTTCTTGAATTACACGATGTTGGATTTGAACCAACGACCCCCGCCGTGTGAAGGCGATGCTCTACCCCTGAGCTAATCGTGCGAATGAACAATACTATATAGAAATAGATTGATTCAGTCAACCCCAAAAAAGAATTTTCTCACTTTTTCTTTGAGAAAATTCTGAAATTCATCCATGGGAAGAGACGGTGGCGGCGCTCTATCCTTGTGAGCCATTCAGTGCTTACGGTGTTAGAACCGAGCGAATCGTAGACGATTATGAACGACTTGATGAATTCCTTGAACTGTTCCTCCGCGTACTCTGCGAAACATGGGCAGTCGTCGTCGTCCCCGGAATGCACCATCCTCGCCCACTCGCCGCTCTGCGCCAACAAAAGCTCCTTCGCGCCGAGGTTCAGCAACCGTATCTTCAAGCCAGTGTCGTTCGGGAATCGGTCCGCTATGTCGATCATCCTGCAGCTCATTTTCCGCGCGTACCGAATCATCCATGCGTTGGAGCTGTCAAGGGAATCCTCGCAGAAACCGTCGGCGGAATCGGAAGACGGATAGAGGGAAATCAGCTGAGGCTCAACTTTCATGACCTTCAACATGCGTAGCACATCGGCGCATCCTGTCAACTCGACACCGCTGCCGCCACGCACGACTTTCTCTATAACTCTGGCAAAGAACGAAGAGCCCTCGCTCCAACACGCTCCGAGCATCTCGGCGGGAACAGTGCACACGAGCGTAGAATCCTTGCAAAGAAGCTTCTCGGCCTCCACAATTTTCCCGACTTTTTTCGCCACAAAATCGGAAGCGCACTCGTCGGCAACCTTCTTTGCCGCCGCAGAATCATACAGGGAAGAATCCTTCGCGTAATACCTGAACCCCGTGGGAATGCGGGCGGAATCCTCGAAAAGGAAATCCGACAAATCAGAAACCGGCAAGTCGAAAGCGATGTCCCTGGAATCATCCTTGAACACGCCTTTCTCCGAATATTCCCTCAACTCGGCAAAAGACTCGGAATCGTTTGCGAAGAAGACGAGCTGGTTGAACTTCTCGCACCTGACCGGCGAGAATATGCCATCGACCACATCGTCCTTGCTGAAGAAGAACGAACGCCCGTCGACTATCGAATAGTTGAGGCCATAGGAGCGCAGCACCCTCTCTATCCCGACCGAATAACCGAGATACGGAAGGTAGAACCCGTCCGGAAGGGAGCCGAAGAACCGCCTGTGAGAGCAAAGTCCAGACTCGATTTGCGCGTTCAGGACTTCCGTCATGTCCGAATAATGCGGAAGGTAAGCGAAGGTACCGCAAGTCGCCAAAAGCTCGATTCTCCCGGCTTCGGCCAAGTCGGAAACGGCCTTCACGATGTTTCTTGAATAGACTTCGACGAAATCCGACAAATCATTTTTCGCCTTCTCAAGCGTCTCGGAGGCGTTGCGAAGCATTCCGCCGTCGTCCGCGCACCTCGCGATTTCTTTCTCACCAAGCGCGATTCGCCTCTCTAGCCACGCGACATACTGCTCCTGGATTTCATCATCGCTGAGCATCTCGCAAAGAGTCGGAGACATGACCAACGATATTTTGAATCTGCTTCCAGAAAAACGGGAATCAGCATCGCGCAGTGTATTCAGAAGAGGAATGTACACGTTCGAAATGGAATTGAAAAGCATGTCGTTCTCAAGGGCATGCGCCTCCTCGTCTTCGACATGCCTGATGTAAGGCTGGTGTGCTACTACTAAAAGAACCAAGTTTTTGGAAGACATTTTATAAACTCCATTTTTGATTAATCAGACAAAAGATTCCCTTTGGAATTGATAGTGCTTCTTCAGCGCGGAACGCATTCCTGAAAGTTCGTTGACAGGCGAAATTGCAAAGTCGCGTCCGGGCATCGCGGTGCCGAGCAAGTCGGAACCGACAGGAAGTTCCATCTTCTTTGAAATGGCTATGGTGTCGGATTTTCCATCGTAAAGGGCGACCAAATCTATGCGCAGGAATTTCACCGCGCTCTCCGACTGTTTGTTGACAGCAACCATCACGAATTGCCCATGGTCTCCAGCGGACACATTCACATCGAACGACTTCGTGGGCACGGTCGCCTCGAAAGAATCGAAATAAGAGACGCGGAGGACAACCCTGTCAAAATCATCGTCATCTTCCATCTTGGCCAAGTCAGCGGCCTTTATGTCCCAGAAAACATAAACCCAGACCGGGTTCCTGAAGACAAAATCTATCTCGGATTCGTTGAACGACAACGGAAGCGCGTCGCTCATCTTGTTTTTCAAAGAGTCGGGAAGAGCGGAAGACTCCTCGTCGGAAAGCTCAGACAATTCAGAGATGGCAGCCCCAGACTCGCCAGTGGCACTGCCCAACCCCTCCGCAATCTCCAGCAGTTCTCCGATGATGAACCTTCTACTCAAATTGTCGGGAATGTCTATTCCATAGTCATCGGCCAGAGAAACCAAATCCGATGACGAAAGCGTCTCCAGATAACTGCGCGTTAAAATCTTCTTATCCATAATTTCTATAGACCAGCCACTCA
>CALDID010000218.1 GCA_937901865.1 uncultured Treponema sp.
GGCGACCACCGAGATCTACACTCTTTCCCTACACGACGCTCTTCCGATCTTAAAGCCCTTGAAAGAAGTCGAAACACTGACGCTCGTCGGGTCAATACTCACGGGGAGAAAATGCCCGATAACTTCGGCTTTCTGTGTCTGAACCTGCACGCGAAAAGACGCTTCAGAAACAAAACCGATGATTTTAGCGTCTGAACCGTCTGTTTTGCTTCCTGCGCGAACAAAACAGTCTTTTCCTTGAATAAGGCGGTCGCCTTTAAGATTGTAATCACTCATTTCTTTTTGCCTCCTTACACTTCAATCGTTGACGAATACACCTTGTTTGTTGCTGTGATAAACACAAAGTTGTTCGGAGCGCGAATGTATCTGTCAAATGTCAAATAGCATTTATCCCCGTCAAAGCGCACTTTTGCGTTCTGGAACAAAGAACCGTCGTCGGCTTTTGTAATCAAATCGGCTGCATACCATTCTCGAGATTTTGCAGTAAGAGCAGTAATAATAGAACTTTCTGACGGCGCGGCATTTGTTCCGATACGGCGGTTAAATGCCTTTCTTAAATCCCTGTCCATAAACAGCACACTACGCCACATAGAGCGTTCATTCTGAATAAGAAAATCACCTTGATATGTCGTAACACAACGAATACAAACAAGTTCTCCGTCATCGTTTTTGCCGAATGTAACAACACCGCCCGCAATGAGTTTGTTAAGCTCCGTGTCTTTGTACTCTCGCTCAAAAGAATTGACTTTAAGCGTTTTGTTTGTAAGCGGATTAGAAGAACTCATAGCGGCTTCCATACCTGCACACATACAAGCAACATACGCCGCAGAAACGTCTTCAGTCTTTCCTGTAACAATGTTTGAAACATTTGCGCCTGTAGTAACAAGCGAAGCAAAAGGACTATTCACGCCTTTTGCACGTGCAACAGCATTTTCGACGCTTACGCCTCTTGACATACCGAGCCAGCACGTACGCTCTTTCTTTTTGCTTACCGCGCTCATATTCTCGCAATGGGTTTGCAGATACGTTTGCACAGTTTCGTCTGTTGTCATAGTAGCAATAATCTGAATATCGTGATTTTCCAATTCGTCAATCGTCGCACACCAATCATCATAGATACTTGTACCGTCTGAACCGCCTGAAAAGAAAGTCCAACTGTCATTGTTTTCAGGAACAGCGCGAGAAGAACCGAGAATCTCAACATCGCCGATATATGAAACACTTGCAAAAGCGTCAATCAAGGCTTGCAAATTGCTGTAAAAAACAGCTTCCGCAGTCTTTACGTTCACATTTGCCACGCTGTCAAGCTCTGCTGTTTTTGCGCTGTCTGAAGTATCAAACAAAGTGCAAGCATACACGCCCGTATCGTCAATTCTTTCTTTCAATGCAGAAAGTGTTTCGTAATCGTCAAAAGAGAAAACAAAAGAATCCGTTTCAACAGTTGCGCCTTCCGCGTCTGTTGCTGTCAAAGTCAAAGCGGTAGGAGTAACAGAAGCAACTGCATTAGCCGCTTCTCCCGTGTACTCAAGAGAAAATGACTTTTTTTCGATGTCATCAATTTCTGTCTGCTCACCTTTATAACTGACAAGTAACTTTTTTCCTGTTGTGCTGCCGTCGCGAAGCCAATACTTAATCTGATTTTGGTGCATACCATAATCAGAACTATAGAGCTTCAAAACGTCTGTATTTCCTTTTTTCAAAGTGCTTTCTGCTCTTACACCATTGTTGATACGCATAGCAAAAACACTTTGCGGCACATAATCGCTAGAACCGCTAAAAGCCGCTCCGACCGCTTCCAAAAGTTGACCGCTCAACAACACTTCTTTTGCTTCTGCAACGTCCGAAAACTCGTACAATTCTCTAGGCTTACCGCCTTTTGACACTCCGATAATACACAAATTCCCCTCTGACACACCCGTGCTAGAGCCTTGTGTATTGCGCCGTGAGTAAACACCCGGGATATAATGCTGTGAAGTCTGCCCTGCGCTTGTAAACTTTGCTGGTGAAACACCCATATTTCACACCTCCTTTAATTCCTTATTTTTCTGTTCCGTTCTGCCTGATAAATGGCTTCCCACTCCGAAGGAGTATGCGGCTTTTCCCTTGCATACTTTTTCTTCATAACGACCTTGTCGCCCTCTTTCCAGTTTGCAATCGCAACATACAAATGAATCGTGTACTTCTTTTCTTTCACGTCCTTTGTTGCCGTCGCAGTAGTTGCTGTTGATTCATCTTTCTGAACATCTACTGTTTCAGAAAGTGCCGCTGTGTCAGTTTTCTTTGACATAGTTGTGTGCCTCCGTTTCAATTTCATTTATTTCAGTGTATTGAGTATCAAGAACCAACTGTTCAATGCAATAATCTATATCAAGCGATATATGCGCGCCTGTTAAATCAATGCCAAAATCATAATTATGATTGTTGCTTCTATGACCGACAACCGTATGGTCAAGCAATTCAATATCAAAAAAGCCGAATCTCGCATCTAAAACGCGCGATAAATTCCCTGCCACAAAAAGCCGTAACTGTTCATACAGCTCATTCTTTAATTGCTCATTTTCCGCCCATATTTCAATACCAAGCGTATCTTTTCGCCGTATTCGCAAACAATAGCCATAGCACGCGCCTTGTTTTTCAATAGTTGCTTTTATCGCTTCGAGCGTTTCTTCATCAGCAACCGTGCAAAGCCCTTCTATTTCTTTTCCGTCTTCGTCGGTTTTCGTGATTTCATCAAAATCATCGCTATCAATGCCAACCGCCCTAAAATCAACGGCAAGAGAAGAAAGGTCGTCAGCTTTTCGGTCTTCTTGCGTGGAAACGACAACACACGGAAAAGAATCGCTTGCATTGAGATTATCATTCAACAGCAATTTTGCAAAAGGGTGTTCATTCGTAACCGCAACATTGAAGTTTGGATACATATTTGACAAATGCAACGTATCAAAATATTCGATAATTGCCGCTTTTATCGCTTGCTCTAAAATAAGCCCCCGATTCAAGTAATATTTCATTTACAACCTCTACACATATAGGAAATGCTTTTTTCTATCTGTAGGAAGGAAGCCTAGAAGTCTAGGAGAGTTCCCGCAACGTTTAGGATTATTCCCTTAATATCTAGGCAACCGCCCTAAATCTCTAGGAATGTTTCCTTAATCTCTAGGCAAAAAGCCTAAATGTCTAGGATTATTCCCTACACATTGCGCACTGTTTCCTAGAGTTTGAGGAAAAAAAATCTTTATTTCCTATATTTTCAGAGGCGTTGAATTATGGAAGAACGAAAGAAAAATGACATTTACCGTGAAATCGGGGAGAGAGTGAAAAACTCACGGCTTGAATTAGTCCCTGTTAAACAGTCTACGGCGCGTATCGGCTACCTTGAGAGCAACAAGGCGAAAAAGAAAAACGGGCGGGAGATTTTCGGGGAGTGCCGCAGAGTTAAGGATAGTGAAAAATGGTGCAATCCGTATGACTACGAAATCATTATATACGCGCCGAATGTAGCGGACTTTTCGGAAAAGCAGCTTGAGATTTTGCTGTTTCACGAGCTTTTGCATATCGACATCGGGGAAAACAAAAAGGGGGAGGAAGTATTCCGCGTAAAATCGCACGACATTGAAGAGTTTATGTGCATTATCGACGAGTACGGGCTTGATTGGGATAGTCCGCAAAAGACTTTTGATTTTGACGGAAAAGCGGAGGCGTAAAAATGCAAAGAATAGATTTGACGAACAATAAAAGAAACAATGTAAGGCTTACCTATAACAATAAGACACAGACCATAGCACAGTGGGCTGACGAATTAGGTATGAAATACAACACCCTAGACGAACGATTAAGAAAAGGCTGGAGTGTAGAAAAGGCATTAACAACGCCTGTTATGTGCAAGCGAGGGTAAAATCATCGGAGTCGGACTTTCAAAGAATAGCCCCGTACAGTTGAGTTTAGGCAAAGAAAACTACGAAGCACTTATTGAACGCCACGGGCAATGGGTGAGATGGCGTGTTGCTTATAAATGCCCTTGCGTAAAGCATAACTCTCAGCAAGCGGATATACATTGCAAAAAATGCGGCGGATTGGGGATTGTTTACGGCTATCAGGATAAAGCACAAGTATCGCAAACAGTGATGATTCAAGGCACATCTTCGATTATTGAACTTGACGAAGGATATACAGATTGTAGCCTTTTGCGCGTGTATGACAATTCAGGGCGTGAATATCCGTATGCGGCAAAGACTGGTTCTTATGTGCTTCTTAACGCTCCTGTAGAAAAAGGCGTGTATGTTACGGCGGTAATGATTCAAAATGTTTTATCGACAAAAGAGAATGTAGAACTTTTATCTCTCGGCAATAATTGGTACAGAGTGCAAGGCTTGCGAGTGTCGAGAACGAAAACAGAGGGGCTTTATCATACCGCGCCGTGCGATATTGAAGAGATAAGCGGCATTTTTGACGAAAAGGGCGTTGAGTTTGTCGCAGAAGAAAAGCGGCAAGACTGCGTTTATATCCCGCCGATTAAAGACAGTGAAACAGATGAGATTATCGCTCCAGTTGGAACATTGACGGCTAAAAGCGTTGAGTATTTGCCGCCTTTTACCTTTGTGATTCTAGGTCAAAATCTTTCAAAAGCAGATACGGCGATTATGGACGAACTCGGAGGCGACGCGGTTTTGACCTTTCCTTATGCTTATGATGTTTCAAACGATGATGTTATCACGGTTTTAAGCGGCACATACACGCAAAAGACGGTAT
Source organism: uncultured Treponema sp. (assembly GCA_937901865.1). Classification (GTDB taxonomy): domain Bacteria; phylum Spirochaetota; class Spirochaetia; order Treponematales; family Treponemataceae; genus Treponema_D. The sequence goes on from CALDID010000218.1 coordinate 4,750, forward strand.
TAACGCATAATAATAGCGATTATGATGTTATACCTGCGTATTTTGTTGATGAAGTAATAAAGTGTGTAGGAAAAAATCGGGATTATACAGCAGGTGTGGACTTCATTCTTTGCGGTACAAATTACATCAAATGGCTTGCTCCAGACGCTCCAAAGTCGCAAGAGTGCTACTCAATCACTTATCGAGTATTCCCGACTTACAAAGTCTTAAAAGCAATTCCGCAAATTCGCACAAGCGAAAATCAGCGTATGCCCGAAAAGGCGGTTATTAAGCTTTACGACGCTTACGGCGAAAAGCGCGGTATAAACAGACAATAAACAAAAGGATTTGTGAAAAATGGTATATACAATTATTTTGACAGGAGAAACGCCGTCAAAGAAAAACAGCCGTATCAACACGAAAAGCGGTCGCAGCTTTCCAAATGCGCGATATATGCGCGGTGGCATAATGAAGCAGTTGAATATATTTATGCGTTAGAACTCAAAGGCAAAATAAAACCCATTACAGAGAGCGAGAGAGTAAAACTCACGGTTACATTTTATCACGGTGATTTGAAAAGAGACGTGATAGCGATAATCAGCTGTCTTCTATCCTAGATACGCTTGTAGACGCTGGCATTTTACCCGATGATAACTGGCGCATTATTCCGCATAAAGAGATTTTCGACGCTTACGACAAAGACAACGCAAGGTGTATTATTTCGCTTGCTACAATCTGAATACAAGCGATTTCTTTATGCTCTTTTGCATATTATCCCACGCGTCATTATCAACATTTTCATTTTCGCCGCCGCCGTTTTGTTTTTCCGTATCGTCGCTGTCTTCCATTCCCTCCATACCGTCATCAGCGTTCATAGCTTCAACCTGATACATTTGCACAAATTGCGGATTCGCAGGGCAAGCATCCGCCCATTTTGCCTCAAGAGGTTTTAAGCCCTTTTCTTTTCTCACTTCATTCAACACCTTAAACGATTCTAGCTCCGTCTTTGTGATGTCTGCGCTGTCTTTTGGGTCGGTCTTTTCATAACCCACGAACTCAAGCTCATAATCAGGATATGCAATAGAAAGAATACGGTTTAGATAGTCTTGCAGAAAAGAAAGAGTGTCGCCGAGTATTTGGCTTTTTGCCGTTTCCATTTGCGTTTTGCCTTCGCGGGCAAACATCGTTTGACTTTTCTGTGATTGTAAGCCCAGCTCTTCCATTGACGAACCGAAAAGAGCCACCACATTTGAAACAAGAAAATCGAGCCAAGTGCCGAATTCCATATCTCTATTATTCAGATTAAAACTTTGCCACCGAATCCCGCCGCCGCTTCCTTCTCCCTTTTTCATTCCAGAGGGAACAACGGGGATTCTGAATTGATTAGCAGGCGACCCCGACAAAAGCTCTGCAATATAATCTACAATTTCATCTAAAGATGTTTTGTCTAAATCGCCGTCAACAAGAAACACTCCGCGCGGCAGTCGGTTTTCCGTGAAATTGCCATTATTGAACACAAAAGCATTTATTGCGCTTGCTATAAGGTCTATAGCCTGTTCTATCGGAGAGAAGCCGTAAAATTGGCGATAAATATCGGTCTGCGGATTGGCAAAATCTACAATCAGCTCTTTTGCCGTGTATGCCGTCCGTGCAATGCCTTGAATAACTTGCGCATATTTGAATTCGGGATGTTCTTCATTCGGTAAAACCCGCTCAATCGTGCCAGAATCAACGGCATAAAATGCAATACACTTGCCATTTATGGAATATTGTATTTCCGTGCTTATTTGGTCAATCGTCCATAAATCACGCACGATTTTTAAGCAGTAATGCTTGAAATTATCGCGGTCATAATCTTTTGTCTTGCCTGTATTGAGCATAAAGTTTTCGACTTCCTGCTTTTTTGCCTCATCGTTGTTGTTTTCGTCTTTTGGTCGAATAACAAAACCGCGCGTATTTTCATTGTTTGACAGCTTAAAAAACGGAACGACTTTGCGCCGTAAATCACTAAGACAAATATTGATAATCCACGCTTTTTTCGCGACTTCTCTCAAAATCCTAGCACTCACACCGCCGCATTGCACTCTCGACACTGTACGCAACCCCTCAATGCCAGAATCAGAAACAGTATACGGGTCAAAAAATGCCGAAGTCGCATTATGCAGCCGTCCGCCGTCATTAAAGAAAAAGCCGCGTGAAGACGCTTTATCTCCATACACACGATTAAACCGAGATTGTCTTACTTCTTTGTCTGCTTCTTTCTTTATCTCGCCGATTGTCATTTTCTCGTTATCTCCTTATTCTTTTATCAAAAATGAAACATACTCGATAAAACATCTCGCGAAGTTTTCACCGCGTTTTTCATTTTCGTATTTTCTGCGCTTGTATCGTTATTCTTGCTTTGTGCATATTGAGCATAAAAATTAGGTTTCACTATATGCTCTGCTGCATAATTCGCCAAAGCCCACGCCCAAAAACTGTCGGCGTGTCCTTTTTCGTTTCTTTCGGCATCGTAGCGAAAAGAGCCGCCTGCGCTTGCAATACGCTTTATCGAATGTATTTGCGCGTGAAAATCTTTGCTATTTTCCAGCTCAAACTCTTTACGCTCTAAGCCTGTTTTTACACTCATCGCTAAAACTTCTTTTGATTGCAGCGTGAATAAATAAGGCTCTACTCTCTCCTTAAACTCTTTTTGCATACTTTCGGCTATATCGCGCCCAATGCCTGTACAGTCTATACAAGCTCTTTGTATCGGTAGAGAGTGCATTAGTTTTCTAAACACATCTCTTTGCTTGTCAAACTCTGCATTTCGCATTTCATAGCGCAATACGCTTCTTTTCTTGCTTTCTGCTGTAATGCCGATTATGTAAAATGCTGTCGCGTCTCTTTTTCGTCCAATATCCACGCCCATATATAAAGGCTTGCCGTGATGAACGGGTGAGTAAGAGAGAATAAGCTCATCAGGATTATCAAAAGCCTTTATTTCGATTTCTCTTTTCGCCAAAGAATAAAGCACTTCGTCTTCTTCATTGATTACGCCGTCTATCTCTCTTTTCCCCGGCGTATTTACTTCTATCAATTCAAGGGAAATATAAGACGCTGCACTATCAATAAACGTACATTCACATTCTTGCTGAAAATCCTCAAGCGAAGTATTGCCGTACAATTTCAAAAGCCGTTCAGTTCCATATCGCTCTACACGTTCCTCTGTACTCATTTCTTTTGCGTGCATAACCGCGTCTTTTACATCTTTGCACATCACGGCGGCATACCACCACGGCACAAAATAGCGGTCATAATCAGGATAATCTTTTTTGTTCGTGCATATCTCGTAAAACTTGCCGATTGTGCCCAGCGGTGTGCTTCCCACTTCCATACACCCACGCCGAAGCGTACAGAATACCGCCGCCGTATACACTTCTTTGCTCAATCTAGGCGAATAAATACCGAACTCATCTAAACAAATATCGCCGTTTCTTCCTCGCGGCGCACGGCAAGGCAAAGAAATAAGGCGGCTTGTTGTTTTGCCTCCAACGTCTTCAAACTCAAGCATTGTAGAAGTTTCGTGAACAATCCTTTTTTTGTATGGCTGCGGAATACTCTCATAAAATTCCCGTGCATACCGTATTTTTTCCTGCGCGTCATCTTCATTGTATGATACAAATTGCTTTGTGTATTTTGTACGCGCTGGGTCTAATGCCTTTACAAGCCCTTTTGCACTCACAATAAAGCTGAATCCTGTTTGACGGCTTTTCAAAAGACAGATATAGCGGTTAAGATTTTTTATAAAGTCATCTTGCCAAAAATCAAGCACAATGTCTTTTTTGTCATACTTCATAAAAGCGTATATGTAATTCAGTTTTTCTTCTGGTGTCCACAATTCCATATTTCACGCCTCTTACGCTTCTTCAAGTTTTTGTGCCGAAGAATTCTCTTTAAGCTCAGACACTTTCGCTATCTCTTCATTGCGCTTCATTACCTTTGTTTTTACCTGCAAATTGCCTTTGATGATTTCACTTGTTGTTTCAACTTCAAAGCCATTATTATCCGAATCATTCGATGTCATATCGCGGTACAGTTTAATAAGCTCGTTTTCTGCCTCCGCCTTATTCGGCAGCTTGTAATGCAGAATACCTTTTGCGCCTACAAACTCCACGTCCAGAATCTGCGCTTTTTGCTCGTCGGTAAGCTCATCTATTTTCTTTGCCGTTGCAAAAGTGTATGTCTCCCCGTCGTCGAGTTCCCGTTCTGTTGTCGTGTAGTAGTCGGTAACGTTTATTTTCGTGCGCTTTATTTTTGCCGCAATAAAATTGCTAATCTCGTTTTTAATGTTAATTTTTGTTAACTTTTCGCTTATATGTGCCTTGAAATTCGCGATTTCTGCAATAATTTTCTCGTCTTTTAAGAGATTTGCGGCTTTTACATTTGCCGTTTTTTCAGAAAATCCTGCTTTTCTTGCGCTTCCTGCTCCGTTGCCGTGTACTGAATTATCAAAAGGATAGCAATAATAAAAGACAAAGAGCTTTTGCTTGTTGGAGAGGGTTTTATCTTTCCAATCAATCTCTTCATTGAGATTGAGCGTTGTTCCATTGTCAAGAAAAGCAAAACAATCTTTATTCATTTTTCTATTGCTACCTCCTGCATATATAGGAAATAGATATTTTTGCTTATTTTTATCTCTTTTTGAAAAAAAAGAATGTACTGGATAAAGCCCCGTACATTCTTTTGAAATAAAATCATCTGCTTTTAGAGTAAAATCACATTCTTTTGTACAAAAATCTTTTTCTTTTTCTCTAAAATCACTTGCTTTTTGCATAAAAGTAGATACTTTTACACT
>CALDID010000219.1 GCA_937901865.1 uncultured Treponema sp.
GCAATGACATAAAGCCGAGTACGGAACTGACATACTGTTTCCGAACAGGTCTATTAAGGTTGAATTTATAGACAAATATGTTATATTTTCTATTGACAACGCACATATTTTGCATAATACTAGAAAAAGAATATGTTATAGCTCTGCTATACAAGGAGAACTTTATGAAAAAGATTATTGCAGCGGCAATGCTCGTAGCGTCTTTTGCACTCGTTAGCGCAAGCGCAAAGACAAAGGTAACAGAGGAAGTTCGCGTCAAGATTATTGACCACCAGAACAGCGCAACAGGCGGCGGTCTTCCTGATTGGGTAAAGGCTACTCGTGAAGGTTCAACTCGTAAAGTTGCTAAGGCTTTGGACATCGATTATAAAGAAAATCATCTTTTCGTCATCATCGGTGAAGGTCCGAACAAAGAGTTCTTGAAGACGTGGACGAGGCAGGTAAACGGAGCAAGCCAGATTTCTCAGGAATTCGAGCGCGTGGTTGCAGAAGTTACGCAGGCTGAGTTTGAAGGAAAGAGCGACACCGAGAAGGCAAGCGCAAACGAAGCGGCAAAGATTTATAGTGCTTCTATGCACAACCTCGTTTTGAACGGACTTGAAAAAGCGGCTGAATACTGGGTGTTGCAGAGAACTCTTGCACCAGAATATTCAAGCTGGAGCAAGATGGAAAAGGCTTTGAAGAATGCTAAAAAGAAGGCAAAGGGTGCTGAAGTCAACACAAAGGATTATTACACAGACCAGTATGTCTATTACATCGTTTACAATATGGACAACACAACATATACAAGACAGCTTGAAGCGGCTATGAACGATGTTGCAGACAACTCAACGGAATCTGTGCTTTTGAAGCAGTCTTTGACGACAAAGTTGCAGGACGCTCTTATCCCGAGCCGTGCAATCGTAGACACACCATCTGACGACGAGTAAAACGACTTGTCAGCGACAAAAAAGCAGGGGAGTTTTCTCCCTTGTCTTATAATTGTCGAAGAGAAACTATTTTGGAGGAAAAAGAATGAAGATTACAAAGATTGCTTTTGCACTTTCTCTCGCGGCGGCTCTCGCTCTTACTTCCTGTGCGTCAAACAAAAGCCCCGTTACTCGCGTAGACAGCGAAACTGTGCTTGATTTAAGCGGCAACTGGAACGATACAGACATCGGCATTGTGTGCAAGAGTTTGATTGCAGAGGCTTCAAACAGCCCTCGCATTGCAAAGTTTGAAGCAGAAAACGGCAGACCGCCTGTTGTTATCCTCGGGCGTATCAGAAACGATAGCAGCGAGCCTGCTGATGTTATTCACACAGACATCATTGCAAAGAAGATGGAAAATGCGCTGGTGAACTCTGGTGTATTCGACTTTGTTGCAGACGCAGGCGACCGAGAGGCTCTTCGCGCAGAGAGAATGGCGCAGGTTGATTTTACTAACCCTGAAACAGCGGCGGCTATCGGAAACGAAACGGGCGCAGATTTAATGCTCGTGGGAAGCGTAAAGACTTCTATGGAAAAAAGCCCTGACGGAAAGACTGAATCTCGCCACTACTATGTGTATATCCAGATGCAGCATTTGAGCACGAACAAACTTTGGTTCTCAGGCGAGAACGACGAGATTAAAAAGCTCATCAAGAGATAGCAGACAGACATCTGCCTTTTTGTAAAGAGCTTTTAATTGTTTTTGAATAAGACGGCAATTTATGCCTATGGCTTTACAAAACAGCCTGTGGCTGATTGCCGTTTTGCGTATAAAAGGATTTTGTATGAGAAAAAGAATCAAAAATAAGATTATATCTCTTTTTGCAATCACGCTGTGCGTGCTGTGCGCTTCTTGTGCGTCGAACAAGGGAATGACGGCGGGAGAGGTAAAGCCGAAAAAGTTCACTCAAGAAAAGTTCGATGAGGCAATAGCAAAGGGCAATATGGAAGACGCGCTCGCCTTGACGCTCGGCAAAAAATACGCAAAGAACGACATCATTATTCAGAAAATGGACATCGCTTTATTGTCCCATTTCAATAAAGATTATGCCTCTTCCTCTCGCTATTTTAATTCCGTGAACGAAGACATAAAAAACGCCGTAACGCAAAGCATAGCAAAAGGAGCAATCGCCGCGCTCGGTAACGAAAACGCCAAGGAATACGCAGGCAGCATTTACGAAAGCCATTTCTTAAACGTGTTCAATGCGTTTAATTATTACAATCGCGGCGACCTTGAAAGCGCGGTGGCGTTGATGAAGGATTTGGCTCAAAAGCGTGTGATATATGATGTGGTAGCTCTTGCGGTAGCAAACGAAAGCGACGAGGAAGCCGAGAAAGAAGCGCAGGCAGACGCAGACGACGGCAAGGGAAACAAAAAAAGTGCTGCTTCTGCTGCTTCTGCAATCAATGTCGATATGAATGCGATTAACCGACGCGCGCCAAAAAAGCCGACTGAAGAAGATGTGTTTTCTGATAGTGCGCTTGAGCGATATGTTGCCGTAAACTTTTACGCAATGCAGACGCAAGACCGCACCACTCCGATAGAAGTCCGCGGAATTGCCGAGCAGGAGATAGAACAGCAATCACGGCTTTTCAAAGACAGATGCCCCAGCTATGACTTGAGTGAAGATATTTCGATTCCGAGCGGAATGGGCAGAGTGAATATTTTAGCCTTTAGCGGTATCATCGGGAGGAGGAGCGAACACGAAACATATTTCCCTAGGGACTTTATAGACGGGCTTGAATTTGTGCCGCCTGTTACTATCGATAACATTACCATACCTGCATTCCGCTTAAAATTCGTCTTTCCAGAGTTCAAGCGCAATGCAAAGAAAATCCGCAGCATTACGGCGCATATCGGAGAAAAAGAAGTGCCGCTGTTATTGCTTGAAGACTTTGATAACGCTGTCGAAAAAGACGTGAACACAAAAGCATACAAGGCATTTAAGCGCAGTGTGTTCCGCAGCATTTTCAAAAAGGCTACCGCAGTAACAGCAGGCGCAATCACGCTCTCGGCAGCGAGCGATTTAGGCACGCTTGCTAAAATTGCCGCAGAAATAAGCGTTTCCGCCGCTATCGACGCTACCGATTTAGCCGAAACTGCTGATATTAGGCAAGTTATGGCTTTGCCGTCAAGCGCACATGCAGGCGGAATTAACCTAGAGCCAGGAGTTTATCCTGTGTCGGTACGCTATTATGGCGTAAATAATAACCTAATTGCAGAAGAAAGCCTTGGCACTGTCAACGTTAAGGCAGGAAATCTCATTTTAATGGAGTCTTTATGTATAAGGTAAATTTGAGAAAAGCAGCTATCACAGCTCTGCTCCTTTGTGCCGCCGTGTGCAGTGCAAGCGCAGCGAAAAAAGAGAAAAAATCGAGCGCGAAAATGCCTGATTGGACTTCTAATCCCTCAAAGACTTATCCGTCTTCACAGTTCTATACGGGAGTTGGGCAAGCGGTGAGCAAGAACGAGGCAGAGCTTCAGGCAGTAACGCAAATCGCTTCGATTTTTGGGCAGAATGTAGAGAATGTAACCGTCGCTTCAAGCCGTATGACGCAGTTCATCGCAAGCGACAACACCAACACAAACACCAGCGATTCTTCTATCAGCCAAAGCACAAAGAACAAAATCAAGCAAGAAAACCTTGTCGGCATTGAAGTCAAAGAAAGCTACCTCGATGAAAAGCACAATACATGGTATGTTCTTGCGATTATGGATAAAGCTAAAGTTAGCCAGATGTATACAAATATGCTCAACCGCAACTCTCAAGAAATCGCTTTGCTGCTCGGTCAAGTTGACGCAAGCTCTGACAAATACACGCTTGACAACTATGTGCGCCTCGATTTTGCGAGAGAACTCGCACTCGTTTCTGACGGCTACATAAAAAAGCTGACCGTTATCAATCCAAGTTCTGCCACTTCTTTAGAAAGCTCTCTTGTTTCTGCTTCTGAAATCCAAAAGAAAGCAAAAGACATTGCGATAAAAATCCCGATTTGCATTACCGTTTCAAACGACAGCGACGGCAGAATTGCAAAGGCATTCGCTGAAGTGTTAAGCGCAGAGGGATTTAACACGACAACAGGCTCTAACGAACGCTATCTCATTAACTGCGATGTGCTTTATGACGAGGGAGAGAGCAGCGACAAAAAGACGAAGTTTTATAACTACACGGTTACGGCGAGCTTAAAAGATACTTCTATCGGAGAAGAGCTTGTGCCGCTTTCTTTCACAGGTCGCGAAGGCTCTCCAACCATTGAAAACGCAAAGCAGAGAGCGAGAAACTCTATCGTCAACAAGATAAAGCAGAACTTTAAGGTACAATTCCAAAAATATCTGCAAACACAACAACTCTAGACTTTTGATGCAGCAATGGGCTTAAGCCCGTTGTCAAATCGAGGTTATCGAATAAGTTTATTTTTTGAGGAGAGAGCAATCTATGAGGAAAAAGATTTTTCTAGTAATACTGTTATCTCTTAGCGTTTTTATCCTATTTGCACAGTCTAGCTCAAGAAAACTGATAGATTGTCAAAATATAGCGATAAATGGCGGAGAAAGTCCGAAATGGGTTTCGCTTTTGTTCGATGAGAATAAAAAGAATGAGAAAAAGGCGAGAAAACTCCTCAGTATTGCACAAAATGAGCTGATTTTTTATCAAAAAGAGGAGGGACAGAGCTTAGATATTATAAAACTCCTTGCGAAACAGAAGATTTATCAAAGAGCAAGCGTATTTAATGCAGAAAACACCGAAGTTCAAAGCTCAATCTTAAACGCTTTGCACAAGGCGGCAGAGTTTTGGATTTTAGAAGAAGAGAGCGGCACAAAAGAACAGCTATACACCTATTACACAGTTTATTCTATGGTAAGTAAAGCTGACAAGTAAAGCGGGTAAGTAAAGCAAGTGAGTAAAATACCTTAACAAAAAAAGCAATATACGATACACTAGCTTTATGGACATAATAAGCAACAATGATATAGAGAAAGCAGGAAAAAAACGGTCTCTCTTAAAGAGCTTCAAAAAGATACGCACGGCGTTTGCATTTGTGCTGTGGCTTTTGGCAATGACCCTTTTAGTTGCACTTTTCGTGATGAAAAAAGACCAATTAAAGCATAATCTTGAACAAGCGCAGGTCAAAGAAAGGCTTTTTGGCAAAAATGAATCTTTACCTATAAAAACAGAAGAAGAAGCCGCGCCTATTTTTGCAAATCCGAAAGAGTTGCAGCAAGAAAGCACAGAGGAAAGCTCTCAAGAAGCTATCGAAAGCGAGCAAGAGCAACAAAAGGCAGAAGAGCAAAGCGTAGAGATGACAAACGCAAGCCTTTACTTTGCGCTGATTGACGAAAACGGAAATGTAGAGCTTGCACTCATCACCAGAGCAATTCCAAAAACTGATTCTCCTATGATGAGCGCGCTTAATGCAGTTATAAGCGGAGTTACTCCAGAGGAAGCCGAAAGCGGTTTGCAGTCCCTAGTTCCGCTCGACAGTGAGCTTTTAGGCGCGACAGTGAACGACGGAATTGCAACCCTTAATTTCAATGAGGCATTTGAATATAATAACTTTGCTTTTCAAGGCTCTTTTTATCAGCTTATGCAAATCGTGTACACCGCTACCGAGTTCCCGACTGTCGATAGCGTACAGATTTTAATCAACGGCGAAAAACGAGAATATCTCGGCAGCGAGGGCTTATTTATCGGCTCTCCGCTAAGCCGCGATTCCTTTGCCGCGCAATAAGTTCTTTATTAGAATTAGCAAGAAGTATCCCGCCGCTTTAGTTCTTTGTGCGCCTCGTAATACCGCTCTTTGTCTTCATACATAAGCTCATCAGCACGGCGAAGCGCACAGCGTACATCGCGAGAATCTTTTTCCGTACAGCCGCCAATCGCAAACGACACGCCTTTCTTTTCGCACACTCTTCTAATCTCTGCGATTTTTTCTTTTAGCTCATCGTCTGTTATGTCGGTAGTGATAATCGTAAACTCATCGCCGCCAGCCCTGTAAATCTCCGAAGCAGCGAACACCTCAAGAAGCGCACTCGAAGCCGTCTTTAAAAGATTATCTCCCTCTACATGCCCCTTCTTGTCGTTCACTGTTTTAAGCCCGTTCAAATCCGCAAAGATAACGCCGACGCTCTTTCCTGCGCACTTTCCTTTGCTAATGCTCTCTACAAAGTTGTTCATCTCGTTGCGGTTCATAACGCCCGTGAGCATATCTTTAGAGCTCAGCACCTTCAGCCTATTCATCAATAACTGATTTCTCAGCTCCGCGCCAAGAATAAACGTCGTTATCTCAAGGATTTCTTTTATCTTGAACGAATCCTTTGTGTTGAAATTTATCGCCCAAATATAGCCGAGCACCTCTTTTTGAGCCTTGAGCGGAAAAAGAGCAATATTGTGAACTTTCGCATCTACCAATGAAGCGTGCCACACAGGATTTCGCTCTTTTAAGACTTCCATTTCTTGCTCGTTTCTCACGATAATGCAGTTGCTTCCCGCAATCGTATCTTCCCACGAGTTCGCAATATCAAAAAAATGCTCATCAAGATATGTTTCCATCGGAGAGAGATTTGAGCCTTCTTCTATATATTCACAAATCACGCTGCACTTTCGCTCGTAATAATCAAGGTGCAAGATACAGCAATCCTCCGCCTCGCAAAGCTCGCCTATATCCTTGATGATGTCGTTCATTGCTTCGTAAAAGTCATTAGAGCCTTTGAGCTTGATACACGTTTGCAACACAGAGCTTGAAATCTCGCCGCCAAGTGAAGATAAATGCTTTGCATTCGCCTGCAAATTGACTTCCATCACATAAATGCAGTAGCACAGATTCCCCTCTTCATACGCCACTGGCAAAAACGTCATATTAAACCACGCCTGTAGACTTTCTGGATACGCATAGGAATGAAGGCACTTTTTTTCTACCGCCGCACCATAGCAAAATGCTTCAAAATTCAAATCCCGTGTAAGATAATCAGTATACTCGCTCCCCTGTACAAACTTTGGCTTTAGCAGCTTCATACTTTTCATTTCAGGGCGTTCTACAGAATTCGTATATGCCTTGTTTCCCGTAACAATGCGCAACTTTCCGTATCTGCCGCCCTCTAGCTTTTCAATCGACATAATGCAAGCCATTGCGTCTATACCGTCAACAATCTTCTGAAAATCCATTCTTCAAGCCTCTTTTTTCCCTTCTTCTGTTACACCCAACACAACAAGCACAAATGCAACCACCTTTGTAACAGGGTTGACCTCTATACGCCTGACATATATATGAAACTTTATTCTGTTCAAAATCGTTTCATCAATAATTATCGGCTTTGCGTCTGTCTTACACTTTTTTAGAGCTTCGATAAAAGCAGAGCCTCCGTTAAGAAGTTGATTCTTTATCTGCGACTTCCGCTCTTTTTGCAGCGAACTAAAGTATTTTCTGATAAAGTCCCGATACGATTTATTGTATCGCACAATCGAAAGAGAAACCTCGTCAGATTCGATAATCACCATAGGGAGCGTGTTAAAGTAATTGCCATAAATCTCCGCCGAATCGTGATTTATCACCGACAAATCATACAGATTTATCTTGCCGAGCGAAGCAAAGTAATCGGATTCGGCAGGGTTTTCAAAGCCGATTTGTATGCCCTGTTTGTATCGGTCAAACACTTTTTCCATCGGAATAGGGCGGCAAAAATAAAATCCCTGCAGCTTTGTACACCCGATTTCTTTCAAGAACTCCACTTGTTCCCTGTCTTCCACGCCCTCGCAAATCGTGTCTATGCCAAGGCAAAGAGCCATTTTCACCAATTCAGTCAAAATAATCTTGCTCTTTTCGCTTTCGTAGAATTGCTGCATAAACTTCATATCGAGCTTAATCAAATTAAAGCGGAATGATTGCAACACATCAAGCGACGAATACCCAGAGCCAAAATCGTCCATCCACACCTTAAAGCCCAGCTTTTGAAACCGCTCCACTTGACTTCGCATATAATCCGTATCGCTTCCGATAACGCTTTCAGTGATTTCAATCGTGAGCTTATCGCGCGAGATACCAGCTTTTTCGACCCGCTTTTCTATTTCGCTAACGATGTCGCAGGTGTCGAAATCGCTTCGAGAAAGGTTCACCGAAATCGGCACAACGTAAAGCCCCTCGTCTGCTTGCCTTTTCATCTTTGCCAGTATCTCATCGGCTACATATAAATCGAGCTTGTAAATAAGGTTTGCGTCTTCGAGTATCGGGATAAATTCGGCAGGGCTCAAAAATCCCTTTTCTTTGTCTATCCAGCGCGCCAAAGCCTCTTCGTCGCACACTCTGCCCGTCGATGCCCGCACAATCGGCTGATAATACACCTGTATCCACTTTTCTTTTATAGCGCGGTCAAGATTATCAATGATGTATCGCCTGTCTTCGCTTTGCTTCATCATCGACTCGTCAAAATAGGTGTAATGCGAAATATAGCTGTTTCTGTTTTTGTCGCACGCCATCTTCGCCCTGTCGCATAACGTGCTGACGCTGCTAATGCCGAACTCGCTTGAATAAATGCCGACACGAAGCGGAAGCGTATTGCCGCCGTTTAGATTCTTTGCCTCTGCAAAAATGCTTTGCAACACCTCTTCAACGCCGTCTTTTTTCGTGTATACACAAAAATGGTCTTGTCCAAAGCGGCTGCAATTTTCGCTTGAAAAGTATTTTATCAAAAGCTGTGCTGTTTCTCTGATGAGCGTGTCACCTGCGGCAAAGCCGAACTTGTGATTGAAATACTTCATTCCGTTCAAATCGAAAAACAACATCACAGGTATTTCGCCGTTTTTAATCATTCTTTCTTTTCCCTCTGCTGCGAGTTCAAAGAAATACGTCATACTCGGCAATCCCGTCAAATAATCATAGTAGCTTTTTCTGTACAGCGAGCTTTCGTGCAGCGAATTGCTAAACGAGGTTTCTAAAACAGAAGCCGTCGCCTCCCCTTCTTCGCTATATTCGCCCTCGTCGGTGTACCAAATAACCGCGAGCCGTGTATTTTCTCTTACAATATGAGAGCCGTGCGCGTGAATGATTTTGTATTTTCCGCCTATCTTGCTTCGGTAAACAGCGTCGTATATTCCCCCGTGAAGCGCAAAGTTCACCGCGATTTCTGCAACACGCGCCACATCGTCGGGGTGGCAATCGCGATACATATTGTTATCCATAACATCGTACGCTTCCGCCTTGTTCCCGCCAAAGCCGAAAAGGTCGCAAAATCCTTTGGAAAGAGCAATCGTTACAACCCGTTTGTTTATGAATTGATATACAGCGAAAGGAACGCAGCTATTTTCCATAAAGGCAAATTCTTCATCGCCATATTTATATCGTTCCAATTTGTCCTCCTCAACTTTATAGCTATTTATCAATTATAACACACAAAACCTCGTTTCACAAATAGAAAGTGTTACGGAAAGTATGCTGATGTATCTGTTTATGTCATTCCCGTGTGTACCTTTATGTCATTCTCGTGTGTACCTTTATGTCATTCCCGATTGTACCTTTATGTCATTCCCGATTGTACCTTTATGTCATTCCCGTGCTTGACACGGGAATCTATCTTCTGTAGGCAGTTTTGAAAAAGAGGCTGTGC
>CALDID010000220.1 GCA_937901865.1 uncultured Treponema sp.
ACCCCCACAGTCAGAACCAGAATCTGAAGTGCTACCATTACACAATCGGGGAATGTGTTAGATGTATATGATAATATCAGAAACAATTATTTGTGTCAACACCTTCAATGTTTTTTTCGCATTTTTTTATGATTTTCACAAACACATACTAACTACGAACATATAAATCTTCCATATTGAAGTCAGAAATATTTCTTAAACTGTTTCGCCGACGAAGCACAATTATCGTCATATCATCATCAGAGGCTGTTCCTGCGGAAAAATCTTTGACTTCAGATGTAAGTGCATTGAGTATTTCACAAGCAGTTTTTTCGTGATTGTCTGCTATTATTTTTTTCGCCCTTTCCTTTCCAAAAAGTTCTCGGTTAGCGTTCATTGCTTCTGTCAAGCCGTCTGTATAGCATACAAGAACATCTCCGTCGCTCATCATAAAGTTCACCTGCGGAAATGATACATCAATCCCTTTTATTCCGATTGCCCCATATTGAAGCTGGTCTTCGTCATGGGTTATCTCTTTTATCTCCTCCGTGGCTGCACAAAATAGTATCGGACAAGGATGTCCAGCATTTGCCATTTCAACAATGCAATCGCCACTAGAAGCAAAATTATTAAAATGAAACAATAATCCCGTCAAATAATTTTCGATATTTCCTTTTATTGCTATGATTTCACGATTTATTCTAAATAATGCCGTTGAAACAGAGTCTGATGAATACACACTACGAGAAAATGCTCTGAATATGATATTTTTAGAAAGCATTGTAATCAAAGCTGACGCAATACCATGCCCAGACACATCAAAAAGAGAAAGCCCATTTAACGTATCTCCATTTGCATAATAATCAAATAAATCGCCAGAAACTTTTGCACACGGACGATAGCAAACCGCAATATCCCACCCCTTAAACTCATTTTGTGGCAATGGAAAGAACTTTTGCTGCACAATCGAAGCCATTTCTAAATCGATTTTGCTCCTTTCCATTTCAGTTTCAAGCCGTTGAGTTTTCGCTTCTACTTCTTTTGACAGGTTTGTCATAAGATTTTCATTTATTTGATACGTTTTGCTATAGCGAACAGTCAAAATAAAAATGAAAACAAGCAGAGAAAATTGCAAGCCAAATATAGCAAAATATGGATTATCTGTATTATGAAACACATTGCGCACTATCAAATCAAGCAACACAGCCACAATCACAGGCGCAAAGCCAAGAATCAAAATAATAGCATCTCTTCTTCTCTTCTTATCGAATACCGCTACAAAGAACTCCCAAATTGCAAAGCCTAAATGCAAAATAGAAGCCGTTAGCGTATACGGGCAAATCGCCATCAAATAATTATAATCAGGAACGGCAAGCGTAAGCACAATGCTACCAATTAAAAGAAAATACCGCAGCAGTGCGTCAGAAAAGGAAAATGGAACGGCAAGATATATTTGCACAAAAGAGGTTATCGCCCATATCAAAAGATAGAACCCTATGCACAAAAACAACTTCATAAAAAGCAAATAATTAAAGCCCATCGATACATACAAAGGCACTTCAGGAGCAAAAAAAGTGGTCAAAAATATCATTGTAAAAAAGCTAATAAACGCAAAAGGCAAATACGCTTTATCCTTTCTGCGCGACAAAAAGAGCATTAAATACAAAATGAATGTAACCAACATTCCGCCCACAAAGAGCATATATATTTTTGTTCCATTGAACGTGATAGACTCCGACAACTTAAACGCTTCTTCCCACTGTGCAATAAAAACCCTATCTGAAAGCGAAGATTTGCCATGAGCCCAAACTTTTATTAAAACCGTATTCTTTCCATTTTGGTTAAGAGCGGCTTGCGGAAAAGGATAAAAATGAGATACAAATAATGCACTTCGCTCATACGGAGGAAACTCTCCGTAGCTTCCTGCATAAACTCCATTTATCCACGTTTTCGACGCAAAGCGCAAAAAGCCTATCGCAAGACCTAAATCTTTTTGTTTTAAACTTTGAGGGATTTCAAACTCACATTTCAGCCATAAATACGCGCCTTTTTTGCCTACAAGACGCATTAAATTGCACGGCTTCATATCATCAAGATGAGTGAACTCTGATTCTGCTTTCATCGCATCTGCAACACTGCTTTTTTCGTCGCACACTAGATAAGAAAAACTGTTTTTTAAATCAATTCTTTCTCCGTATGTGTTTCCATAAGAATTACACGACAGAAAAAAAGAGGCACATATTACAAGAAAAAAGAAGAGATACAAAACTCTACAAAGTCTTCGATGAAATTTCATATTTTTCATTATACAGCATTTATATCTAATTGCTAGCGTTTTTTAGCATTTGTGCATACGATTTTTCTTCAACTGCACTTTTTTCAATTCCCGCTTCTTCTAACACACTTTCTAAGGCACTATACGCTTTTTCGCTTTCGTCATTTTCAGCCAAAATTTCAAGCTCTAAAAACTCCCCTAATCGCTCAACTTCACACAGCTCAATCGTTACTCTAAAGCCGTCTTTTACCGTCTTCCACGTTTTCACTTTTTTTTCTTTTGTGAGATATATTCTAAACCCATTATCTTCAAAAAATTTTTCTATCACAACAAGAGTATCTTCTTTTATCTCAGATTCATACTCTTCATTTTTCTCAATCGCCATGCCTTCTTCATCTTTTACTATCGATTTTCGCTTGTAGGTGAGAAATATTTTTTCGCTGTTATCGTCTTTTTCTTTTCTTATGCGAATCGGATATGTTTTCCCCTCGCCTTGCTTATAATAGGTGTCATACCTATTCACAAATCCTGCATACTCTGCAAATCCTGATAATTTATTTATCACAGCTTCTGAATCATAAACGTGAGCTTTTAACTCTATCTCTTGCATCTTCATCTTTTATACACTTCATACTCATTTTACAGCAAAAACACCCCCGAACAAATACTATTGAACGAGGGTGTTTTTAGTCTTCTTACAAAAACAGACTTTGTCTATTATTTGCTAGACTTGATAACAGCCTGTGCGCCTGCAAGACGAGCAGCAGGAACACGGAACGGTGAACAAGAAACATAGTTCAAACCGAGTTTGTAGCAAAGCTCGATAGAAGCTGGGTCTCCACCATGTTCACCACAGATTCCAAGGTGAAGGTCAGCCTTAACCTTGCGTCCTTTTTCTTCTGCCAAACCAATCATTACGCCAACGCCGTCTTCGTCCAAAGTCTTGAATG
>CALDID010000221.1 GCA_937901865.1 uncultured Treponema sp.
TAGAGAACAAACGGCGTGTATGCGCAAAACTTTGCGATTTTGTATCTCATCTTTGGAATTATCTGTCTGCGCAGAAAATAAATCCAGTCTTCATCGCCTGAAGAAAGCGCGACTTTAACTTTTTCTGCAACACAAATAAAAAAAGACCTGTTGTAATATTTTACACAGGCCTTCCCGAAAAAAGCAACAAACTATTTCAACTGAATAATCTTCTGCAATTCCTTTGTATTAAACAGCTTACGAATATCAAGAATAATCAAATATTGAGACTCTTGGCGAACAACACCACTGATATATTCTGTTCCAATACCGCTAAGCATCTGCGGCGGAGCTTTTATATCATCGTTATTGATTGTAACAACTCTGGCAATGCGGTCAATAATAATACCAATCTTATTGCCATCGATGTTCAAGATAAGGAATCCGCCGTCATACTCATTATCTTCTTCTGTCGATTCAAGCTTCTTCAGATGGAAACGCTTATGAAGATTCATTATAGGAAGAATTTCACTACGAAGATTAACAATACCTTCTACATAATATGGTGCATTAGGAATTGGGCGCACAGCAGAAGTCTTTACGATTTCTTTTACGTCCATGATATCTACGCCATATAATTCTTCACCAAGCTGAAAGGTTACCAGTTGCAACTGTGTATCGCTGCTCGCCATACAAACTCCTTTATTAGAATTAGTATCTTATGACTTTATTCTAACGCCTTTTTCGTCATTCTTCAAGCAAATAATTAAAGATTTTATGCAATATTAGCACTCTTCAAGAAGTTTTTTAGCATCAACATACGTCGCTATGCCAGCTGCAACTTTTTTTGCCTCTCGCATTGCTAGAACAACAGTCGCAGGTTGATGTACAATATCGCCGCCTGCAAATACGCCATGCATACTCGTCATACCATACGGCTTTTCTTTTGTGATAAAGTACCCTGCTTCGTTCACTGCAATATCTGGCGTTCCTGCTACAATCTGCGCCGCAGGTCTTGAACCTACCGCAAGCAAAACTTTATCAGCCTTTATCACCTTTTCGCCGTCGGGAGTTGATACCTTAAAGCCCGTTAGCTTGCCGTTTTCTCCCTCGAAGCTCACAGGCGTATGCTGCCACAAAAATACAACACCGTCTTTGATTGCGCCGTCATATTCTGCACGAGCAGCTTTCATATCATCGATAGTTTTTCTGTAGCAAACAGTAACACTTTTCGCCTTCATTCTGACCGCTGTGCGAGCCGCGTCCATTGCAACATTACCAGCTCCGATAACAATAACATCATCGCCCTCGTCAATCGGCACTTCATTTCTGTCCACTTTTCCGTCGTTGTAAAGGCGCACCATGTGAAGCAAATAATTCGACTGAACAACACCCTTTAGGTTTTCGCCCTCAAGATTAAGTCCGCGAGCAAGAGCTGTTCCCGTTCCGATAAATACAGCGTCATATCCCTGCTCTTCAAGTATTTGCTTTATCGTAATATCCCGACCGACCATCGTATTCGGCATAAATGTTACACCTAGCGACATAATATTCTTTATCTCGCGGCGCACAACATCTTTCGGCAATCGAAAATCAGGAATACCATACAGCAAGATTCCGCCAGGTTCTGCCTCACTTTCGTAAACGACAACATTAAAGCCCTGTCTTGCCAAATCGCCTGCAACCGTCAAGCCTGCAGGTCCAGAGCCAATAACGGCAACTTTACCACGAGTCTTTGCAGGTAATTTTTCATGCGCTAATTTCATCTGTGCATGGAAATCTGCAATAAATCTTTCGATTTTTCCTATGCGAATAGGCTTGCCTTTGTTATTAAGAATACAATGCCCTTCACACTGCTTTTCGTGCGGACACACGCGACCGCAAATAGCAGGCAGATTGCTTCTTTGAGCAATTATCTCGTGCGCTTCCCCGATATTACCAAGCGACAATGCACGATTAAACGCAGGTATATCATTCTCTATAGGACAACCAGTCCGACACATAGGCTTTCCGCATTTCAAACAGCGAGTTGCTTCTGCAATAGCCTCTTCAATCGTATATCCAATTTCTTCTTCTTCCATATTGATAAATTATATCAGTATGGCTGTAAAATTGCAATTGTAAAGTTCTTACAAATTTTATTGATATAGAGATAATCGCTTCACGAAATACTCTTATTACTTTGTATACGTTTTGACGGTCTTTACCGCGCCGTTCTTGTAGAACGAATAGACATACCGCGTTTCGCCGCCGTCGTTGTCTGTGCTGCGCGTCAGATTCCCCTTTTCGTCGTACTCATACCAATATTCCCCGCCGCGCGAACTTTTTGTATGCACCAGATTCCCCCGCTCATCGTATTTGCGCCACTCCTCCGTTTCTTCCCCCATAACCTGCCGCGAGACTTCCGCATAGATGTGCCGCTCGTAAACGCATCTTTCCTGCGCGTCATAATCAAAAAAATATTCTTCGCGGCTTTTGGTGTTCTTTGAGTGCAGGACATTTCCGCGTTCGTCGTACTCGTGTTCAATCCAATATTCTTCAAAGCCGCCCGAACCAGCAAAAATATGAACTATATGCGTTTCGTTGCCGTACTTGTCGTAATCGGTAAAAAAATCGTATAGCGCGCACTTTTCCCGCGTTCTGTTTCCCCGCTCGTCGTACTCGTACCACAATTCATTGCCCCAGCCTTCCACTCGGTGAATGACGTTCCCCGCCGAATCATATTCCAGCACGGTTTTGCGCTCCCTGCCGTTCGACACCCGCTTAATCTCGTTTTCGTGCGCGTCATACCAGACCTCTTCCACCTCTGAAACAGCGGCGCGCGGATTTTTTACGGCAGATTTTCGGTACGTCATCTTGCCTTCGCCGTCGTAATCTATCCACATCTCGCTTCCAATCGACGTATCTTTTGCATACACAACCTTGCCGCTGCCGTCATATTTCCATTCTTGAACGCCGAGTTCATTGCGCGCATAGACTTTGTTCCCGTTTTCGTCGTATTTTTCCACCTCGGCGAGTGTTCCGAGCGTTCCCGTCGACAGAGTGGCACAACCATACAGCACGACCGCCGCCGCCAAAATACAAATGATGATTTTGTTTGCTTTCATAACATTCCCCCTTTAGTCGCCCATCAGTTCCGCGAAAGAAAGATTGTCATAAATGATATGACCGTATTTTCCGTTTTGCAGAATGTACCTGATTTGATACGTCAGCGAAGGCTTCACGTCCGTAAACTTGAGATAATAATGCTCCTCGTCAACAGGAATTTTGTCGTCATTGCAGTATTTTCTCTGCGAATACTTTTTGCCGTTCATATCTTCAAGCACATAACTGTCGTTCTGAACGTCCCGATACGGATTGCTCCAGATTGTAATCTTGAAGGCAAACGCGATAGTAATCGGCGCGGATATTTGTGAGCCGAGCGCAAAGAAATATGCGGGCACTTGCGAAAGCGATGCAAGCACATCGTCCGTTTCTTTTATCAGGATTTCGCCTGAAACTTTGCCGTTTTTCACTGCGCACGGGATTTTCTGCATAAAGTCGTCTTTGCTTTCGGCATTGCTGCGGTATATGAGCGCAAACACCTCTTCGCCGTCGCTCGCACTTTCTGCATTTGCCTCAAAGCGCAGTTTCACGCCTTCGCCCGTCATATATTCGGCTTTGTCCGTTTCAAGACCGCTCCCGTCAATCCACTTCAGCGCCGAAAAATCCCCGCGCTCATTCTCTTCGGTAGCGACACGCGCCCATTCTGGCACCATTACTACATTTTT
>CALDID010000222.1 GCA_937901865.1 uncultured Treponema sp.
TAACACACACTCTATTACTGTAAGTAACACATACTCTGTTATTGTAAGTAACACACACTCTGTTACTGTAAGTAACACATACTCTGCTCTTTGCAAGAAACAAAAAGAAGAAAATCTGTGAGTGTGGAAAAAATTAAAAAAATCTCAATTAGAGTTTTTTTTGAGCGACACTATTGCACAAAATGTCATTTTGGAATATAGTAGGCGCATATAGGAGCTTTAGCGGTGATAAAACAACACTGAATAGCTAAAGTTACTCTATGAAGGAGATTTCTTATGAAAAAACTTATTGCAACAGCAGCAGCTTCTGTTTTAGCTCTTGCTACAATCAGCGCAGGCGAAGGCTTGAAAGTTTCAGGACACATTCGCGGCGGTCTTTCTGACGATATTTCTGACAGCGTAGCAGACGCTGATTATGAGAGTCCTATTGGCACAACTTGGGTAAATGGCGACCATTGGGGCGGAGCAAGTAGAGGAAGACTTGATGTTGATTATGACGGTGACAACGGTGGTGTGAATTTCCGTTTTACGCATGAGCTTACAAGTTCAGATAACTTTGGAATGGGCAATGTTGATTATGCAATGGCTTATGCAAAGTTCTTTGAAGATATGGTAATCGTCGAGGGGGGTAAGCTTGTAGACAACTACACAGCAGCAGACGATGACAACGGTGCGGCGTTTGATGGCTGCATGGGTGTTCGCCTTGTAATCAAGCCTATTGAACAGCTTGCTATTACTTTGCAGGGAAGCGACTACAACCCTGCATATTGGCACTATGATGATAGCGAAAAGGATAATCAGAAAAAAGTTAACAGAGATGGACATGCAAAGTTTGACGCTAGCTTGTTCTCTTTGAGCGCAAGATTTGAGAATGATACATTTGCAATCGCAGGTGGTGCACACTTCTCTGGTGTATTCTATGGTTCATTCCTCTTCAAAGGCATTGAGAATCTTACTCTTGCAGCAGGTTTCCAAGCTGACTATGCTAAACACTACGCTGATGAGTGGTATTATGATTATGATGAAAACAAATGGGTGGAAAAGGACGATATTCGTTATTACAAAGACAGAGATTACACAGACAATCTCTTGATTGATGCAAATGTCGAATATGATGCAGACCCTGTTCTTTTCGGTGCTATAGCATATTTCTATGTTGCTGATGATGCTTGGTTCTTTACTTCTGGTGATGGTACTATGGCAACAATCAATCCATATGTTCAGTACAAGCTCTCTGACATCGTAGCTCTCCGCGCAGAAAGCACATTGTTCGTTCCTCACGATTATGACGACAAGTATGGTGACATTGACCGCGATATGTACTGCACAATCACTCCATCAGTTGTATTCAATGCAAGTGAAAAGGCTGATGTAAATGTGTGGTTGCAGGTTAGCTCTGATACAGATTACACACGCCACTCAACAGGTGTTGGCGTTCGCTATAACTTCTAATCGAACGCACGCGATTTTGTAATAACTAATACAAAGGGGCTACACTTCTACTGAGTGCAAGCCCCTTTGTTGTTTGTGCAGATTATTTCGCGTTTCTCCTACACAAATGAAATCGTGAAGAGTTGCGCCTATAAAATGCTAAAGAGTATTTTCCCGCTTTTGCTTGCAAATCGTTCTGACCATTTCCATTTGCGCTGGCGTGAACTTAAAAATCACAGAAACTTCCTCTTCCGCCATTCTGCCCGCAACAATTAAATCTGCCGCCGCTTCAGCCTTACCCTCAGCTTTTCCTTCTGCTATTCCTACAGCCCTTCCTTCTGCTATTCCTACAGCTTTTCCCTCTGCTATTCCTGCGGCTCTCCATTCGGCCTGTCTTTTATTGAAGTATTGTTCAAATGCACTGCTCATTGTTTGCACCTCCATTTCATTCTCTTTTAGATACTTTGCCCTCTTTGCAAGCAGATTGCTTTTCATATCGTTTGCATTTTTACAGGCAAAATCGTGCATTAAGTTCCCAATAGAATCATTTTCTCTGTATGAGTTGTTTACATATATTATGTGAGATTCGTCTAAAAACGGCATAGCAGTTTCTCGAATTATTCTATCGATGTGATAAATCGGTTTTCCGCCGTGCAAAACATCATTTTCAGTGATGAATATGACATACGTTTCAGGAAGTTTCTCTGTGCTCTCTCCTGCCTTTAAAAACCTCGTGTCGATGAGTGCGCTATTAAAACGAGCTCTTTTTTGTCCAGCCCCTGCATCAAGTCGCTGTATTTCAATGTCAAAAAGGCTGCCTGTACTGTCTTTTGCCAAAATATCAAGTCTGCCACCGCGTCCATAAAGATTTGCGATGTTTAGCTGACTTTTCGATTCTATTACGATTAAATCAGTTTTGTCTAGCAATATTCTTAGTACATACTGTGTGATTTCATTTTCGCCGTCAAAAAACGTTGTCATAAAGATGTCGTCCATTAGGCAGAAATCTTTGATAATCCTTTTTATTTCTTGCTTGTCTATTTGACTCGGAGGCGATTGCGTCATACATAAATGATACTACAAAAACAGTGTTTTGTATAGAAAACCTCAAAATAATTTATAGCATTTCGCTGAGAAAAAATAAATTCGGCACTGCATTAAGAAAAGTTTGTAAAAATATGTTTTTCTGTTGATTTTTTTGTTAAAAGAGAGTATATTTAGATTGTATACAATCAAAGAATTCTTTAGGAGGAATACTATGAGTTTAGAATTAACAGAGAAGAACTTTCAGAGTGAAGTGCTTGAATCAGATAAACCTGTGCTAGTGGATTTTTGGGCAACGTGGTGCGGTCCGTGCAAGATGATGGGACCTGTTGTCGAAGAGTTGGCTGGCGAAATGGGCGATAGCGTGAAAATCGGCAAGGTGAATGTTGACGATGAAGAAGAACTTGCTCAAAAATACGGCATTATGAGCATTCCTTGCTTCATCGTTTTCAAAAATGGACAGGCTGTAAACCAAAAGGTTGGAGCTTGCTCTAAAGACGCGCTAAAGGCTCTTTTTGCCTAATCGTTTCGCATACCATAGCACTCAGTTAAAGTGTCATCAACGGCGGCGCGAATCTTCTTTTTATTTTCGCCGCCTGTTATTTTTGTCTTTTGAATAAAGCCGATATTGTAAAAGCCGAGTGCATTTCCTGCGTTATGACAAGTAAAACCGCTTCTGTATGGTCCGTTTTGCAATACAATTTCAGGAACTAATCCTATCCCGATTCCCAGCTGTGCCATTGCCATAATTGCTTCATTTCCCTCTGTTTCCGCGGCAATTACAGGCTTTACATTTCTGCTTTGTATCCAAGCGTCAAACCTCTTTCTTGCAAGCCCTGTTTTTGGCAAAATCAAAGGCACTGAAGAAACGATGTCTTGAGGCGAGCCTTCTACATCAACATAAGCCCCTCCGTTTACTGCCGCAAACACAAGCGGACTTTGACACACGCTTATGCAATCTAAACCATAAATGCCGTCGTCTGGTATTGCGGCAACTGCAATATCCGCGCTGTCGTTTTTAACGCTTTCTATTGCGCCTGCGGGGTCGCCTGTCTGCACGCTTAAATGAATGGCGGGATATTTTATCGATAAGTGCTTTACGAACTTTGGCAATATTGAATAGCACGCGGTAACAGAAGCATACACTCTCAGTGTTCCTGATATTGATTCACTTGCAGAAAATGCGTGCATAAGCTCATCATATTCGCCGAGACATTTCATTGCAAAGGTAACGAATAATTTGCCTGCGTCTGTTATTTGTACATCGCGATTATCACGGTCAAAAAGCAGCGTGCCACATTCCTCTTCAACACGAGAGATAAGACGGCTTAATGCCGATGGGCTTAAATTGATTTTCGCCGCCGCCCGTGCAAAATGCAACGTTTTCGCAAGTTCAATAACTGCTTTTAACTCAAAAAAATCCATACACACTCCTTTCTAACGGCAAGAAAAAAGGGCTCTATTTCAAGCCCTTTATCTAATAAGTGTGCTTTTAAAAAAGGCTTTGCCTTTATTCTGTTACGTTCTCGCCGTTTTCGCCCATATAATAAGTTTTAATCGGCGGAAAACCGTTGAAATACACGCTGGCATAACTCGATGTATACGCGCCTGTCGAAAGCCAATAGAGCTTGTCGCCGCTCTTGAGGTCAATCGGCAAGGTGTATTTTTTGTCTTCATACATAATGTCGGCGCTGTCGCAGGTAGGTCCTGCAAGGATAACTTCGCCTTCTTTGCCGCCGTCTTTTTCGGTGATAATCGGGTACTTAATCGACTCGTCCATTGTTTCGATAAGTCCGTTGAACTTGCCTGCGTCCTGATACACCCAGCGCTGCAATGCCGTGTTGTTCTTGCGAGAAACGAGAACGACTTCGCTTGCCATAATGCCTGAATCACCTGTGAGCGAACGACCTGGCTCAAGGACAATCATCGGGCGGTCTTCGGCGAAATCGTCATCAAGATAGCGCGTGATTTCGCTTGCATAATCGTCGAGTTCGTTTGACGGCTGAATGTAATGCGCAGGGAATCCGCCGCCCATATTTATCATTGTGAGCTTGATGCCCTCTTCCTCTTCGAGAGAAGTGAAAAGATATTTCGCCTTTGCAATCGCGTCATTCCATTGTCCGATGTCGCGCTGTTGGCTTCCAACGTGGAAGGAAATGCCGTAAGGAGTAAGTCCTAAGTCGCGCGCTTGCACCAAAAGGTCATACGCCATATCTGGATGGCAACCGAACTTTCTTGAAAGAGGCCAGTCCGCCGTCGCAGTGCTTTCAACCAAAATGCGCACATACACGCGAGAGCCAGGAGCCTCACGGGCGATGTTTTTAAGGTCTTCTTTTGAATCGGTCGCAAACATTCTCACGCCTTTTTCGTAAAAATACTTTACATCGCGTGCTTTTTTGATGGTGTTACCGTAGGATATTCTGTCTGGAGAAATCCCCAGCGAAAGCACTTCGTCAAGCTCATAGCGAGAAGCAATATCGAAGTTTGAACCGAGCTCTGCAAGCATACGCACTACGGGAATTCCCGGGCATGCTTTCACTGCATAATAGATATGTGCATACGGAAAAGATTTCTTGAGCTGCAAGAAGTTCATCTTAATCGTGTGCAGATTGATGACGACGTTTGGGGTTTCCAAATCCTTTGAAAAGTCCATGTACCTCTGCCAATCAGAGTCCGAAACATAGTCCTGACGGTTAAACACTGTAGTTTACCTGCCTTCAAAAAAATATGTTGTATGTCATAAAAACGTAAATGCGATAGTAGCATAAAACGGCAAGAAGTTTCTATAGTTTTTTAAAACTTTTTTTGATTTTTTTTCTTCCTAAATTGCGTTGATAATACAGAAACTTCTTTCTAAAGGCTTTTGCAAAAACGCTTACAGCTTACCGATGGTATTTAATACATCTTACCGCCTGTAAGGTGTACATCTTACCGACGGTA
>CALDID010000223.1 GCA_937901865.1 uncultured Treponema sp.
CTGTGCCTCAGATTATCGGGTCGAACCCGATAATGACAATTATCGAACAGGTCTACTGTACCAGTTGAAACTTTTGAAAATAGGTGAGAATGTATGCGCTAGATATAGTTAGAAAAAATTGTTGTAAATAGAAAAACACTAAAGAAATTACAGAATTTGAGTATAAAAGACTTGAACAAGTAAAATGGATAGAATATAATTGTTTTTGCAATGAAAATCGTTGCAAGGTCTCTCAGACTTGTACTGGTACTACAAGCCTGAGAATAGTTCATGTTGGCTGTAGAAAGCAACACAAGTGATTGAGAATATAGCATTTTTCTACAGCCTTTGTCAAGTAATTTTGAAGATTTTATCGTATAAATCTTCAAGGAGCAAACAAATGTTACAAGTTGCGACACAAAAGAACAACTTAGGCGAAGGCTATTGCTTCAAGAGCGTAAACTCTGGAGTGATTTCAAAAGACGAACTTATTTCAGAAATGAAGGATTTTAACTCCACATTTACTGAAGTCGATGCGCAGGCTGCAATGACGATTAGCGGCAATCTGTTCAAAAAGCATTTGGCGAAGGGCGAAAAAATCGTATTTCCGTTCGGTTCTTTCCGCGTCGTTGCCACAGGAACGTGCGAGAACAAAGATGGCGGCTTTACGCTTGGTTTGGGCGACAACAACATCAATATTGTGTTTGAAGTGAATCAAAAATACCTTTCTGCGATAAAGGGCTCTCTGCAATATAAAATTGTGCCGTATTTGCCAGTGAGCGATGTCAAGATTACGGAAATCAGCGTTTCTGACGGTGATGGCGGCAGCACAGACGAGCTTGTTGTAAAGTCGAGAATGCCTGTTGTGCTGAAAGGGCTGTATATGCTTTTTGACGCAAAGGACAGTGAGCAAGGGGTGTTTTTGATGAACGGCACAGACACTTTGCGTGTAACGGGCTATTTCCAAAAGGCAAAAGAAACCATCGTATTCTTTGTGCCAGACGGATTGGATAGCGGAGAATATGAAGTAAAGATTGTTACGAAGCCTCGTAAAGACACTTATACAAAGGCTTTTGCGCCTAAGAAAATCCGAGTTGCTGCATAAACGCGTAGCATAACAAAAAACGGCTGCATCAAAAGTGCGGCCGTTTTTTTGCCCTTTACCTTGTCAAACGTAAGGTCTTACTTTCTCAAGCTCAAGGTCTTACCTTGTCGCGTTCGAGGACTTACCTTGTCGGCTTTGAGGTCTTACCTTCTCAACGCCGACAAGGTACTGGTTTCGCCTTTGAGATTAGCCTAGTGCAGACTGAGATATGAGGCTGATTTTCTCTTCAATACCAGTCTAGGCTCGTTCGCTCAAAATTTATTTTTCTGTAAACAATATTAAACAGCCAGAGGCTGCTTTGAAAGAGGCAATAGCTCTTTTTATGCTCCTATGGCTGTTGAAAGAGATGTTTCGCCCCTCGCCTGCAAGGAGAGGGACGGGGGAGAGGTTACAAAGGAATGTTACCGTGCTTTCTTGAAAGAGCATCGTTTGAAGTCTTTGTTTCAAGGAAATTAAAGCTCTTTACCACTTTGTCGCGTGTTTCGCTTGGATTGATAACAGCCGTGATATAGTCGCGCTGTGCGGCAATCGTCGGTGTCATAAACGTTTCTTTGTATTCAGCTTTCTTCTGCTCGACCAATGCGGCGTTGGCTGGGTCTTTCATTTCTTTTGCGTACAAAATACCCGTTGCACCTTCTGCGCCCATAACCGCGATTTCTGCCTTTGGCCACGCAAAGACGAAATCTGCGCCCAAGTGCTTTGAACACATCGCGATATATGCACCGCCGTATGCTTTGCGCGTGATAACCGTAACTTTCGGCACGCTCGCTTCACTGTAGGCATACAGCACTTTTGCGCCGTGTCGGATAATGCCTTTTTGCTCTTCTTGAGGACCTGGAACAAAGCCTGGAACATCGACGAAGTTCAAAAGCGGAATGTTGTAGCAGTCGCAGAAACGAACGTGGCGCGCGATTTTGTCTGAAGCGTCGCAGTTCAAAATACCGCCGAGAAAGCCAGGATTGTTCGCCACAATGCCGACCGTCTTTCCCTCGATTTTTGCAAAGCCTGTGATAGCGTTCTGTGCGAACTCTTCCATAACGCCGAAGAATGAGCCGTCGTCTACAACGCGGTTAATCACTTCGTGAATGTCGTAGCCTTTGTGGCTTTCTTCTGGGAGAATAGTATTGAGCTCGTCTGCTTTGCTTTCGGTGTATGCAAAATCTTTTTCTGTCTTTTCAGAGCCGAAAAGCCCTTTGTGCGTGGTAATGCGAGAAGCGAACGGCTCTTTGTCGCCGTAAAAATGCGGAATATAGTCGAGGAGCTTTCTTACTTTCTCGTAGCACTCGTTTTCGTTTGCACAGCGATAGTGCGCAACGCCTGACTTTTGGCTGTGGATTGATGCGCCGCCTAAGTCTTCATCGCTGATGTCCATAAACATAACTTGCTTTACGACTTTTGGACCTGTGATATACATGTGAGAAATCTGGTCAATCGTAAAGATGAAATCGGTGAGTCCTGGAGAGTAGACCGCGCCGCCTGCGCAAGGACCTGCGACGATAGAAATCTGCGGAATAACGCCTGATGCGCGCACGTTCTGATAAAAGATGTCGCCGTAACCGCACAGAGCGTCAACGCCTTCTTGAATACGCGCTCCGCCTGAATCGTTCACTCCGATGACAGGGCATTTAACTTCGATAGCCTTTTCGATAAGTTCAGCGATTTTCTGCCCGTGCACTTTGCCCAAAGAGCCGCCCTGCACAGTGAAATCTTGTGCATAGATAGCGACTTTCTTGCCGTTAATCGTGCCGAAACCTGTGATAACGCCGTCGTAAGGAATCTCTTTTTTGTCCATACCGAAATTAGTGCATTGGTGGCGAGCAAGGGCGTACATTTCCATAAAACTGCCTGCGTCTACAAGAGCGTTAATTCTCTCAATCGCGTGAAGCTTGCCCTTTGCGTGCTGCTTTTCGATATTATATTCTGCCATACAAAACCCCCGAATCTGTCATACTCAACAAGAACGTATTGTATACACTTCTATTGTCTGTGTCAATGACATTTTTACGAAATTTGTCAGGCAAAGCCTGTTTTGTCAAGCTCAGCTTGTTTTGTCAAATTCAACTTAGCTGTCAGTTCACCGTAAAGGTGGCGACGTATTCGGCGGTAGTTTGTCCGCTGATACAATAGCAGATAATAGTATGCTCTCCTGTGGGATAGTCGCTATAGGAGATACTTAGCGTATTCGTTGAAGAGCTTTGCTTTTCGCTGTTGATGAACCACACATAAACGCTATAGCCAGAATATGCCGTAAATGTTAATCCCGTACTCGTCGAGCTGACTGAAACACCTGCGCTGTTAGTTGTTTCGTTGACCTGTCCGCGCGCTTGCCACTGTGCAAAAAGCGTCAATGTGCCAGAAACCCAATTCGATGAGGAGATTGAATCGTTTGCATTATACGTTTTTCCGTCTGTGCCGAGCCAATAGGTGAACGTATAGCCTTCTTTTGTAAACACATTCTCTTTTATGGTAAGCGGGAGGTGAGAAAACTTCACGCTCTCGCTTGCCATAGTGCCGCTTCCGCCGTTTGCGTCATAGTTCACGGTCATTGTTTGCTCTTGCCAGACTGCATAAAGCGTTTTGTCTGCGGTGAGCGTTATGCTTTCGCTGTATTCGACGCTTCCGCCGCTTGTGCTTGAATAGCCGAGAAAAGTGTAGCCTGTTTTTGTCGGTGTGTATGAAATTGCCGTTTCTTCATTCCAGTTGCAAGGCTGTGAGTACAAATAAGAGCCGTCGGTGTCGCAAATGGTGAGCGTATAGGTGTTTATGCTCCATTGTGCAAAAAGAGTTGTGTCGTCGTTGCACCAATTTGCTTCGGTTAGCTCCTCGCCGTCGCTGTAATAGACAGAGCCAAAGCCGTCTGCACTGCTGCTCCAATGCGAAAACGTGTAGCCCTCTTTCACAAAGGTATTTAAAGGAATCGTGTCGCCGATTTTCACTTTGACAGCCGACATCGAGCCGCTTGCGCCGTTTGCGTCGAAAGAAAGAGTTATCTCTGTTTTCCACCAAATCGCATATAAATCGATGAGAGCGTTTTTTTGCGCCGTGAGGTTTTCTATCTCTGCTTCATCGCTGTAAGAAACAGAAATATCGCTTGCGTTTCGTCCCCAGCCTTTGAAGTCGTAGCCGTTGCGGGTGAAAAGGTTTTTGCTAAGACGAGCGGATACATCGTAAGTAAAAACTTGATTTTCCATTACGCCAGAGCCGCCGTTTGCATTGAAGCGCAGATAGTATGTTATCGGAAGAAAGTTCGACACGAAGAAATACGCTCGCTCTGGGTGAATGGTGATATGTTCGACAGTACCCGCTTCATCTGCTGTAATCCAATCGGGCTTCTCTTCGTTTTGTGTGTCGGGGTTTTTCCAATATGACCAGCCGCTGATGTAATAGCCCTTTTTGAAAGCGTTTACGCCGTCTTGCATAAGGTCGGGGAGAGTAGAGGAAGTGAGTGAAGTGCCGATTTCATAAAGGCGTTCTGCCGAAAGCGAAGTATTTTCACGAGAGGCAAAGAAAGTATATGTTGTGTGCGTTTCCTCTTCGATGTCTTCTTCAAAATTCATATCGCAGTTTGAGAGAAAAAGAAGGGCAAATAACAATAGAATGACAGAATTTGTTTGCAGTTTTTTAAGCATAGCCGCCTCCTATAAGCGAAAGCCGAGAGCGAAATAGGGAGAAAGAAAGATAGTTTGCTTTGTTCTGTCGATGAGTATGTGCGTGTAATGCAAACCTGCTTCTGCGCAGATGTATTTGAGCGGAATGGCAAAGAGAGAAAAACCGAGATTCAGCGCAGGATAGGCATAGAAAGAAGAGGAAGAATTCTCTCTGCCGTCTGCGGAAACGGTGTATTCTGCGCTTTTATTGATGGTCATCGTCCCCAAGCCTGCTTTTAGGCTCAAGAATGTTTTTTGAGAAAACAAAGTATGCTGATAGACGAACGAGGTGGAAAAAAGCATTGTGTCGAGTTCTGCTTTGTAGAACTCGCTTTCGCCGCTGTAGTCAAATGACGTTTGCGAAAAAGAAAGCTCTAAGCCGAATCTGTTTTTTTCGCTCTTTTTCGGGAAATACGATATATATATATCTGGCAAGATAAAAGAAAAGTTCGGGCTTTGAAATACATCGCTTTGCGGAGGAGAAAGCGTGTTCATAACGCAAAACGGCATACGGTATCCAGCCATTATGTGTATGTCTTTGCAGATATACGGCGGTTTTGGAGGCTTTGGCGTTTTGACTTTTTTCTTTTTTTCAGCTACAGGCTCAGCCTCAGGCTGCTTTGTAAAAGTATCGGGCTGTTCCTCCTCTGTTTCTGCTATTTGAGGCACTTTTTCAGTTTCCTCTTCAGCAATTTCTTTTTCTTCTTCCTTATCTTCGCTCTCGTCTGTAATTTCGCTCTGTTCGTCGCTGACAGTTTTAGTTTTTTCTGTATCTTCTGTAGCCGCATTTTCACTCGGCTCTTCTGCGCTGACGACGGGTTTTTCTATTACGGTGATTGTATCCTCGCTTTCGCTTGAAAGTCCCGACGGGTTTGTAACGCGAATCTTCCATTTGCCTGCGGGTACATTGGCAAATTGCACTTTTGAGACTTTCTCAACTTCTGACACACTCTTTTTGTTTCCCTCGATAACGAACGAGCCGACTATAGAATCTGATACGAGCTCTATAACAGAGTTTGCACTAATGTTTGCAATATCAATAGCAAGTTCTATATTTCCCTCTTCGTCTGCTGTTATGCTTTCGCTTTCGTCTAACGAGATTTTCGGGGTGCTTGCCTTTACTATTTCAAAGCTCTTCCATTCGCTCACTGTCGCTTGCCGTCCGAGAAAATCATAGACAAAAATGCGATATGAGTACTTTCCTGCTTGCAAATGCAATTCAATACTCGTTTTATCTGTTGTGTACATTGTGGATTTTTCGCCAGATTTTAACTCGACGCGATACTCATACGCGCTTTTATCTGCTTTCCATTCGATTCTTTGCGTAAATTTTTTTTCCTCACTCGACAAAGGTCTATTGAGAAAGAAAACTGTAAAAACAAAGAGAAAAAGATTATATAAGCGAAATCTATTGAGCATACATACTTCCTGTTTCTTTGGATTCGATGCTAGTCGGCTTTTCAAAACGAATAGAGAACATCGCTTTTGCAACGGGGCTTGCTTGCTCTTCAAAGCCGTCTCTTGCATACGAATGAGCTTGCACGCTCCATTCAAACTCCCCTATATCAAGAACGGTAAGGTCGGTTAAGCGTACCTGTGTTTCTCTCATACCTTTTTTCGACATCACAACGCTTCTTTTTCCATTACTTTCTACTTTGTACAGCGCAAAATCATATGCAGTCGCGCCCTTTACTCCTTGCCAACGGAAAACAATCGTTCTGTGGTCTTTGAGATATGCTTCCCCCATTGTAAGATTGTTCTCTGGCTCTAGCAAATTCGGAAGAGAGAGCGGCGGTATCTCGGTTATCACAAAGAAATGCTCTTCGGAATCAAGCGGCATATTATCAGCTGTGCGTGCGCTGACGCTCCATTTATATCTTCCCTCTTCAAGACGGCGCAGCATAACGCTATGCCCACTGTTAGAAGAGGAATTCACTTCGCTAAATGTGCCGTTCTTTTGCTCTTTCTCCAATATAAAAGTATAAGACGCTGCTTTGTCTTTTCCAATCTGCCAAGAAAAATAAGTCGGTTGCCGCAATGCTGTTAAGCCCTCAATTTCTGCATTGTTCAAAGGAGTTTCAAGCACAATCGCTTCGGGGCTTCTCACACGAAACGAAAGAGAGGACGCAGTGCCTTGACGCGCTATTGCAATATCCGAGCCGCTGCTTTGCGCTTGCACGCGAACAACGTAAGAGCCTGTAACAAGCGCAAAATCACAGGAAAGAGATTTAACAGAAAGCTGCTCGGTGATGAGGTTTTCTTCTTCGTCAAAGATTTTTACGTTATAGCTGTCTGCGCCGCTTACTCTCTGCCATGCAATAGGAACAGTCTTAGAGCCCGAAACGACGACTTCTTGATTATAGAGCGGAGAGGTAATCTTTGGCGTATCAAGCTCTTTTAAGACCGTAAAAGAACGCACGGGAGTAAAAGCCTTTGCCTCCTCATCGCTACTTTTCACTCCGACTCTCCAATAATATTTTCCCTCTGTCAAGGCTAGAGAGCCGATAAACGAGGCATCGAGTACTTTTTCTATTTGTAAGCTGTTAAACGCTTCATCTCGTGCGACTTGAAACACGCTTTGCTCTTTCTTGTATTCGTCCGCTTTTTTCCACAAAAATTGCAAAGAAGACAGTATGCTTGCCTCTGCACTGAAATTATCGGGCGGGTAGAGCAATTTATTTTCTTCAGGGACATACTGCGCTATATTGAAGAGGCGAACGCTTGATTCTGTATCTTCTTCAGCAGACACTCTCTTTATTTTCCAATAATATGTGCCCTCAGAAAACGTTTGTGTGTCTAGCTCTTTTTGAAAGCGTCCGCCAGACACGTCTTCTCTCAAGACGATACTCTCCATCAGTTCATCGCGAGCGATTAAAAGCGTATGAGAGGCGTTTTCAAGCTCTGTTTTCCACGCAAAAGAAGCAATTAAAGGCGTGTCTTCTTTTCTAAAAAGCGTTGCATGGGACGAGGGCAGAAGCAATTCTGGAGGATTGTATTGCTCGGTCTTTTCTATGACAAAAGAGCTGATTTCACTTGCGCCTGTGTAACCGATGTTGTTAAAAGAATAATACGGCGTAACTTGCCAATACCATGTTCCCTCTCCAATAGAATCGAGCGTTAAAAATGCGTCCTGTACTTCTCGAGTTGCGACGACGTTTTGCATATCGCGAGTGGAAGAGATGACAAGGCGATAATGAGAGGCGTTTTCATTTCCGCTCCAGCGAAACTTTATGCGCGGAAGTTCGGCAGTGTAGCGATATATCGCAGTGTCAAGAGGTGAAAGCGAGTGCATGTTCGTGCTGTTATCGATGATGATTTTTCCTTCAATTGGAGTATTGATAGTATACATCGTCAGTACTCTCCAATATGTTGTACCGTTTGGGGCTTCAAGGGTATAAGAGGACGAATAATTGATAATTTCGTCTGTTAAAAGAGTAGAAAAGTTTTTCACTTTTGAAGTCTGCACAATAACGGGAGCATCTGTTTCGTTTTTCCAAGCAAATTCGATATTCGTAAATTCGTTGTTGTCAGTATTGAGGATTTTGAGCTCTTTCGGCGGATACGTTACAGAAAGCGGGTTCTTTAATATGCGCCCAGCCGTTGAAACAGTAACAGAAGTGCCTTCTACTAACTCCATTTCGTCCCCTGCTTCTGTAGTGATTTGCGCATTTCCGCTTTTGATTTCGACGTTTTTTTCTCTGTTTTTTACGTCGGCTGCGGCGGAAAGGGAAGTTCCCGAATCGACTTTCACGCTTGAGCCGTCTTCAAATACGACTTTGCTTTCTCTCTCGGATTGAGAAGAGTTTAGCTCAATACCGCCGTCGTTTATCGTAATTTGCAAGCCCTCGCTTTCGCTGAAAAAAACTTGCAGCATTGTGTTTTCAAGTAAATCTAAAACAGTGCCGTCTTTGAACTGTATGATTGTGTGCGCTTCCTGTGTTGTTCTGATTGTATCGGCGTTATACAAAGCTGCATTTTGAGCGACGCGCTCCCAAACAACGCGGTCATCGAATTTCCGCTGTGTCGTGCGGTAGGTATAAGAGATTTTTCCGATAGGCTTTTTGTCGCTTCTCGTCGTGTATGAATACAAGTCCTTATAAAATAAGTGCAAGAAGAATAGTGCAGCAGACAAGCAAATGAGAACGAGAAACACATCACTTAGATGCAACTTGGATTTTGTTTTCTTCTTCATTTAGATTTACTTCTCCAAAATCTGGCTCTGCAATACCGAGTAACAATCGCATTTCTTTAAGCGTTCTCGGTCCGAATGGTCCTGCTACTTTCTCGCAGTCTGCGTCTACTTCAAAATGAGGGTCGCCCGCCTTGAAAAACGCTTCGATATTAAATCTCGGCATATTCACAACGCCGTAAAAATGCTGTTCTCCTTTTCCTTTTACTTCAAAGCCGACAGGAATCCGCTCTACGACGATTTCATTCATTCTGTTTTCTAGCTTTATCGTAAAATCGTTTTCAAAGCAACGGATATAATCGTATTTTAACAGGTTGTATGTGTCTTCGGTTATCAAAATATCTGTGCCGCACGGCTTGTTGCTCGCTTCTGTTCGGCTGGCAAAGTTGACGCTGTCGCCGATAGAGGTGAACTCCATTTTATCAAAAGACCCCATAAAGCCGACGGTTGCTCTGCCGCTGTTCAATCCAGCTCCGATACGAATATGCGGCTTGTATTGCGCTAACGGCTCTCCTTCGTGTGCTTTTGTAAACGCTTCTGCGTCTTTGTTGTATTTTGCAAGCGAATAGCGCATAGCAATGCAGCAAGTAATTGCGCTTAAAGCGTCTTCTTTGACATATTGCTCGTGTGCGGCTTGCTTTAGAGCGCGCGTTACAGATGTTTTTTCTCGATTTTCCCACGATAAATCGTCGTTTCGCAATACTCCCCAACACGCCATAATTGCATCTCCTTCGAACTTATCGACCGTTCCTCCTGTAAGCGAAATGCAGGTAACCATTCTGCTCATATAATCGTTTAAAAATGAAATGATTTCTGCCGCGCTTCGCTCTCCAAATCGTTTTTTAAAGCCGTCAGAAATAGCCGTAAAGCCACGAATATCGCTAAAGAAAATAGTGATGTCTTTTAAATGCGGCTCAAAGTCTATTTTTCCCGTGATAACCGCTTGTGTCACGCCCTTGTTCGTGAGCTTTGAAACCATATTCAAGATTTCTCTTTCTTTAACCGTGCTTTCTTCGAGAATGGCTATTTCATCTTTGCCACTGTAGTTGAGTTCGGAAAATAAATCGGTGTTGAAATTGCCTTTGTTTATCTCGTTTGCGACGCGCGTCAAAGATTTGAGCGGACGAGAAAGCGACTGCGCAAAAAAATAGATGATGATTATCGATAAAAACAAAATGGCAAATGTGATGTAAATGTTTCGCCGCGTCATCGCTTGCACGCCCTCAAGCACAACCGCAGTTTTCACCGTCGTGATAACAGCTCCGCTGCCGTTTGCAAGTTTTCTAAATGCTCCTATAAATTGCTCGTTCTCTTCGCTCATATAGGTAAGCTGTGCGTTGCTCAAAGTGCTTGAAAGCATTGCGCTGACAATGGGATTATTCTTTTCGTCTTTGCCCTCCATAACGCTTTGAATGTCGCTATGAACCAAAAGTGAGCCGTCAGAGTTTACGAGAAACGACTGATTTATACTTCCTGCCGAAAAGCTGGTTAGCAAGTTATCGATAGAGTACAAAACGCACACTTCGCCGTCTTCACTCGGATAGCATAAAGAAAGCAACGGCTGAGAAAAGAACAGCGACGCATTTTCAAGCTCATAATCAGATGCACTTGAAAAAGAAGACTGCTCAAAATACGCTTTCGCCTTTTCAATGTCTATTTCGTGCGAAATAAAAAATGCGCTGCTCGCAAACACAGAGCCGCTTTTGCTTGTATAGAGCGCAGCAATGTCTTTGTTTCGTGCGAAAAAGAGCGATTCAAGTGATTTTCTCTCTGTTTCGCTCTCACATGTCTTTTCTAGCTCCAAAAACATATTGACCGCCTGCATTGCATTGTCTAAACGATTTTCCACGTCGCTTGCAGTGCGGGCGTTTATTGTCAAATTGTTGTCTTCGCTTGAAGCTCTGATGTCTTCGCTGATAAAATACGACACCGTCGCCGTAACTGCGCCCAATGAAAGAGATAGCATGAAGGCGACGAGCAAAATCATCTTTACGCCAATCGGTCTTTTTACTCTAAGCGCTTTTGCTTTTTCCTTTTCAGCCTTGCGCTCTGCCTTGAGTTTTTCTTTTATCGCCTTTTTCTCGGCTTCAATTTCTGCTTTGCTTTTTTCTATAGCTTCTTTTATTTCATCGCTTGAGATATTTTCGCTTTTCTCTTCAATTCCGAAAAACTCATTAAAATCTACCGCACCCGTTTCTTCTTTGCTATCTCCTCTTAAAACTTCGACAATTGTTGCCTCGTCTTCAATAATCGGCTCTTGTGTAATTTTTGGTTCAGCAACAGACTTCCCTTTTAGGTGAATAGCGGTTTGTAAAAGCGATGGACGAGTTTCATTTTGCCCATCTAAGACTTTCTCAGCCTGAACTGCTTTCTGAGAAACACTTAAAAACTCTCTGTATTGAGAAATATCTTTGGCTTTAATAAGCTGCCTCCTTTGTACTTTCTAAATACGCATTTTCTATTTTCTCTGCCCGAAGTTTTGCGCTCTCGGCTTTGCTCTTTTCCTCTGCACTCGCATTTCCCTGCAATAATATCTTTGAATATGCCTTGTAATCTGCAATAATCGCGCTTATATTCTCCGCGTCTTTATCATATTTTAGCGCATTTTGTATGGACTCAAGACCTTTTTCCTTTTCGCCAGCCTTTGAATAAGAAATCGCGGCATAATACCAATTAAGCCCAATTTCGTCTAAATCACGGTTCTTCGTGTGAATTAAAGCAGCTTTTTCGTATAAAGATGCAGCGAAAGAGTAATCCTCTGTCTTAAAATACAGGTCAGCAGAAGTCCTATACGACAGAGCAAGATAAAATGGCGATTTTGATAATTTCTTTCTGTCTTTATCGAGTTTTGTGATGTACTCCTTCAAAGTCAAGCTGTCTTTTTCGAGTTTTATCGCACCTCTCGCTTCAAAAATGCTGATTATGTACAAAAGCTCATCATTTTCAGACCAAAACGCATATTCTTTTGCCTCAATTAAGAACTTTTCAGCTTCTTTCTTCTCTTCCTCATCACTATATAAGAGCTTTAGATTGTATTTTGCAATGCAAATGCACGAAAGTAGCTCAATATCATCAATCGAAGTCGCCATGTTATATGAAGACTCCAAAAGCCGCTCCGCCTCTTCAAAGTTTCCTTGTGAAATCTCTTTATTCGCCGCGTCGTACTCTTTTGCAGCGCGAGAATGAATATCGGTTACAAACATCGCTTTGTTTTTCGCCGACGAACAGGCGCACAATGCCATTGCAAGCAGACAGATATAAATGATAGAAAAAATAGAAGTTTTCATAATCCCTCTCTTGTGTTAAACGTACTTGGAGCGCTTTTCGCTCTATCTCTTACTCCGCCCTTGATAAGCGGATTTGCCTTTACGCCAGACAAAACATCTTGCAGCTCACTTAGCGTACTGTCAAGCTCTTTTAAAAGGCTGTTGATTTGAGGCGTTACACCGTTTGCCAATTTGTTTACTCCGTTTAATACGCCGTTGAGTTCTCCTGCCATATCGCTACCTAAAATTTTCGGCACAATGTCGTTGAGTTCGCCAACAGCAAAAAGGATTTTATTCAAGTTTGCCGTTATTTCGACCACATTTGTTAAAAGTTCGCCTATCTTGTTATCTCCATATCCTGCAATGCCGTCATCTATCATCACCAAAAGCCCGTCAACCGACGCTAATAGCTCTCCCACATAATTTGACGTATCCCCCTCAATACCTGCGTTTATGTTTTCTAAAAGCTCGTTTACATTGTCCAAAAGCGTTTGCGCCTGCGATAGCAGTATGCTAATAGAATCCACCTGTGCTTCAGGAATATTTTTTCCTGTCGCAATAATCGTTTGCCCGTCAACAGAATCGATTAGCGGGATTTCTTTATTTTCTTCGATAAGCGCGTTTCCCAGCCCCGGCAACAGCTCAAACTTCGCGCCCATTCCAATCGGACTCGCCGCAAACTGCACTAAAGAAAACTCTTTTATGTAGTTTTGATACTCCGAAAGAATGTAGTAATCAACTCTTACTTTGTCTATATCTTGCTCAAGCGTAATCTTCTTTATCTTGCCGAGCGAAAAGCCTTTGTATGTTATCGGCATTCCAACCGATAAGCCTGCGGCACTATCAAACATCGTGTAATACTTTGTCTTTCTCACAAACCACTTTTGCCCGCTTCCGATTGCAAACACAAGCACGATAAGAGCGATTATCGCTATGAAAGAGAATATTCCTACAATTTGGTCAGCATATTTTATTTTAAACTTCATTTTCTATTCTCCCGTGAGAAATCGTTATTCTTTTTCCTGCAAACTCTCTTTTGAAAGTAGAGCTGTGGCTGATGTAAATAATCGTATTGCCTTGCTTGACGAACTTTTTTAGCAATCGCCGTATCAACTTTGCCGCACTCGTATCAAGCGAGGCTGTACATTCATCAAGCAATAGCACTTGAGGAGAGCATATCATAGCGCGTGCAAATGCAATTTTTTTCTGTTCACCGAGCGAAAGCTCTGCAGGGCGAAGAGCTAAATCTTTATCAAATTGCACGGTGTCTAGCACATCGCTTATTTTTTGCTTAACTTCCTCTTTATTCAGCTTTGGAAAATGCACTTTTAGCGGTAGCGTCAAATTCTGCAAAATATTTTGGTTTGCCCATAATGCGCTGTCTTGAAAGACCATTGCGACTTTCTTTCTAAAATCCCGTTCTTCTCCTTCGCTCATCTCTAAAAGATTTTTGCCTTCAAAATACACGTTTCCTTCGCTTGGCAAAAGTATCCCGCCTATAACTTTTAGCAAAAGAGATTTTCCCTGTCCCGATTCTCCCATAAGCTCTACAATATCGCCTTTTTGTATCGAAAGCGATATGTCTTTTAAAAGCATCGTTGTGCTTGAAGAAAAATATACGTTTTCTAGCCTGAAAAGTTGTGTGTCGTTCATGGAAATATCAATCCTAAAGCGATGATTACAATATCAATGATGATAATGCCGCTGATTGATTTGCTGACAGCCCTTAATCCTGCAACGGGTATTTCTGTTGACGCTAATTCGACCGAAAATCCGTAGTAAGTCGCAACAAGAGAAATCGTCATTCCGAACAATACGCTTTTTAATATTGACACTCCGATAATGCGCAGAGAGAGCGTTTTGAGCAAGCCTGCAAGATAATCAGAGGCGGAAACTTGCCCGATGATGTGGCTTATGAGCATAGGACCGAAAAGCCCGCAGAGCGAAAAATACAGATTCAAGAAAACAACCGACAGCGTAACGCCCAAAAAACGCGGCACTGCAAGATGATGAATAGGGTTTATTCCTATAGAAATATAGCTTTCAACTTGATGAGTTACGACGATGCTTGCAAGTTCTGTCGCAATCGCCGTCGCCGAGCGCGCGGTAACGATAAAGGCAACTAGCAATACACCTAACTCTTGAGTGATGATAATGACTTGCAAAGAATAGATGAGGTCTGCTTGACCGAACGACAAAAGAAAATTGTAGCCCAAAAGATAAATGCCCAAGCCCATTGCACTAGATAATATGCACACGAGCGGCAAGGCTTCAATAAAAGTGAACAACAGCTGCATTATAAGGATTTTTACAGCTGCCTTGTCTTTTTTTAGAAACTGAAAAGAAGATTTAAACACACAACCGACATATCCTAGAATATACGGTACAGAGCTAAAGTGCTTTATTATTAGTTTCCCGAAATCCGCTATTGGCTTCGATATTTTTTCACTCACCCCCCCCGTTTTTGCTCATCAGTTTCTCCTCATATTCGCTCTTATTATACTTAAATGACAGTTATTGAACAGCTCTATTTGTAATTCTAATACAAATTTTCCATAAATCAAGTATAAAATAGGTGGTGTTACTAAAAAGTATGCTAGTATAAAAGCAACAGGGAAAAGAGCCCCTTGCTACAGCAAAAGTTTTTAGTTTCCTCACCAGTATATGACTACCCTTTATAGCTTCGTATAATGCACCCTTTATAGCCAGCTAAAAAGGATACAGCACGCGCAAAATTT
>CALDID010000224.1 GCA_937901865.1 uncultured Treponema sp.
GCTCTCAAGGAAAAAGAGCTTGCGCTGTACAGAAAGTACAAACTCCTCATTGATGCAATAGAATCGCTTCCGCTCGCAGTTCGAGACAGTATGCAAGATTTAATTATAAAAACAAGCAATTCGTATCACTAACAACAGAAAAAAAACGTCTCTGACCCGACGGGATTTTTTGATTCACCATTCGCAACAGAATGAGCGAATGAGAGATTTTCTCACAAAATGCGATTATTGTGATACAATAGCGATATGGATTTAATTGCAATTTTTAACGATACAATGCAACGTTGCGCATCAAATGAAATGCTGCGCGAATCGTGCCGAAAAACGCGGGAACGACAGCAGTTTTACAAAGCGGGAAAAGCCGTTTGTGCGCACGAACGACCTTTCAGCACAAACATCATCGTCAGCAAAAAGCGCAGTTTTGACGCGGCGCGGGCGTACAAAGGCGAGCGAATCGGCGTCCTGAATTTTGCCAATAGTTTTTCGCCGGGCGGGGGCGTCGTATACGGAGCGCGGGCGCAGGAAGAAAGCCTTTGCCGCGTGTCTACGCTGTATGTTGCGCTCACCGCAGACGAAATGTGCGAAAAAAAATCCGTGCGCGATTCGTTTCGACTTCGCTCAACGAACGATTAAAAAGATTGCGTGTCACCTGCGGTAATGACAGAACGGAGGGCGGAACGGTTGCACTATGATAATCGCTGTAAACGCGATAAAATCTTTATCAAGTGCCAAAAATCCTTATTGAGAAAAAGGCACGGCTAATTTTTGAGAAAATTCATCGACAAAAAACCGCAAATTACGCTATAATAGCCGCATACCGATTTTTTGGGGGACTTTTATGACTATTTCTAAGCTTGGTTGCTTTGCTATTGGCTGCGCGGTTGGTGTTACCACATTGGCTATCGT
This sequence comes from uncultured Treponema sp., assembly GCA_937901865.1. Classification (GTDB taxonomy): domain Bacteria; phylum Spirochaetota; class Spirochaetia; order Treponematales; family Treponemataceae; genus Treponema_D. The sequence goes on from CALDID010000224.1 coordinate 907, forward strand.
TCGTACAGCTGGATTCAAGAAATGCTGCGCAAAAGTCGTGGGAGCAGGTCTTGCTCTCAAAGACGAGGCTCAGGCATTCGTTGAAACTGTCAAAGAAGATGCTCAGGACATCGTTGCTGAAGCAAAACACAACAACGAAAAAGCACAGGCTTAACCTGACTTTAGTTCAAGAAAACGGAGGTTTCTATAACAGAGCCTCCGTTTATTTTCTCAATTCCGAAAACTTCGGGAAAAATACCTTTAGAGAGTTCAACACATGACATTCAATATAGTACACAGTTTAGCTGGCAGAGTTCGCGTCCGCTACCCGCGCTATTTGCTCGACGGAAAGCAGGCGGCGTTAGTGCAGATGCTCATTTCGCTTCAAGAGGGCATAAAAAACATTGAAGTCAACATCATTTCGGGCAGCGTTTTAATAGAATACGAAGGAATTAGCGAGGCGGTTGCACTTTCGTATCTGAAAGCTATCGACGACAAATATCTTAAAAACGACGAGCTTTTGAAAAGCGTCGCTACCCCCGTTGCGCAAGAAAGCCTTTTGTATGTGCTTTTGGAAATGGTCGCAACGCATTACATCAAAAAGTTTTTGATTCCGTTCCCGATTCGCCGCGTATTGTCGGTTTTCGGCATTATGCCGCGTGCAAAAAAGGCGTTAAAATCCATTGCAAAAGGCAAAATCTTCTGCGCGGACACCCTCGACGCAACGGCTCTCACGCTCTCTCTTGCGACGGGCGACGTGAATACATCAAGTTCTATCCGCCTTTTGCTCAACATCGGCGACACGCTCGAAGATTACACGAAGCGCAAAAGCTACGACAGCCTTGCCTCTTCGCTCCTTTCGGCGAACGACAGCGTGCAGATTTTGGAAAACGGCGAGGAAAAGACTATTACCGCCAATTTGCTCAAGACGGGCGACATCGTGATTTGCCGCGCGGGAAGCGTTATCCCTGTGGACGGCACGGTCGTGGAGGGTGAAGCGATGGTGAATCAGGCTTCGATGACGGGCGAGAGCTTGCCTGTGCACAAAAAAGACGGCAGTTCTGTCTTTGCGTCCACAATCATCGAGGAGGGCGAGATTCAAATCGCGGTGAAGAGCGCGGGCGGTGAAACGAAGGTGAACAAAATCGTTGCGCTTATCGACAAATCGCAAGACCTCAAAGCCGCCTCTCAGGTGCGCGCCGAGCGTATCGCCGACAGCCTTGTGGGATACAATTTCTTGCTTGCAGGCTTGACGTATCTTTTCACGCGCAATTTCACCAAAGCCGCGTCTACGCTGCTTGTGGATTATTCGTGCGCAATGAAGCTCTCTGCTCCGATTTGCGTTTTGTCTGCAATGCGGGACAGCGCGAACTGCGGCATTATGACCAAGGGCGGCAAGTACATCGAAGACCTCGCCAAAGCCGATACGTTCGTGTTCGACAAAACGGGCACGCTCACGGAGTCCACGCCGCGCGTTACCGACGTTATTCCGTTCGGCAATCGCGAGGAGCGGGAAGTTTTGAAGCTCGCCGCGTGTCTTGAAGAGCACTTCCCTCATTCGCTCGCTCGCGCAGTTGTGAAAGAAGCCGCCGACCGCGGAATTGACCACAGCGAAGAGCATGCAAAGGTGGAATACGTTTTGGCGCACGGCATTGCGTCGAGCTTGAACGGCGAAAAGCTCCGTATCGGTAGCGCGCATTTCATCTTTGACGATGAAAAAATCCCGATGACCAAAGAAGCCGAAGACACAATCGCGCGCTTTGCCGAAACGGGCGCGTCGCTGCTGTATTTTTCTATCGGTGCGGAATTGGCGGGCATTATCGCGATTCAAGACCCGATTCGAGAAGAAAGCGTCGCGGCACTCAAGAGCCTTCGAGAACTGGGCGTGAAAAACATCGTGATGATTACGGGCGACGGCGAGAATACGGCGCGCATTATTGCGAAAAAAGCGGGCGTGGACACCTATTTTTCGCAGGCTCTGCCCGATACGAAAGTGGAATACATCAAGAAAATGCAAAGCGAGGGGCATAAGGTCGTGATGATTGGCGACGGCATAAACGACGCACCTGCGCTCTCGACTGCCGACGTGGGAATTGCGATGGGCGCGGCGAGCCAGATTGCAAGCCAGACCGCCGATATTTTGCTCCCCGATGACGGATTGGAGTCGCTGCCAGCCCTGCGCATTATCGGCAAGCGGCTTATGGAGCGAATCGAGCGCAACAACAGTGCGATTGTGGGCATTAACACGGCTCTTATCGGCTTGAGTTTGTCGGGAACGCTGAGCGCGTCAACGGCGGCTCTGCTGCACAATTCTTCGACGGTGGCAATCAGTATGAGCGCGATGCGACCGCTGATTGAGGAGGCGCAGAAATGACGATTTCGAGTTTTTTTCCCGGGCGAATCCGATTGCGCGACAAGGTGCTGAAAGACGAGGCGATTTCGTCGGCATTGCGCGCGGCTATTGAGTGGCACGAGTCGGTTACGAACATCGAGCACAATTTGCAGACGGGCAGCGTTTTAATCGAGTACACGCCCGAAAAGCTCCCGATGGCGCAGCTGACGGCACTTACGAGCGAGCTGCTTTCGCTCAAAAAGCTCTGCGACCGCTACAATGGACGCGACCAATCCGCCATTCTTGCCAAAATCGCCGAGCTGAAACAAAAGCTCTCTGAATAAGCGCATACAAAAAGCCGCCCGTGAATTAAAGGCGGCTCTTTTATTTTCAATCTCCATTCTATCGCTTGCTAATGACCTTGATTATTTTGAGCAAGACTACTTTTCTTAAAAAACAGGCTTGATTATTTTACCGAAAGCCCACTTTTTTAAAAAGCAGCTTTGATTATTTTGCGCAAGCCCCACTTTTCAAAAAAGTAACGTTGCTTATTTTGAGCAATTCTTCTTTTCCCCAAAAGCACCTTTGCTTATTTTGCGCAAACTTCACTTTTCACAAAACAGGTGATGATATGTGTGCCTCATTTAAACCAACGTTAAAAATAGCCACTTCATGCAAAGTGTATGCACTAATTATAGTGCAGTGATACACGGATTTCAATTTTCTATCACTAAAAAAATGCCTCATTAAAACGTTCGTTTTGAATGGACGTTTTTAGGAGGTCTTTTATGAAAAAGGCTTACAGCTGGATTACCGCGCTTTTGTGTGCCGCGGCAATGTTTTTTAGTTTCACTAGCTGCACGAATGGCGACGATGACGACAATAATAGCACAAATACTAGCACAACCGCGACAACTTCTAGCACGACGAACACAAGCGACAGCGACAGTTCAAGCGGTTCAGGGAGTTCGGGAACATCAACTTCAGGCAGTACAACCACAGATAATAGCAGTAGCTCAAGCGGTTCAGAAAGTTCGGGAACAGCGACATCGGGCAGTTCTTCTAGCAATTCGGGCAGTTCCACAGCAGATAGCGGCAACAGCAGTAGTAGCTCAAGCGGTTCGGGAACATCAACTTCAGGCAGTACAAACACAGATAATAGCAGTAGTTCAAGCGGTTCGGGAAGTGCAGAAACAATATCTGCGTATTTGCCAGATGAGTTCGCGGGCAAAGAGGTTTCGGCTTTGTACACTTGCAGTGAGTCTTATGAAGAAGACGGTACAACGGTACATTTTCTCGCTGCCTATTATTTCTTTTCTGACGGAAATTGGGTTGCAACTAACAGCGGCACAGAAACTGCGAATGGACAAACAAAATCGTTCCAAGACCCTTATGCGAAAGGCACTTATACGCACACTGGCGATTTTTCGACCGATGTTATTACGCAAAACAAAACACACGAATGGTATAACACTGATTGGATAGAAAAACCGAGTACGAAAACAATCACCGTTGCAAACGGCTCATTCACAGAGCAAGACGGCGAAGAAACATTGACATTCACCAAACAGTGATTTTTGCAATCCACAAAAAAAGACGCTGCCCGTGAAATGCGGGGAGCGTCTTTTTGTTTTCTTATAGCAAGGGACTTAAGTCCCTTGTTAAGAATCAGGCTATGCTTTACAAAACAGGCTATGCCTGCTATGCGCCGAAGTAAGAAAGGGCGTTACCGAAAGAAATATCCTTTACGATTTTCGTCAACAGCTCCATATCGTGCGGATATTCGCCGTTTTCCACCCAAGTACCGATGATGTTGCAGAGAATGCGGCGGAAATACTCGTGGCGTGAATAGCTCAAGAAAGAGCGGCTGTCGGTCAACATTCCCACGAACGCAGGAATCATTCCCAGATTGCCCAAAACCTTAATCTGCTGCTCCATTCCGTCCTTGTGGTCGCAGAACCACCAGCCAGAGCCAAGCTGAATCTTGCCCTTAATGCCGCCGCCTTGGAAACAACCCATAATCGTCGCGATTGAATAATAATCCTTCGGGTTGAGCGTGTACAAAATCGTCTTTGGAGTGCCGCCCGCCTCTTCGATGAGCGAAAGCAAGCCCGCAAGGTTCTTCGCCATCGGATAATCGTGGCTGCCGTCAAATCCCGTGTCTGGACCGAGTTTTGCAAACATCGCCTTGTTGTTGTCGCGAATCGCGTTCATGTGCCACTGCTGCACGATTCCGCGCTTTTCGTACGCACGACCGAGAGAAACGAGAATCTTTGTGCGATACGCCTCCGCTTCAGTTTCGCTCACCGCTTCTCCAGAAAGAGCCTTTGTCAAAATTGCGTCAATTTCCGCGTCTGATGCAACCCTGCACGGCGGATATTCAAGCGCGTGGTCGCTCGCACGGCAGCCGTTCGCAATGAAGTAATCAAGTCGCTTTTCCAATGCCGCAATCACGTCGTCGCTTGTCTTGATGTCGATGCCCGAAACAGATGCGAGCTTTTCGATATAGCCCTTGAACGTCGGAGCAGTGATATTTATCGCCTTGTCTGGACGGTAAGACGGGCGCACCTTGGTGTCAATCTTGCCGATTTTTGCCGTGCCTTCTGCAATCGCTTTGTGATTTGCAAGGTCGTCAATCGGGTCGTCGGTCGTGCCAACAGCGTAAACGTGGAACTTCTTGAAAATGCCTTTAACGCTCAAATCATCGCTCGCAAGCATTGCGTTCGCCTTTTCCCAAATGGCAGGCGCGCTCTTGACGGTGAGCGGCTCGTAAATGCCGAAATATCGCTGAAGCTCAAGGTGCGTCCAGTGATAAAGCGGATTGCCGATGAGGTGCTCAATCGTTTCTGCCCACTTCAAAAACTTGTCGTAACTTGGCTTGTCGCCCGTGATGTAATCTTCGGTGATGCCGTAAGTGCGCATCTGTCGCCATTTGTAATGGTCGCCGCCGAGCCAAATCTCCGTAAGGTCGGCGAACTTCTTGTTGTTTGCAATCTGCTCTGGCGGCAAGTGGCAGTGATAATCCCAAAGCGGCTCATCTTTGCACGCCTGAAACAATTCTTGTGCAGTTTTTGTGTCGAGCAAAAAGTTCTCGTCCATAAATGCTTTCATCTCAAAATCTCCTGTGGGCATAGACATATCCTGTTTTGTAAGCATAAAACGCCAATGCCTAGCCTAAAATATACTAACGATTTTATTCTAAATCCATTTGTTCAAAAAATAAAGCACTAATAAAACTCAAACTTTGGATTTATGCGCCTTTTATATGCACATAGAATTAAAAGCAACAGGGGAAATAGCAGGAACGGTTGAAAGGTCAAAATATTTTATATTTCTTGTGATGATATAATCGAGCTCTAGTTTTTCAGCGCATTGGATTTGTAAGCCATCTTCTAAATCTGTTGTGCTAGGATTGCTCGAAACTACATGAAAATCTTGAGCTTCCTCAATAATCACCTTGCACCGTTCCGATAACAATCGGATAAAATTAAGCCGCTGTTCAGTCGAAAAATCTTTTCGCAAAATATAATACATATCACAAAGTGAATGAGATGTTACAAAGCCTTGATTATTGCCAAACATACAGCTTTCTATAACAGCTTTTGCAGGCTCAAAAAAAGGTTGTCGATGTACAAGCCAATCGATAATTACGTTAGAATCAAGTAGAACTCTCATATTTTTCATCTCTCCATGCTTCTCTTTCTGCTTTGTAGTTGATTTCTCGGCTAATACTGCCAGAAAACTGCTCAAACAAAGCTCTGGCTTCTTGTTCGCTCATTTTTGTTTTGTCTTTTGAAATACGAGTTTGACTGGTAAAAGGAACAATCTTAAAATACGGTTCACCATCTTTTTCAACAGTGATTTGCGTGTGAAAAGCCGTTTTTGCATAAAGGTCTATATTGCTTGAAAAATCTGAAAGTGAAACTGTCATCATAAAAAACATTTTACCGCTAACGAATTAAAAAATAAAGCCTAATAAAATTCAAACTTTGGATTTATGCGATTTTTCGCTTTTCTTTTACTAGTTGCATAAAAACGCTCACATCTTACCGCCTGTAAGATGTACACGTTACCGATGGTAAGATGTACACAAAAAAAACAGTCAATAATGTTTGAGAAGTATTGTGAACTCTATTGATAAAAACATACTTCTTTTGTAAACTATGACTAATACACATTGTTTACAAATATGCTTAGGAGTATACCATGGTAAACCTATCATCTCTTGCGACAGAGATTATAAACGGCAGAAGGCTTAATCGAAGCGATGACCTTTCTTTCTTTTGCGATTGTGATTTGAGTGAGCTTACAAAACAGGCTGACAGGATAAGAGCGCACTTTAGAGGCGACAAAGTCAATTTATGCACGATTATCAATGCGAAAAGCGGACAGTGCGGAGAGAATTGTCGTTTCTGCGCTCAAAGTGCTCACAATCACACTTCTTGTGCGCATTATGGCTTTATCTCTAGCGATAAAATTATCAGCGAAGCTAAGGCGAACAATAAAGAGGGGATAAAGAGAGTCGGTCTTGTTACGGCTGGAAAGGCTTTGACAGGGGAAGAGTTTGAAAAGGCGATAGATACTTATAATCTGATGAGAAGCGAGGTGAATATGGAGATGTGCGCTTCGATGGGCTTTATCTCAAAAGAGCAGCTTGAAAAGCTCAAAGCCTCTGGCGTTACGCATTACCATTGCAATATTGAAACATCGCGCGCCTATTTCCCGAAAATCTGCACAACACACACATTCGATATGAAGATTGAGCAAATCAAAAAGGCGCAGGAAGAGGGCTTGCTTGTTTGTTCTGGGGGAATCATCGGAATGGGAGAGGCGATGGAGGATAGAATAGATATGGCTCTTACGCTAAGCGAGCTAAAGGTTGAATCTATTCCGTTAAATGCGCTCAATGCGATAAAAGGCACGCCGTTTGAAGATATAACGCCGCTGACACAAGACGAGATTTTAAGAGTGGTCGCTCTGTTCCGCTTTATAAATCCAGAGGCAGATATTCGCTTTGCCGCAGGAAGAAAGCTTCTTGGAGAAAATGGACGGGCTGCTTTTGAAAGCGGTTGCAGTGCGGCTTTGACAGGCAATATGCTCACCACAACAGGAACGACAATAAAAAGTGACCTTGCGCTTCTTGCTTCGATGAATCGACAGTACTAAAACTTCACATTCTTAAGAGCTATTCTTAAAAAAAAGGGCTGTGCCTGTAGCATAAAAAGCAAAATTAGAGTATAAATAGCGTATGCTGCTATCTATTCTGATTTTGCTTTTTGCGCTGTGGGTTATCGGATTGGTGCTGAAAATCGTCTTTGGCTTGACCTTTGCGATTATAGGGCTTGCCTTAAAAATCTTATTGCCTATTTTGACCGTGTTGGTTTTGATAGGGCTGATTATTTTTATTATATAGGCTTTATGCTATGCGCTATTTCATAAAAAAAGTTTTTATCTTGCTGTTGACTCTCTTTTTTATTTCGATTTTAACCTTTTCCGCTTTTCATATTATTCCTGGCGACAGTGCTCTTTTAATACTTGGCACAGAAGCGACTGACGAGCAATTAAGCGAGCTAAGAAGCGAACTCGGAATTGACAAAAGCCTAAAAGAACAATATATATCGTGGATTTCTGGCATTTTCAAAGGCGATATGGGAACTTCTTTGCGCTATAAAAAAAGCGTTTCTAGCCTTATCGCTTCCCGTTTAGGCACTACGATTGTTCTCGGCTGTGCGTCGATTATTGTCATTGTGGTGTGCGGAATCGGGCTTGGTATCTATTCAGCAAAGAAAAACGACCGCCCTATTCTTAATTTTATCACTATGCTCGGCGTTTCTGTGCCGAATTTTTATTTAAGTATCATCATTATCTGGATTTTCGGGCTTACCCTGCATTTATTCACCCCTGGTAAAGAGATTTCGTTTACAAAAAATCCTGCTGATTTGTTTTTTCCTGTACTGACCATAGCAATTCCCGAAACGGCGATTTTGGTAAAATATGTGCGCACTGCTGTTCTTAACGAAAAAAATCAAGGCTACGTCAGAACGGCGCGCTCTAAAGGCAACAGTGAAACAGCTGTGCTATTTCGCCATATTCTTAAAAATGCGATTGTTGCCGTGTTTCCTTTGCTGGGAATGATTGCAGGAAGTGTGTTTTCTGGCTCTATCATCGTTGAACAGATTTTCGGTATTTCGGGCATTGGCAGACTGTTGATTTCGGCGGTGTCATCGAGGGACTTTCCGCTGACTCAAGCTCTTGTGCTATATGTGGCGACGATTGTGGTAGTGATAAACTTCCTTGTTGACATCGCTGTACAGCTTCTTGACCCTCGCATAAGGTTTTCGTCTAAATGATAATTTCTCATGAAAGTCTTTCTCAAAAGTATTTTGAATTGAATCTCGGCATTTTTCTCATTTCTATTGTGGCTCTTTTGGCTTTAGTGAGCGTCTTTTATACTCCTTACGACATCAATGCTATGTCCATTGCTGAGCGTGATTTGCCTCCCTCTCTCAAACATCTTGCAGGCACAGACCGTTTCGGGAGAGATATTTTTTCTCGCCTTATGGTCGGCTCTCGTTTCACTCTCACAACAGCCATTCTAACGGTTGCAATAAGTTCTTTTTTCGGCACGCTCTTAGGGCTCATCTCTGGCTACATCGGCGGTCTTTTAGATGAAGTGATAATGCGCATTGTGGACGCAGTAACTTCTTTTCCAGGCATTTTAACTGCGCTCATCATCGTTACGGTTTTGGATTACGGCAAATACACGATAATTCTAGCCCTTTGCATTATGTTTATTCCCAGCTTCACACGAGTGGCAAGAATGGGGGTGCTGCAATACAAAGAAAGCGAGTTCGTCCGCTATTACCGCACTTTTGGCGCATCTCACGCACGCATTCTTTTTGTGCATATTCTGCCTAATTTAAGGGCGATGATTCTTTCTTCTGTTGTTATAGGCTTATCTAATGCTATTCTTGCAGAATCAAGTATGAGCTATTTGGGATTAGGGATACAGCCTCCTGCTCCATCGTGGGGCTGGATGCTCGGAGAAGCGCAGAATACGATTTTTCGCTCTCCGTGGTATGCTGTTTCTACTGGCTTTATCATCGTTATCACAATCGCAGGCTTTAACTTTGCAGGCGAGGGAATGAGGAAGATTTGGAAATGAAGCCGCTTTTAGAGATAAAAGACCTTTCTATAAGTGTTTCGCTTGGCAAAAAAGAGTATATCGCAGTGGACAAGGCGAATATATGCGTGAATGAGGGCGAAATTGTCGGCATTGTGGGCGAATCTGGGTGCGGCAAAAGCCTAACGGCACTTTCTGTGATGAATTTATTGAACGAAAATGTACGCGTATCGTCGGGCGAAATTATTTTTGGCGGAAAAGATTTATTGCAGATGAGCAAAAAAGAGAAGCGGGCGATTTATGGTGATGAAATAGCTATGATTTTTCAAGAGCCGATGACTTCTCTCAATCCGCTTTTAAAAATCGGCGTGCAAATGGAAGAACCGCTGAAAATCCACAAGAAGTTTTTAGACAAAAGCAAAGAAATTATCGCTGACGCGTTATCTCGCGTGGGGCTTACAGAAACAAAGAGAGTTGTAAATGCGTATCCGTTCGAGATGTCTGGCGGAATGCAACAAAGGGCTATGATTGCGATGTCGAGCGTCTGTAATGCACGGCTTTTGCTTGCGGACGAGCCGACAACAGCTCTCGATGTTACCACTCAATCGCAGGTATTGGATTTGCTAAAGAAGCTCAACAAAGAAAAAGGCACAGCTATTCTTTTTATTTCGCACGACATCGGGGTGATACGGCAGCTTTGCGATAGAATTATAGTGATGTATTCGGGGCAAGTCGTAGAAAGCGGGCTGACAGATGATATATTGCACAATCCGCAGCATTGCTATACAAAAGCCCTTTTAGCCTCCATTCCGATGAGAAAGAAAAAAGGCGCATTGCTTGAGTGCATAGAAGGAAAAGTGCCTTCTATAACAGAGCCGCGCTTGCCTTGTCAATTTGCGCCGAGATGTAAGGCTTCTTGTTCAAAATGTTTTAGCGAAAGAGCAGAAGTCATAACTATCGGCGAAAATCATCAAGTGCTGTGTTTTGCCGCAGGAAAATAGACGGAAAGAAAAAATGACGGAAAATATTTTAGATGTTCGCGATGTAAACGCAAGCTATAGCAATTTAAAAGGTGTGCTCAAAAACGTATCGCTTGGCATAAAGCACAATGAGTTTTTCGGGCTTGTCGGCGAATCTGGGTGCGGTAAAACGACGCTCTCTCGTGCTATTCTCGGCTTAATCGACTTTGAAGGCTCAATCAAAGTAAACGGCATTTCTTTAACTTCAAAAAGCCGCCTTGCATTTACTAAAGAAGTGCAAGCTGTGTTTCAAGACCCGCTCGCCGCGTTAAATCCGCATAAGACAATAGGCTTTTCTATGGAAGAACCGCTTGCAATACACAAAATCGGAACGGCAAAAGAGCGAAGGGAAAAAGTAGAAAAGATGCTTGAAAAAGTCGGGCTTGATAAGAGCTTTTACTTTCGATACCCCTCTGAACTTTCTGGAGGACAGCGTCAAAGGGTGTGTATCGGCACTTCGCTTATGCTAAATCCGAAGCTAATTGTGGCAGACGAGGCGATAAGCGCGCTTGATGTTTCTATCGGTTCTCAAATACTGAACTTATTTCAAAAAATCCATAGTGAAATGGAATTGTCACTTCTTTTCATATCACATAATATAAATATCGTGTATTATCTTTGCGACCGAATTGCCGTGATGTTTAAGGGCAGAATAGTAGAGCAGGGAAGTGCAGAAGATGTTTGCAACAATCCGCTACACCCATACACAAGGCTTTTGATGTCTGCCGTTCCCGATTTAGACGACGACACAAAAGAAAAAAAGACGCTTGTCAAATATAAGGCGGCTTGTGAGGGCGAAAGCGAGGCGTGCGGATTTTATAAGCGATGTCCGTATGCAAGCGAGCGGTGCAAAAAAGAAAGCGCATTGGTGAACGTGGCAAAACAAGGCGAAAATGAACATCTGGTAAGATGTCATTACATAGATACACATTAAGGAGTCTTTTTTATGAATCGTTTTCAAAAGATTTCGGCTATAGCTTTTTCGGCTTTAGCTGTTGGTCTTCTTTTTTCTTGTGGAGGGGAAAAAGAAAAGGGTGTTTCTGAAAAGAGTGAGAGCGCACAAAACGTTGCAAACTCTATTATAGAGGGCGGCGAGTTTGTCTTTGGAGTGGCGACAGAGCTTAACAACTTCGACCCATTCACAAGCATTACGGCCGATGTTCGCGGCGTGAACTTTAATATCTTTGAAGGATTGGTAAAAGTCGCTTCTGATGGCAGCTTTGAGGGAGCTATAGCGGATAGCTACAAAGTTTCAGAGGACGCAAAAGTGTATACTTTCCACATCAGAGAAGGCGTACAGTTTCACAACGGCAAGGCTCTTGAAGAAAAAGATATTCTTTATTCTGTGCAGAAAGCTATCGATAAAAAGTTTGCTGGCTACTCAGAAATTCAAGAGTTCGGTATGAAAGATGATAATCTTGTCATCGTACTAAACCAAGCAGACGCAGGATTTGTGGCATATTTAACGAATGCAATCGTGCCTGCTGATTATGACAATCACGCCTTAGAGCCAATCGGTACAGGTCCTTTCAAGCTCACCGAATATAAAGAGCAAGACCATGTTACCCTTGAAAAGAACGAAGCGTATTGGGGTGAGAAAGCACATCTTGATAAAGTCGTGATAAAGTTTGTCGCAAGTCAGGCGAACCTTGTCATCAGCTTCCAATCTGGCGCAATAGACGGCTTTAGCGCAGAGGCTGGCACTGTTATGCAGCTTGACGAAAACGCAATCACGAAATATCAATCTAACTCTAACGCTGTTCAGCTCATCGCTCTTAACAATGACTTTGAGCCGTTCAAAGATGCTCGCGTGCGACAGGCTTTGAATTATCTTGTAGACCGCAAAGAAATTGTAGACACGGTGAATTATGGCTATGGCGTTATCACAGGCTCGGCTCTTATTCCTGCGCTCTCAAAATATTATGATGATACGCTCTCTTCTTCTTACACGGTCGATGTTGAAAAGGCAAAAGAGCTTTTGACTCAAGCAGGATACCCGAACGGCTTTAAGTTCACTATCACCGTTCCTTCTTCTTACACGGTGCACGTCGATACCGCTTCTGTAGTGGTGAATCAGCTTGCAAAAGCGGGTATTAATGCGGACATTAAACAAGTTGATTGGGCAACGTGGCTTTCTAACGTGTATAAAGGCAGACAGTACGAAGCGACAATCATTTCTCTCGATGGCTCTTTAGCATATCCTACGGCGTTCCTTTCTCGCTATGTATCAAGCGCAAAGAACAACTTTATGAACTTCAAAAGCTCTTCTTATGACGACATCTATGCAAAGGCTATTTCTACGATTGACGAAGATGAGAAAGAAGAATTGTTCAAATCAGCACAGAAAATCTTGAGCAATGAAGCCGCTGGCGTGTATATCCAAGACATCAGCGAATTTGCCGTGTATAACAAGAACTTTGCAGGCTACAAAGGCTATCCGCTCTATGCTCGCGACTTTAGCGCAATCTACAAAGTAGCGAAATAAGGATTTTAAGAAGCGCATATATGAAGACGGTGATTGTTGGCGGCGGGCTTACTGGTATGCAATTAGCTCGCAGGCTTATAAACGAAAGAAATGATGTGGTAATTATTGAAAACAACGAGGAAACGGCGAGACATCTTGCAAATCGCTTGAATTGCGCAGTGCTAAGCGAAGACGGAAACAATCTTGCAACGCTTGAAAAAGCAGGGATTCAAAGCGCAGACGCTTTAGTGTGCGTAACGAGCAGTGATGAAGTGAATATGATTACCTGTTCACTTGCAGACGCGGTGTATCCGAAAGTGCTCAAAATAGCGCGCGTAAGAAACTATGCCTACTATGTCAACACAACTCAAGCCTCTCTTTCTCATTCTGCCTTTCAAAACGCCAATCACCGTCCTCTTTATGGCATTGACTTTATGGTACACCCTGACGTAGAAGCGGCAAGCTCTATCATAAAAGCGGTGGAGCACGGAGCTTCTACGGAAGTTATCACGTTTGAAAATACGACGTATGAAATGTGTCGCATTACGGTTGAAAGCGGCAGCGCAATGGAAGGCAAGCTCGTAAAAGATGTGCGCTCTTTGACGGATAAGCCGTTTTCGGTGTGCTATGTAGAAAACAGTGAGCGCGCTGTGTTAGCAGACGGCTTTACGCCTCTTAATGCAGGGGACAGAATCGGCATATTAACCGAGAGGGCGCATATTTCTACAATGCTTGACCTGTGCGGCTCTAAAGCGCAATCCTTGAAGAAAATCGCTCTTGTCGGTGCGGGGCAAATCGGCACTCTTGTAGCAACTTCTCTTGTTAAAAGCAAAAAGAAGAGAAAAGCCTTTTTTATCATTGACAGCGACGACAAAAAAGCAAAGATTGCAAGCGATAAATTCGGCAAAGAAGCCAATATCTTCAATGCGGACATTAGCGATGAGGCGTTTATTCAAGAAGAGGGCTTGAACAATTTTGACCTTTCTATTTGTGCAACGACAAATTACGAGCTGAATATGGTTTCAAGCGCATACCTCAAATCGCTCGGAGTGGAGCGCACAATAGCCGTTGTTGCAGGCTCTGCCTACGAGAATATCGCAAAGAACATCGGGGTTGATATTCCCGTTCCTATTCGCGACGCGGTTGCCGATAGCATTATAGGACACCTAAAGGGAAAAGCTGTTACTGGTATTCACACGGTTTCGGGCGGCAATTTTGAAACAATCGAATGTAAGATAGAAAACTCGTCGAAAGTGTGCGGCAAAAACCTCATACAAATCGCAAGAAAGGGCGAGTTTTTGGTTCTCATCGTGAAAAAAGCAGGCGAGGACAGCTATAAAATCCCTGTGGGTAAAACGATTCTTGAACAAGGAGATAGAGTTTTGCTCATCACTAGCGCAAAGTATAATCAAAAGACAATCAACTTTTTCGGCGGCAAACAATGATAATCCGCATTATCACGGCAATTCTTGCTATTGTCTCCCTTTCTTTTCTCCTGCCGCTCGCAACAGCCCTCTATTACGGCGAAAAAGATATGATTGCTCCTTTTGCGCTGCCTATGGTTGTGGTGCTTTTTCTTTCTGCGATTATACTGCTTGTCTTTCGGGGCAAAGGGAAAAATCTTTCTTTGCGGCAAAGCTATATCGTTGTCAGCCTGTCTTGGACAATCACATCAATATACGGCGCAATCCCGCTGTATGCTTCTGGCGTGATAAAAAGCATAGCAGGCGCACTCTTTGAAAGCGTTTCAGGCTTTACGACAACAGGCTCTACCGTCATCGAGAATATCGATGCTATCCCCAAAAGCATAAACCTATGGAGATGCTTGGAGCATTGGCTTGGCGGAATGGGAATTGTAACGCTTACCGTGGCTCTTTTGCCCTTGCTTGGCGTGGGAGGCTTTCAGCTCATCAAAGCCGAAACGACAGGTCCTGAAAAAGGCAAAGTTACTCCTAAAATCGCCACTACTGCCAAAGTCTTGTGGTTCATCTATTTCGGATTTACGATTGTGCAGACTCTGTTGTTGAAAATCGCAGGAATGAGCTTTTTCGATTCCCTTTGCCACTCGTTCGCCACCTTAGGCACAGGCGGATTTTCCACCAAAAGCGAGAGCATCGGCTATTACAACAGCTCTGCAATCGACGCAATTTGCACGGTGTTTATGTTTTTGGCAGGGGTGAATTTCAGCCTTTATTTCTATGTGTTCACAGGCAAACTCCGCGAGCTAAAAACAAACAGCGAGCTAAAAGCCTACATTGCCATCTGCGTCGTTATAACGCTGCTGCTCACGCTGTGCATAAAAAGCTCTTACGGCTCATTCCTGCAAGCCTTTCGCTATGCTTCTTTTCAAGTGTCGTCCATCATCACAACAACAGGCTTTGCGACCGCTGATTATACTTCGTGGCCGCCTTGTGCACAGTTTTTAATCTTTATCTTGTTTTTTATCGGCGGCTGTTCTGGCTCTACAGGCGGCGGCATAAAGGTTATTCGCTGGGTTGTGCTTGCAAAGCAAATCGGCAACGAAATAAAAAAGACGCTGCACCCTCACGGCGTTTACTCATTGCGCTTGAACTCATCTCCGAGCGGCAAAGGCATAATCATTTCTGTGGCGAGCTTCATCTTTTTGTATCTTGCATTGGTCTTTGCAACCACGTTTGCCTCTTGCATTGCGGGCTTAGATTTGCTCACTTCATTCACTGCAAGTCTGTCGATGGTCGGCAATATAGGACCTGCCTTCTCCTCTCTTTCTCCCTCATACACTTGGCTCTCCGTGCCGAGTGCGCTCAAACTCTTTTATTGCTTTGCAATGCTTGCAGGCAGATTAGAGCTGTATACAATGCTCATCTTTTTCTTTCCGCCGTTCTGGCGCAATTAAAGCCTTTAGACTTTGTTCCGCCCGTATCAAAGGTCTAGTTCCGCCCGCATCAAAGGTTTAGTTCCGCCCGTATCAAAGGTTTAGTTCCGCTCGCATCAAAGGTTTAGTTCCGCTCGCATCAAAGGTTTAGTTCCGCTCGCAACTAGGAG
>CALDID010000225.1 GCA_937901865.1 uncultured Treponema sp.
AAAAGCCTTTTTCATAAAGCCTCCCATAAAAAAATTTCAAAAACGCTGCCCACGCTTTTACTTTATTGCCGCAATTCTTCTGCGATTTTCTGCAATTTTTCCGATGCCACAGAAATATCCTCTGTCGCCACCTTGAACTTATCAACACCGCCCGAAATCTGCTTGAGCGAAAGCAAAATCTGCTCGCTTGCAATCGCCTGCTGAGAAATTATCGTCGTAATTTCGTCTGCGCTTTCTGCGGTTATCTCAGAGGAATTTTTTATGCTCGAAAACCGATTTTCAAGGCTCTTCGCGTTCTCCACGCCCTCTTTTATTTTCTCCGTGCCGCTCTCGCTCATCAAAATCAGGCTGTCCGAGCTTTTTTGAATCTCCGCAATGCTTTCCTTGATTTCCTTTGTTCCGTCAATGATACCGTCGGCGAGTCGGCGGATTTCCGTCGCAACAATGTGGAAATTGCGCCCCGCCTCCCCCGCACTGCTCGCCTCAAGCTCGGCATTAAACGCAATAATCTTTGCTTGGTCTGCAACGGTGTTAATCAGCGTAACAATATCCCAAATATTCGCGATTTTCTCGCCCAACGCCCGAATTCCCTCAATCGTGTTTTGGTTCGCCTCCGCAATTTTCCCCAGCTGCGCTACATTTTGCTCAAGATGCTCAACGCCGTCCGCCACGTCCTCCGACGTTTTATTTGCCAAGCTCGTAACATTTTTTATCTTTTTCGAGATATTCTCCGACAGCTCCGTATTATCTTCCATCGTCGCCACTATTTCTTTCACCGCCGAACTCTGATTCTGCGCCGTTTCAGCATTTTCCTTAGAAGACGACGTAAGCTCCTGCGTTTCGCCGATGAGCCGATTGCTTGCAAAAATCGCTTTGTTCATCATCGCCTGCAATTTCGAGATAAAAAGCACAAAGACAGAAAACACAATCTCAAGAGCGACACAGATAATCAAAAACAGCATATTGCTGCCCGTTTTTCCCGCGCTCGTCGTCCCCGTCGCAATCAAATACCAGCCGTAGCTCGACAAATAGCGAATCACGCCGTATTCTTTCGCGCTGACCCGAAACACGTGCTGACCGTTGGAATTGCTAGCCTGCTCCCGTGCTTCTCTCATCAGCTCATTAAAATCGTCATTTCCCGTGTAGACGCGATTGATAGAAGCCTTTTCAAGCAAAAGCTGTTTGTCCTGCGCGCCCGTAATCTCTTTGTTTTCGTTGAAAAAGTAAAGATTCACGCCTTTTCCAAGCGTTTTGTAGCACTTGTTGATGAAGTTATCCAGCTCAATGCCCGTTCCTGCCATACCAATCGCCTTTCCGCTCTCGTCGCGCACCACCGCATTCAGCCACAAGCACGTCATATCCATTTCGGCATTATAATTTATGTTAAAATTGTACACGTCCGTTTCGTAGAGCGTCATATTGTACCAATAATCATCAGGATTTTTCGGGTCAACAATATATGAAAATTTCATATCATTCCAAAACTCTTTGTCTACATCGTTCGTCCAAAAGACCATATTCGACGAAAACGAATCCTTATAGCTTTGCAATTCCGCAAACGCCCGCTCTTTGTTATCGCTGTCGTCGGGATTGACGAAAAAGCGGACAATGGTGGGGGAAGAGGCGAGTTTTTTTACGAGGGCAATTTCTGGCTGAAGATAATCCTCCATCATAATGCCTTTTTGGTTCACTTCTTCGCGCAAAATCAGCGTTAAATTGGATTTCGCCATACTATTTGAAATCGCGCTGTAGGCAAAAAGCAAAATAAATCCCATACCGACGATTAAGGCAATCGGGACAAATTTATTCTGCGATAAAGCTATTTTTTCTACCATAAGAAGCCTCTCCTCAAAAACGTCTTATGCTTTATTCTATAGCGCCTCCCCCCATTTTTCAAATTTTTTTCAACAGCAAATATGAAAAGTTTATTTATTCCCTTTGAGTTTCTATAAAAGCTTGAATATCGTCTAACGTATATTCAAGTCCAGTAGTGTGCAGAGAATCAAAATTATCCAAAATATATTTATCAGCTTTAACCTTAGAAAACAGCTCTTGAGCTTTTAAGCCAGAAAGATTATGAGCATTTTTATACATCTCAATGCAATAGACAAGAAAATCAATTTGCTGCTTTGTATAATCATTTTTCATTTATGCTTCCTCTGGAAAAAGGATGTTTCCTGTTTCCACTTCCGACTTATACATATTGCAAAGCGTCAAAGGACTTAAATGCCACAGCTTTGAACTTTCGTTTTCCAAGATTTCATACACCTTAGAATGATAAAATTTTTCTAGCACTTCAATAGCATTTTCACCCGTATACTTTTGTATTTCTTGCACAACCATAGGCAGTAAAACACAAGCCAAAAAAACCGCAAATTGCTTTTTATCCATTTTGAACCTCAAAACTCTTTTCAAAACAAAGAAAGCCCAAAGCCTTTTCGTCTAGCGAATAGACATTTACAATCGCCTTAGAGCTTTTTCGCCTCAATCTAACTTTTTCGGAAAAGCTCCTCGCTTGAGATTCATTTGTCGTCGTATAAAATCCAGAGCCAAAGTCAAGCGTATGATTTTGCGCAAGCAAAACTGGTTTATCAACAATCACATTGCTTCCGTGATAAAGATGAATTATTCCCATAAATCAATTATACTCGCAAAGACTTTTATTTTTCAATTCCTCTTCTTTTCTTTCTTCAAGAGTTTTCTTATAAACACCACCGCCACAATCGCGCTCGTAAGCCCCGTGAGCGAATTTGAAATCAACATCGCAATTCCCACCGCTTCAATGCCGATATTCATTCTCATCATAATAAACAAGCTCGGTATGCGGTACACAAAAAGCCGCACCATATTCAACACCATCGAAATCTTTGTTTTTCCGAATCCATAGAGCAAGCCCATCACGCTCGTATTCATCGAAACCAAAATCGCGTCCAGTCGCTCGTAACTGTAGATTTTTCGCACTTCGTCGGCAAAAACGGGGTCGCCTTTCGCAAATAACTCGATGATTTGTTCTTTGAATACGCCCGTCAGAATAAAAATGACGCAAGAAAGCACAAGATTTATCAAAAACACGCGGTAAAACGCCCCTAACGCCCTTTTTACGTTCTTCGCGCCTAAATTTTGGCTGATTATCGCCGTTTCCGCCTCTTGAAAGCCAGAGGGGGGATTCGTCGAAAGCCCGCCGAGCCGATTCGACACCCCAAGCGCACCGACAACCGTGCTTCCGTAGAATGCGCACATTGAATTGACCAGAACTTTTCCAAACGAAAAGACAAACTTTTCCAAAAACACAGGCAGAGCCAAACTTGTCAGCGGAAAGAGAAAATCTTTCTTGAAACGGCACGCTTTAATGGAAATCTGAAACGGATTTTTCTTTGAAGTGAGGTTGATGAGCGCGATAATCGTCAAAAACCCCTGCGCGCACATCGTTGAAATCGGCAGCATAAACATATTGCCGTGCAACACTTTGACGAAAAAGATATTCATCGACGTTTTTATCGACAGCACGCACATATTGTATAGAAAAATCTTTTTCGTGTTTCCGCGGCTTTTTTCTATCGAAATATACACCGTGTTGATAAACAGAAAAATCAAGCCAATCATTTCAAGGATAAAATACGGCACGCCCTCTTTCAGTAAATCCGCAGGCATACGCATAAAGCGCAAAAAGGGTTCGGCAAACGGAACAACAAGAGCTAAAATCGCGCCGCCGATGAAAAGAACCAAAAAAAACAGCGTGCTGATTTTCTCTCTCACCGCCCTCATATCGCCAGAGCCGAAAGAGCGAGAAATGATGATGCCGCCGCCAAGCGCAAGACCTGATGTCAAGGCGGTAAGCATAGAATGGATTTGCGAGATAAAAGACACCGTCGAAATGACAGAAGAGCTCATATTCGCCGCAATCAGAGTATCGATAAACTGAAAAATCTGGCTTAAAGAGCTATAAAACACCAACGGCAGCGCAATCGAGAAAATCACACGATACGGATTTCCATTCAAGATAAAATCGCGCCGTTCCAATTCCTTTTCAATGTTCGATTTATTTTTGTTCACTTCCATAGCAAAAATAATAGTTTTTCTCAAAAGAAAAATCTGTACATTTTTTGTTTTTTTGCTATACTTTTGTGCAGATATTGCACGCGAGAGCTAGAACAATGGAAGAAAAAAGAGATTTACAGAATTATCGTTTAACACACACCGACGCAGGATTTCAGGTGATAAAAAAATCGAAAACGCTCACAAATCCCTCTCGGCACTTTCATTCGTATTGGGAATTGATGTATATTTTTTCTGGCAAGCGCAAATTCTTTCTTTCAGACCGCGTTTTCAACGTAACCTCTGGCGCGCTCATCTGTATTTCGCCCTACACCTTGCACCGCGCGTTTAACATCAGCGAAGAGAATTGCAAGCTCTTCAATATCTATTTCGACGACCTCGACGACCCGTATTATAAAAGCGTATTGCCCCTCGTCGAAAAATGCGCGCCCTACGTTGTCATTCCGCTTGCACTGCGGGAAAAAATCGAGGCGATGTTTGAAACGTGCGGAAAAGAGCTGTTAGAAGGCGGTTTTGCCTCAAAAATCATGGCGCGCGCAATGTTATCGCAAATCCTCGTGCTTGCCGCCCGTGAATCTATTTTAGCCTCCGAAAATCCGCTTTCTCACCCCATAATAATTCCAAGCGAGATGAACGAAAAAATTTCTAGCGTGCTAGATTATCTCAATGTACACTTTGCCGAAATCACAACGACGCTTGAAGCGACAGCGGAGCATTTTGGATTGACAAAAAGCCATTTATCGCGCACATTCAAGAGCGAAACGCATTTTTCGTTTGTGGAGTACGTTAACAATTTGAGAATCCGAAAAAGCCTTGAACTTTTGAAGATGAGCGATAAAAGCGTTTTAGAAATCAGCGAAGAATGCGGTTTTGGCTCACAAACACAATTCGGACGCGTCTTCAAAGAAATCGTCGGCACGTCCGCCCTCCAATACCGCAAGAAATTTTTTTTTGAAAATAAAACTGCTTTTATAAAAGAGGCTGTACCTTAAAAAAATCGCTAGGACAATAACAACTGCCCTAGCC
>CALDID010000226.1 GCA_937901865.1 uncultured Treponema sp.
TTCCGATCTATTAAAGCACATCTATCTTACCGTGTCAGCCGCATTCGGCGACAAAAACCCCGCGGCATACAAGGAATGGTGTTTTTCGCGCGAAGAGAAACAGGCAACGCCGTGGCAAGACGTGGGATTTATCAAAAACAGCGATTATGAGTTTACGGTGGTGCTTTCCAAGCCGCTCACGCCGTTTATGTTCTTGTATCACAGCGAATCGTTTTTATTGGTGCGAAAGGATTTGTACGAGGCAAACAAGAAAGCGGCAGGCGACATCGTAAAGAGTTCCTACGGCACGACCGTGGCGAATACGGCTTCGTATGGTCCGTATTTTGTAAGCGATTTTCAGGGCGACAAGAGCATTACGCTTTCTAAGAACGAAAAATGGTTCGGCTATTCTGACGGCAAGCACCAGAATCAATATCAGACCACCGCATTGCAATTCGAGTTCTTGAGCGACCACAACACCGTGATGAATCTGTTTTTGCAGGGCGCGCTTGACGGCGTTGCGCTTTCTGCGACCGATATGGATAAATACGGCAACAGCGAATATCGCAAGGACACCCCGCAGAGTTTCACCTACAAGTTTTCGTTTAACACCGACCGAAAATCACTGGAGCGCGAAAACGAAAACGGCGTAAACCATTCGATTATTGCAAACAAGGATTTCCGCCACGGCATTTCGCTGTCGCTTGACCGACAAAAATGGGTTGAAACCACCGCACCCGCGTCTGACGCAGGCTACGGGCTTATCAATTACGCATACGTTGCCGTTCCCGAGACGGGCGAATTGTACCGCAATACCAAAGAGGCAAAAGCCGCACTCACCCGCTTTTACGGCACAGAGCGCGAAGAAGACATCACTGGCTATGACCTTGCAAGCGCAAAGGAATATTTCCAGAAAGCGTATGATGAAGAGGTTGTAGCAGGCTATTTGAAAGCTGACGACAAGATTCAAATCGATTACCACTCATATTCTGCAAGCGAAGGAAACCAAAGACGTGCGACTTTCTTGCAGGACGCTATTAACAAGGCTACTGAGGGAACTTCTCTCGAAGGCAAAATCAATATCAAGCTCGTTGTTGACCAAAACTACTATGATAATATGAAGACTGGTACGGTTGACCTTGCATTCACTGCGTGGGGCGGCTCATCATTCGACCCGTATAGCGTTTTGTGGTGCTATGCAACTTCAGATGCTTTGAATGAGTACGGATTTGACCCATACAAAGAAACTGTTACGGTGAATATCGAAGGAAAAGACGTTACAAAGACCTATAATCAGTGGTACGAAGAGCTTTGCAACGGCGAGTATGCGACAGCTTCAAACGATGTAAAAAACACCATTCTTGCGGCAAACGAAAAGGGGCTTTTGAGCTACTACAATATGATTCCTGTTGAGTACCAGGGCAGCGCAAGCCTTATTTCACAGCGCACCGAGCGACTTGTTGACCACTATATCAATGAGCTTGTTTCTGACGGAGTGTCAACTCTCTTCAATACAAAGTTCTCTATGGACGATGAGGAGTGGGCGGCATACTGCAAAGAACAGAACAACCAGCTCAAATACTGACAGCCACAGGCTGTTTTGTAAAAGCCAGAGGCTGTTTTGCACCCTCTAGGTGTTTTGCACACTCAGGGTGTTTTGCAAGAGTTCTAGGCTGATATGAGAAAAATACAAAGTAGCTGATGATGTAGTGATACACAGAAGCTGCTTTGTACTCGTCTAAAGCCGAATTTTGCTAAAAACAGCTCTATTTTGTGCAAATTTTGAGTTAGAAAAGCTGTTTTTAGCTTAGGAAAAAGAATTCCTTTGTGATGGAGAGCAGTTCCAAAGCATAGTGCGTCAAAGAATATACAAGGGAGATGACTGACTATGCAAAGGAGATGACCTCCATAACAAAGGAATTGAAAAAATATAGAAAGGAAACGTGCGTTTTAGCCACTTTTTCGCTAGAACCTGTCATAAAATGTGCAAAAATTGCCTGCTTAGGAGATGAAATGTATGGAGTATACGGTTAATTTTACATGGGACGATGAGGCTGGCGTTTGGATTGCTCAAAGCGACGATATACAAGGGCTTGTCCTTGAGGGCGGCTCGCTTGATGCGCTTATTGAACGGGTGCGTTTTGCAGCTCCAGAACTTTTG
The DNA here is from genome assembly GCA_937901865.1 of uncultured Treponema sp. Classification (GTDB taxonomy): domain Bacteria; phylum Spirochaetota; class Spirochaetia; order Treponematales; family Treponemataceae; genus Treponema_D. The sequence goes on from CALDID010000226.1 coordinate 2,141, forward strand.
GAACTCAATGAGAAGCCGAAAAAGCAATCTTCATTGTGTTTTCGTGTAGAGCGTCGTGAAAAGGTGTTTGCATAAAATGGCAGAGTATGAAAAAAAAGTGCGGCAAGTGCTTCTTGATAATGGCTGTAGCTTTGTGCGACATGGAAAAGGCGACCACGATATTTACTATAGCCCGATAACAAGGCGCAATTTTACTGTTGACTCGAAAATAAAATCGCGTCATACAGCGAATGCAATAATGAAACAAAGTGGTATAGATTACCATTTTTAAGCAGCGGTAAGCTGTTATATATTACAAAAACCGCCTATGGCGGAAGCGGACTTACGACAATGGGAAAGTATGTTATTAAACGTGTCTTATTTGCCATAATGGTCTTTTTCATCATTATGACAATGATTTTTACGCTCTTCAAATTGCTGCCAAACCCCGTGCCTGAAGCACCTGGCGGCTATGCGCAGGCTCTTCGTGATATGCACGAGGCGTGGGGCTACAATAAGCCGATTATCATTCAGTATTTCATCTTTTTGAAAAATGTCTTTACCAAATGGGACTGGGGATTCTGCACAACGGTCGGCACTTTCTTAACCCCTGTTACCAGCTATATCACTTCAAAACTCCCTGCAACTGTGTATGTAAATGTGATTTCGGTTTTGATTTCGCTGCCGTTGGGCATTATGTTCGGTATTATTGCGGCTGTCTACAAAAACCGCTGGCAAGACCACATCATTCAAGTGGTGATTATGTTCTTTATCTCTGTTCCCAGTTTCGTCTATGCCTTTTTGTTGCAGTACCTTATCGGCTTCAAGCTCAATTTGTTGCCGCTCGTCTTCAAAGGCGGAAATGATTATTTTTCTTGGGCGATGTTCCGCTCTGCTCTTTTGCCGATTATGTCGCTCTCGTTCGGTGTCGTTGCGGGCTATATGCGATTGGTTCGTGCAGAGCTTTCTGAAACGCTCACATCAGAATATATGCTTTTAGCGCGCACAAAAGGGCTGACAAAGACTCAAGCAACCGTGCGCCATGCCTTGAGAAATTCCCTCGTGCCGTTAATGCCGTCGATTTTGGCGGAGTTCATATATATCATTTCGGGCTCGATTATCATAGAACAGATTTTCGCTATTCCTGGCATTGGACAGACGACGATTACTGCGTTTTACAACAAAGATTACAGCGTGTTTATGACGTGCGAAATGTTCTATGTGGCAATCGGGCTTTTTGCGCAGATTTTGATGGATATGAGCTATGGGCTTATCGACCCAAGAATCCGTATGGGAGGAAACAAAAACAATGCAATCTGAAGTACAAAACGAATCTACCCCAGATATTCCAAAAGAAAAGTTTGCTTTCGTCCACAAAGGCGAACGCTTGACCGATACAAAATTGCAGACGAAGCCGATGGGATACTTTCAAGACGCGATGAGCCGCTTTGTGAAAAACAAAGGTTCAGTTATTTGTTTCGGTATCATCATTATGCTGTTTTTATATGCGTTTTTAGCTCCGATTTTCTCTCCGTATACGATTTCGAGCCGCGATGCTTACTATGCCTATGTGTCGCCGAAGTGCAATCTGTTTGCGCGCTTTGGATTTTGGAACGGCTCAAAGACGATGGAAGTGAACAAGCAGACGTATGAATATATGCAAAATGTGCCGAATGCGATTCTCAAAGATTACGGAATCAAAGAACACCTCGTGGCGAAGCGCGTGCAGAAATGGCACAAGATTAAAATTGACACTTACGCAAAAGTCGGCTGGGTAAAGGTGCTGTTGACTGCTGAGGAATACGACGAGGCTCGCTCTTATGAAAAAGAAACGGGGACAAAGCTGTTTTATCCTGTCTTAGACCCAGAGCAGATTAAAAATCCGACGTACAAGACCGACCAAAATGCGTGGTTCTTGACCGATGAACGCGGAAACATACAGCGCGATGCAGCGGGAAAGCCGAAGGACATCTATGTAAAAGACGCAAGCAGTCCCGACGGATACGCATATTATTTTAGCCGAATGAACGGCAAGCAAAAAGAATGCCGCGTGATGTATTCAGAATGGTATAAATACAAGAATGGGCATTATGCGTCATTCCTTTTCGGCACAGAGATTTCTGGCTACGACATCTTTACACGCCTTGCGCACGGTGCGAGATTGAGCCTTGTGCTGAGTATTTTGGTTTCTGCGGTGAACTTGTGCATTGGTATCGTTATCGGCTCGCTTGAAGGCTACTACGGTGGCACGTTCGATTTGGTGATGGAGCGCATTAAAGAGATTTTGTACGATGTGCCTTCTATCCTCATCTTCGCGCTCTTTCAGCTCTTTCTTGCAAGCCAAGTCGGTGCATTGCCGTCTATGTTCGTCGCTTTTATCTTCTATGGCTGGATTTCCACTTCAAGCACGGTGCGCGCGCAGTTCTATCGCTTCAAGGGGCAGGATTATGTCAACGCGAGCCGCACACTCGGTGCAAGCGACTTCCGACTTATCTTCCGCCACATCTTGCCGAACGCAATCGGATTTATCATCACGTCTTCTGTTCTTGTCATTCCGTCTGTCATTACCAACGAGGCAACTCTCACATACCTCGGTGTTATCAATCTTGAAGGCGACAAACAAACAAGCGTCGGAACAATGCTTGAAGCGGCAAAGAGCGCAATGACGACAAATCCGCACGCGCTGTTCTTCCCTGCGGCGTTTATCGCATTGCTTTTGATTTGTTTCAACGAATTCGGCAACGGACTTCGCGACGCATTCAACCCAACTTTGAGAGGTGCAGAAGATGCTTAATGCAAAAGAGCTTGAAATAAGAAATCTTGTGGTTTCGTTCCGCACGAATAAGGGATTAGTTCACGCGGTGCGCGGAATCAACTTGACGCTTGAAAAAGGCGAAACACTTGCTATCGTCGGCGAATCAGGAAGCGGAAAATCGGTTAGTGCAAAGGCTATCTTGGGCATTGAAGCTCCGAATGCGATTATCGAAGACGGCGAAATCTTGTATCACGGACAAAATCTTTTGACTTTTAGCGAAGAGGAGTTTAATCGAATTCGCGGCAACAAGATTACGATGGTGTTCCAAGACCCGATGTCGAGCCTTGACCCGATTGTCAAAATCGGTGTGCAGATGACTGAGGCTTCTATTTTAAACGGCAAGACGAACCAGCGATTAGCGCGCAAAGAGCTCAACGACAATCTAAAGAATTTGACAAAAGCTCTTCTTGCTACAGGAATTACCGCTGACAAAGTAAAAAGCGAGATTGCGACGTTCAAGAAGTTCATTGCAACAGGCTCTAAGCTCTTGACGGCGTACAACAACGCTTGTGAATATGCCGATAGCATTGTGTTCGACATCAAGCAGATTTTGATAGATTTGCACGACGAGGCGAACAACCCGATTCAAGAAGAAATCAAGAACCTCTTGAAGAAAACAGAGCAGGTGTATAATCCGTATTTCGTCAATGCAGAGAAATGCAAGTGCTTCGGGGAAACGAGAGAGAATCTTTTGACGCTGTGTAACGAGTACAAGGCGAAAAGCGATTCTGCGGAGAAAATAGCTGCGTTGTTAGAGAAAATGTCTCATTTCCTTGAGGACAAACTCGGCGAGGAAAAGCCAAACTTCTTTACGCTTGGCTACTACGTTATGAGCCGCGGCAGTGATGACCTTGATTGGAGCAATGTTGCCTTAACGAACAAGACAACACGGGAAGTGTTAGACAAAGAGTTTATGATAGCGTTCCGCGACGACATTGCGGCGGCGATAAAAGAAGAGCGCGACCGTTCTATCAGAGCCACGGCGGAAGCATTCAAAGAAGCGGACAAGGCGAAAAAACTCTTTAGCGCAGAAGAATGGGACATTGCAGCATGCAAAGCGGAGATAAAGAAGCTGTGCGCCTTGGTGGACAATGCAAAGAACCGCCTTGCTCTTTCTATTGACCGCGCTATTTACACATTGCGAAACACGCTTACCACGTCGCTTGAGCATTACAAGGCAACTCCTTCTTATGCAAAGAAGAATGCTCAAAACGCACTTAACGAGTTGTGCGATTTGTATAATCATATTCTTGAAGTCGGCGTGCAGGAAGACTTAAAGGAACTCGGCGCGGCGGCTATCGCGATAATCGACAACTACAAAGAGCTTTCTAACGACGCGGCGTATCACGTTACGAAGCAAATGGCGTATGACAAGGCGATTCAGATTATGGAAGAAGTCGGTATCAGAGACCCGCGCAAACGCTTTAATCAGTATCCGTTTGAGTTCTCTGGCGGTATGCGGCAGCGCATTGTTATCGCGATTGCTATTGCGGCAAATCCAGACCTTTTAATCTGCGATGAGCCGACGACTGCTCTTGACGTTACGATTCAAGCGCAGATTTTGGAGCTTATCAACAAATTGAAGAAAAAGCGCAATATGAGCGTTATCTTCATCACTCACGACCTCGGAGTTGTGGCGAACGTTGCAGACAAAATAGCCGTAATGTATGCAGGCAAGGTCGTGGAAAAGGGAACGGCGGAAGATATTTTCTATTCTCCTGCTCACCCGTACACATGGGCTTTGCTTGCTTCAATGCCAGACCTCGATACAAAGGATTCTCTTGAGGCAATCCCTGGCACTCCGCCGAATATGATTTATCCGCCAAAAGGCGATGCGTTTGCGGCTCGCAATCAGTATGCAATGGAAATTGATTTTGAAAGAGAGCCTCCGATGTTCCAGATTTCTGAAACGCACTGTGCGGCAACGTGGCTTTTGCACCCGAATGCGCCAAAGATTGAAATGCCTGAAAGCGTAAGTGCGCGCATTAAGCGAATGAAAGAAAGAGAGGAGGAGAAAAAGAATGCAGAACAATAATGAGGTGCTTCTAAAAGTCGAGCATTTGAGGCAATATTTCAACGGCGGCACATTTCACGCTGTTGACGATGTGAGCTTTGAAATAAAGAGAGGCGAAGTCTTGGGCTTGGTCGGCGAATCTGGCTGCGGCAAAACGACGACAGGACGCTCTATCATAAAGCTCTACGACATCACGGGCGGCAATATCTATTTTAAGGGAAATCGCATAAATGCGGGCTTAAAGGATTATACCGACGAAATCGTAAAGGCGAAAAAAATCGGTTCTGCGTTTATTGCGGACTGCAAGGCGAGAGGCGATACACAGGGAGCTGAAAAGGCAAAAAAAGAGATGAAAGAGAAGATTGCCGAACAGAAAAAGCTGTTGAAAGAAGCGGTGAGCGATAAAAAGAAAGTCGATAAAAAGCTCATCACAAAGATACAGATGATTTTTCAAGACCCTGTAACCTCGCTTGACCCGCGTATGACGGTGCGCGAAATCATCGCAGAGGGATTGAGAATTCAAGGCATAAAAGACGAAAGCGCGATAAGTGAAGCAGTGAGCGAAGTGTTAAAGACGGTCGGTCTTGTGCCTGAATATGCAGACCGCTATCCGCACGAGTTTTCTGGCGGACAGAGGCAGAGAATCGGCATTGCGCGCGCCATCGTGATGAAGCCTGAGCTTATCATTGCCGATGAGCCTGTGTCTGCGCTTGATGTGTCGATTAAAGCGCAGGTCATCAATCTTTTGAACGACCTAAGAAAGAATATGGGATTGACGATATTGTTCATCGCACATGATTTGTCTGTCGTGAAGTATTTTTCCGATAGAATTGCGGTTATGTACTTTGGAAAAATCGTTGAGCTTGCCTCTTCTCATGAGCTCTTTGCGCACCCGTTGCACCCGTACACAAAGAGCCTTTTATCTGCGATACCGTTGCCAGACCCGCATTACGAAAAGCGAAGAGTGCGCATTGTGTATCAGCCGACGATTGACCACGATTACAGCAAGGAAGAGCCGATTTTTCAAGAGGTCTCTCCAGGTCATTTCGTCCGCTGCAACAGCGAAGAGCTTGAGCGATACAAACAGAGCCTTGTATGACATCTTTTTTCAAAAAAATACTTTCGTGGATTATCGCTTTTGTCTGTGCCGCCCTTATCGTGATGATTGTTTCACGCTATGAAAAAGAAGTGTTGTCGGCGTACTACACGTCTATCGAGTTTACTTTGAAGCGAAGATTGTGCGACGGCTCTTTTGTTGCAAGCGTGGTGCTTTTGGCGATTGGCGGCTTGATTGGCATAGCTGAACACGGGGGGCTTGACGCGCTTAAATACGCACTGTGGCGGCTTAAAGAACGCGTCGTTCACCCTCGAATCGAAGAGAGAGAAGACAACGAAAGCTATTACGATTTTGTAAAGGCGAGGGAAGAAAGAGAAAAAGCACCGTTTGTCTTTCTTCTCGTCATTGGCTTTGTGTTTTTGGCGTTTGCAGTGATTTTGGCTTTATAGAGGAATAGACCTGTTCGATAATTGTCATTATCGGGCTCGACCCGATAATCTTTTTGCCTATATTGCAATAGATTGCCGTATCAAGTACGGCAATGACATACTGTTTCCGAACAGGTCTAATATAGGGGGTGAGAAATGGCTGATTGGGGCAGTGCGTATTTTTTGGAAGAAAATATCAATGACCAAGATATATGGACTTTTTTGGTAAAAGGATTGCAAGACTTTGTACCGTTTGCGCTTCCTGAAACGGTAAGCGAGAATTACTTTTTCAAAAAAGGCGATTGCGTGTTTTCGTGGGACAATGCCGACGAAACGGACGAAAAACTCTCTAATCTTGAGTTCAAAGTAAAGATTGACGGAAAAGACGATTTTTTTACTGTGGTATTTGAAAAAAACTCAACCTTGCCGTTCCTCAAGCAAAAACTGCGCCGCCTCATCGTATGGGAAAAATACAAAGGCGAGGGCTTGCCTATTTGCTATCGGTTTATGCCGTTTATAAAGCCGTATGTGCCGAAACAGTTTTTGCTCGAAAGTATCCTTGATGAAAAATGGAATATGTACCGTCTTTTGTCGGATATGAAAAGCTCTAAAGGAAAGAAAGAAGAAAAAAAACTCGATTTAGCTGAAATAGATTTTAATCTGATGTCAAAAAACAGTCTGTATTCAAAGCCTGGGCTCAAGAATATAGAAAAGTTTTCAAAGCATAATGCCTTAGAAGCGATGCGCTCTTCGTATACAAAGCCGAAAAAAGAAGAAAAGAGCGAAGATGAGAAAGAAAAAGACCCTGCGAGCGAGGCGCAAAAAGAGCTGGAAGAGCATTTCTTTTTGATAAAAAACATTCTCTTTTATGCAGATATAAATGAAAAGTTTTGGTTTGATGAAGAGTGGATTCCGCGATTCTGCAAAGAGATGTGGTTTTTGAATGCGCATTATAATCGCTATGCAGGCATTAAAAGCTATGTAAAAAATATGTTTGTAGCGACGAATCCATTATATGAAAAATGGTCGCATAAACGCCATAAATCGAAATCGGTTGTAGAAGAAATAAATGGTCTTCTTGACGATTTTATTGATAATATGATAGGTGATGACCCGATTACATGGAGAAGAGAAGCTCATATCACGGTGCGTTTTCCCGACCGAGATGTGTATTTCACCAAAGAGAACACTTCTTTTACTGATTACAACTCCTTCCGCGACACGATTGTCGGGACGGTTATCTTAGACGAAGCGGAATTGTATCGGCATATCAATACGCGCTTTGTCGGCGAAGAGATTGTGAAATCAGACAACGACACGCCGCTTTCGGTGAAGCAAAAAGTTACGATGTTTCTAAAAGAGCATAATATCGATTTGCCTTCAATTCAAAAGCTCCGCGATGACTTTGCACAGCTTGAAACAGAAAATAAAGCACTGAAAAAAGAGCTTGAGGAAGCGAGGGCGCAGCATCAAGAAGATTATGCGACGCTAGAGCAAAAATTGCGCAATGCCTCTTTGCCTGTGGCCGCATTATCAGAAAGCAACGACGCATATAAAAAAGACGTTGAGGAGCTAAAGCAGGCTCTAAAGGCGAGGGACGCGGAAAATAAGGCGTTGAAAGAGCGTGTGTCGTTCCTTGAAAAATCGCTGTATAGCAAAAGCGACGAGAGAAGCGAAGAGGGCATAAATCTTTTCATTCCGTCAAGCGTTGCTCCGCTGTTCAAAGACGAGATAAGCGATTATCTGTATACGCTGTTGTATGACGCGCTCGAAAGCGAAAGCTCATCTTTGCCGCATAACAGGGCGGACGAAGCGAACAGAAAGCGAGATGTGGTGAGCGATTTGCTGGAGAAAAAGACGTTTAGAAAAGAGATGTGCGAAAGCGAAAAGAAGATAGAGCGCATTGCCTCTATTCTCAAAAGCGACGCTAAGTATCCGCTTGATTTATTGCTTAACGAAGGTTTCGGCAAAGTGGCAGGCACAAAGAACCACCCGAAATACTATTTCTACGACGAAAAATATCAAATGACGTTCCCTGGCACTCCGAGCGATTTTTCTGTGGCGTGGCGGGAAATCAGCGATATGTACAAATGTTTATTTTTAATTCAATAGAATAATGACATTTATCCGCTTGTATGCTATAATCACAAATTATGCAGATAATACCTATAGCAAGTGGAAAGGGCGGCGTTGGAAAAAGTTTATTGTCAGCAAACCTTGCAATTTCGCTCGGAAAAGCAGGAAAGAGGGTCTTGCTTGTCGATTTGGACTTAGGCGCATCAAACCTACATCTCGTAATTGGTCAGCAAGCACCTAAAAAAGGCATTGGCACATTCTTAACAGGCGCACAAGATTTTGATTCTATAATCAGCGATACAGATTATGAAAACGTACAGTTCATCGCTGGCGATTCAGAAATACCGGGAATGTCGTCTATCAAAACATCGCAGAAGAACCTTTTAATCAAAAGGCTTGCAAAATGCGACGTGGATTATTTAATTCTTGACCTTGGGGCAGGCACTCATTTAAGTATTCTTGATTTCTTTTTAATGTCGCCTCAAGGCATCATCGTAACCGCTCCTACGGTAACCGCAACTCTAAACGGCTATTTGTTCTTGAAAAATGCCGTCTTTAGAATGATGTATAACACGTTCAAAAAAGGCACAGTCGGCTATGACTATATGAAGAAACTGAGAAACGACAGCTCTTCTTTGCAGCGGCTGTATGTGCCGAAACTCGTTGAAGAGCTGCAGAAAGTAGACCCAGAGAACGCGGCTTTATTCATCGAGAGAAAAAATCGGTTTCACCCTCGCCTCGTGATGAACTGTATCGATAATCCTGTTGACGCAGAAAAAGCGCAGAAAATACGCCGCTCCTGCTCGCAGTATTTGGGGCTTAACCTTGAACATCTCGGCGTTATCTACCGCGACAATTTGCAGGATAGAGCTCTGGCTTCCCGCTTGCCGATTACCGTGTATAAGCCGCAAGCTGTGATTTCGCAGGCGATTTTCCGCATTGCAGAGCGTATTCTTGAAAGCGAAACCGCTTCATTCGACTCAAGATACGACGTAACCGACGAAGGCTCCGATTCATTCCAGATTGCAAGCGAAGAGGCAATCGACGACTACAGCGCAAAGATGGCGTATATCGAAGAGCTGTTAGGCACGGGCGCGCTTACTCCGAGCGAATTGGCGGAAACGGTAAAAATGCAGCAAATGGAATTGAACCAGCTCAAAAAAGAGAACACGCTTCTCAAAGCAAAGCTCCTCAAAGCCGCAAATATGGGCTTCAAAGTCTAAGCAAAGAAAGGGGCTGGAAAATGTTTCTGTTTATAAATTACCCGTCGTGGATACACCCTGAAGTGTTTCCGCGTGTGCCGATTTTGCATTTAGTGCGCTGGTACGGCTTGATGTATATTTTCGCGTTTTCCACGGCGTTTTTTGTCTTAAAGAAGCTGTTGAAAGCAGGCTTTTTCAATACAAAAGACCGCATCGCCACCGAAGACGATATTTTTAGCTACATCGCGACGGGCATTGTCTTTTTGCTCATCGGCGCGAGAGTGTTTTCGACGCTTGTCTACGACACAACAGGGCTTTATTGGCGAAAACCGTGGCTCATTTTCTCCCCGTTCGACGAGGTTACACACCGTTTCACAGGGCTTGCAGGAATGAGCTATCACGGCGGCTTTATCGGCGGACTTATCGGCTGTATCTATTGGTGCAAAAAAAACAAGTTCCCCCTGTTAAAGTGGCTTGACGGTATGGCGATAGCGATTCCAGCAGGCTATACGTTCGGTCGCTTGGGCAATTTCTTAAACGGGGAGCTTTTCGGGCGCATAACCACAATGCCGTGGGGAATGGTGTTTCCGAGTGCGCAAAAGTTCTCTGTGTCGCTTGATTGGGTGAGCTCGATTATGCAGCAAATCGGTATGACCGTCGCCGAAGGCACACGATTGGTAAACCTGCCCCGACACCCCAGCCAACTCTATGAGGCTGTGTTTGAGGGGCTTTGCACGTTTTTGATTTTGTGGACAGTGCATAAAAAATACACCAAGAACCGCCCCGACGGCTTTATCACGGCTCTTTATCCGATATGCTACGGCGTTGTGCGCTTTGTTATCGAGTATTTCCGCGAGCCAGATATTGACCTCGGCTATCGCTTTTCGGTGCAAAAGGGCGCGCATACCTATATGAACACATCGCTTCTAAATCTTTCGACGGGACAAATCCTGTGCGCCTTGATGATACTGTTCGGCATCGGCTTGATGATTTTTTCGTTTTTTTCCTATAGACATCACAAGGCAGAATAGGCTATACTTTCGGTAGCCATAATAAAAAAGTGTCATAAAATATCCTTTAGCGCGAGAATTACACTCCAATTCCCGCGCTTCTTTTTTTCTTTTTTTCTCAGGACGTGTTACCAAAGGTATGCTGTCATTATCGAGCTCGACCCGATAATCTTTTT
>CALDID010000227.1 GCA_937901865.1 uncultured Treponema sp.
ACTTGACTTTGCATTTTAATTAAGCCCCTTGTCAAAACTATATTATCGAACAGGTATAATAATTATTATTACACGATTTTTTTCGATAGTGCAAGGATTTTTTTGTCTTAAACCGTTATACTCGCATTTATGCTATACACTCTTTGCCACAAAGATATACGGGTTTTCAATTTTGAAGTGAACAACGGCGAAATACAAAGCGTAAAGGAAATCTTTGCAGAAGACCATATCCCCGTCGGACTTTTCACAAGCGAAGACAAAGTAAAAGACTTAAAATCGTGGTGGAAAAGCCGCTCAATTCCAGAAAATCGGCAAGGACTCAAAGAAGTGTTCAACTTATTCCCTTGCGACACAACAGAACAATTAGCCTTTCTTTCTTACGGATTGAGTCTATCTGATTGCTATTGGGTAAAAAGTGAAAACAGCACATTGCAATGGAGCCAAGTCAATTTCTTTAAAAATGATTTTTCCGACGAAATAGGAAAAGCCCTTTTTGGCTCTCTTTCTTCCCTCACAAGTCTTCTTTCTCCCGACAACACTTCTGACGGCTGGCTAAAAAAGAAATGGATTATAGACAACGGAGAGCGGATTTTAGTAAAAGGCGGAAGCGGCGAGAGCCAACAAGAACCGTTTAACGAAGTGCTTGCATCTCACATCGCCAAGCGGCTCGGCACTGATTTTGTAGATTACAGCGTCGCTGAAAACTCGTGGAATTATTATTCCCTTTGCAAAACCTTTGCTTCAGAAAATGCAGAGTTCGTGAACGCAGGCAAAATCTGCGGCTTAAAAAAATACTCTCTCGGTCTTTGGGATAAATACACACATTTCAAAGACACTTGCACCATCGCAGGCATCGAGTTCGATAAAAGCACTACTGAAAAAGGCAGTATTGAAAGAAATCTTTGCGCAATGATATTGCTTGATTACATTATCGCAAATACCGATAGACACTTTGGCAACTTTGGTTTCTTGAGAAATCCCGATACGCTTGAATGGATTTCGCTTTGTCCCATTTTTGATACAGGCTCTTCGCTGTTTTACAAAGAATCGACAGCGCAATTAAGCGACAAAAGCGTTATCGACTCCAAAAATATCCTCGCTCGTCCTTTCGGTTACAAACACGCCGACCAAATAAAACTTTTGCCCATAAAAGAATATTTTGATAGCTCTGACATAAAAAAACTTTTCGGCATAGAAGATTTTTTTGAAAGCCTGTTGCTTAAAAACAAGCGCATAGACGCACTTCGCCGCACTCTTTTATGCAAAATCTTGAGAGAGAGAATAGACGAGGTTTTCAAAAAATTCTAGCTTTTTTCTAAAATTTTCGATGTATGCGAAAGTCGAATTTAGCCATTATCCTTATGTTCATAACTCAATCAAGGAGAGATTGAAGTATGAAAAGAATCATTACAAGTTTGGCTCTAGCGGCTTTATCTGTGGCAACAGTAAGCGCGCTTGATGTATCGGCTCGCGTATATATGTCGGGCTCATTGGCGGACGGCTACCACGTCGATAACGGCAGCGAAAAAGGCAACCCGTGGAATGCACTCACAGTAAACAACCAGCTGCAAAAAGACGATGACGCGATTCAACTTTCTATGTCGAGCGAAATGGCAGGCGCATCTTTCAACATTTTTTACCGCTATGGAGGCTCTTCAAAAGTATCCAATGCAAGCAATGAAGGAGAATCTAACAGTCCTCTTGGAGTTCGCTCTGCGGTTCTATGGTTCAAGCCGTTCCAAATGTTAAAGATTTCTGTCGGTGAAGTCGGTCAGTATCTTTACACCGAACAACTTGACTGGTGGAGAGATTCAACAGGCGTTTCTTATGCACAGTGGCGAAATTGGGACGGACGCTATTCAAACCAAACAGGACTTGAAGAAAAAGGTATTCAACTCGAACTTACTCCCATCGAAGGCTTAACATGGCAAATCGGAGCTGGAGCAACAGGATATAATGACGATAATCCAGAAAACGCTATTTCTTTCTTTTCTAACACATGGGACGGAGAGAAAACGTATTATCAGTGGGGTTCTACAGTCAAATATCAAATCACCGACGAAATCAGCGCAGGCGTAGGCTATCGCGACAATGGACATACAACGTATGAAGTCGATTCATCTGACGGAAATTGGAAAGAATCTCGCGGAAGAAAAATCATCACAACAGGTATTGACTTTGGTAACGCTTGGGCAAAGCCATATTATATGTTCTTACAGCCTCGATTCTGCATTGAACGCGACACACAAGAAGCAGGAGAATGGACACTCGACGGTATTTGTTTCGACAATTACTTTATGTATCGCACAGGAAACTGGAAGTTTGAAGCACGCTTGCCAGTTACATTGAGATTCACAGGTGAAGACTATGACCCGAATTACTTTGATTATGAAGTAAAAGCGGCGTATGACTTGAACGATACCTTTACACCATATTTGAAACTTGCATCAGACCACGCTTGGAAAGCCGAAATCTATCCAATTTGCTTAGGTAGCGAAGAGGGCTATCGCATTCAAGATACATTCTTTGTAGACGTTGAAGCAGGTACAAAAATGCAGTTTGGCGCAGCAGAGATTTACACCGCATTAGAATTCTACACAACTCCTGTATATGTGGACGGCGCAAAGTATTCTGATATTTGGTATGGTTGGGCTATTCCATTCAGTTGCAGTGTAAAGATGTAACACCCTTAGCAAATTACACAGTGTTTTACATACGGAGGATTTTGAATGATACGAACAAAAAAGATGAATAAAATGCTTGCCGCGCTGTTTGCCGCAAGTCTGTTTTTCGCTCCCCTTACTTTGACAAGCTGCGACCACTCCCCAGAAGACGAAGAGGAAACAACGGCTACAACAGAAACATCAGACACTTCTACAACAGAATACACAAAAAAATATTCTGCAAGTGAATTATTCACAGATAAAGACGGGACAACTGCATACGATGGAAGTATGATTAACTGGAGTGCAGTAGGAATTCCTGCTAGTAAACTCTCTGAATTGGGAATTACAAGCGACAATTTAACAAAGGTAGTGGTTAAGGCGAGTCTAGCTGACACTTGGATGAATCTTAGACTCTCTACTTTCGAATGGACAAATCTCGGCGAGATTACTTATTCGGGAATAAGTAATACAGGGACAAAAGAAGATACCACGTTGACACCAACAACAGTATATTGGGCTTATGAGGATGGTACAATTTCTATTGTTCCTACTTCAGCGCAAACATCAACAATGCTCGAAGAAGGTTTGGCGTTTGTAAGATACGGATTTACGGTTTCCAGTATCGAGCTTACATATACTAAATAGCCGCGATTTACTACAAATAGCATAACCGCACATAAACTACTCCTTAACGCCCGCGCCTCCTTGCCTCCTAGAGAGAACGCGGGCGTTTTTTTCGGGACGAGGCGGAGCTATGGGTGTGTTAGATAATTTTTGCGGAAAATCGGACTGTGTCCGTTGACTTTTCGCCAATTTGTGCTATGATATAAAAAGAAGACGCAACCAAAGTTACGGTTGGTCTCATTCACTAAACTTTTATGTCCTTTTGGACAACAACCGCCTTAGTGTATCAGACTAGGCGGCTATTTTTTGCTCATTCGCGTTTTGAGTGCGAAGAGGCGGGTTACCAGATTGGATAATCGAGAAGCGGTAGTGTTACAAAAGGTATGCTGTCATTATCGGGCTTGACCCGATAATCTTTTTCATAATGCTGTATTAAAGATAGATTCCCGTGTCAAGCACGAGAATGACAAAGGTCAAGCACGAGAAAAAGGAAAGCATACTTTCCATAACACCCCCTTTTTGCAACACAAGGCTCTTTTTTGAAGCTATGTCATTACAAAACAGGCTATGCCCTTACAAAACAGGCTATGCCTGCTGCTTTAGTAAATCGCGGATTTCTTCAAGAAGCAAGGCTTCGTCGCTTTTTTGAGGGGCAGCAGGAGCTTTTGCGGAAGAATCTTCCTTTTTCTTGAAACGCTCAAAAAGGCGAACAATCAAAAAAATACAGAACGCTACAATGAAAAAATCGACGACCGATTGAATAAAGTTGCCATACGTTATTTCGCTTTCGCCAATCTTGACTTTCAATCCCTTGAAGTTCAGTCCGCCCAACACAATGCCAATCAGCGGCATTACAATGTCATTCACCAAACTCGTTACGATTTTCCCGAATGCGCCGCCGATGATGACACCGACCGCCATATCCACCACATTCCCGCGCGAAACAAACTTCTTGAATGCGCCCACTTCTTTCTTTGTGTTTTCTTTTATATCTATCATTTCTTTCCCGCTTCCGTATCATTTGCCTAGAAAAACGGGCTAGACTGTTCATCTAACCCATTTTTTTTCGCTATTGATTTATAGCTTACACTTATAAATAAGCCCTCGGCTGTCTTAGAGCTTCTTTACAGCTTCAACGTTTGGAGTGCGTCCGTCTGAAGAGCGTGGGATTTTGATTTCGCCGCTCTTAATCTTTTCGATAGTCGCAGGGTCGTTGAATGACTCTGGCAAACCGACAATCTTCCAGTTATGGTCGCATTTCGGTGTCAAAACGCCCTTGAGCTGCTCATTTGTGTACTTAACGATGAGGTCGCGGATTGCAGGAGCAACTTCGTTTGCGCTTGAATAATACACGTCGTCGAGTGTTGCCCAACCGTTCGCCATCAATGTACCGAAACGATAGTTGTTTACAGCAAGTTTGTATGTAGCTTTCGGGTCAATCGGCTTGCCGTTAAGAGTTGCGTTTACAATGCGCTCGCCCTGTGGCTTTGAAAGGTCGATTTCGTAGTTAATGCCAGAAAGCATATCATAGTTGTATGCGCGGAAATCAGGATTGAATGCGATTGTTACATCTCCGTCCTGTGCGCTCTGGAAATAGCCGACTGTCCATTCCATATACTTCAAGAGGTTTTCACCTGTAATGTTTGTACCCATAAGAGTATTGTCATACTTATAGATGAATGCAACATCTTTGCGCTTGAAATCGCCAGCCTTGAGGTTCTGGTCAAAGTTGAAGAGAGCCGCAGTAGAAATCTCTGCATTTGTGTAGAACATCTGTACTTCGTTAATCAAGTCCATCAAAGCAGTATCTTCAACCTGTGCGCGAGGCATTGTAGTAACATCGTCGCTGCCTGTGATATAGTCAACGCCGTCCACGAAGTCAGCTTCAACTTTTCCGACAACTTCGTTAGCAACGCTCTGTGCCTTGTCGTGAGCCCACTTGAAGTTGTCCATAACTTCCTGTGAAGTTTCTTTGCCCTTAGTTGCGATGTTCTCAGCTGATACATCAACAAGCTGCCACTTGCCGCTCTCGTCTTTCTTCATATTGAACTTTGTGAGAGCAACGTGTGAACCGTAGCGACCTGGCTCAAGAACCCAAGTGTCGTTTACTTTTGTGCAATAGGTTGCGTGCTCGTGTCCTGCAATGATAGCATCGAGTTCAGGAACTGCTTCTGCAATCTGGAATGCGCCAGTCTTGCCTTCTTCTTCATATTCGCCCTGTCGGCTGATATGAACTGCAGCAACGAGCAAATCATACTGTCCTTCAATAGCCTTAACTGTTTCTTTGAGAGAATCGATTGGGTTTGTGAAATCGAGATTGTTGAAATGCTCAGGGTTGCTTGCTTCCCACTGCTTGATATGCGGAGCTGTTGCACCAACGATAGCAACACGAACGCCATCAATAACATAAATCTGATATGGCAAAACGTAATCTTTGCCAGAATCTGCATACTTGATGTTTGCGCACACAACGCGACCATCGAAGTTGTTGAGGTTTCTCTCAAGGAAGTCAAGTCCAAAGTTGAACTCGTGGTTTCCTGGAACCCATACATCATATTTCAAGAGGTTCAATGCCTGCACCATTGGGTGAGTATCGAGGTCAACAAAAAGCTCTGCGCTGTTGTCCTGCATAGAATCTCCGATGTCCACGAGGAGAGTATCAGGATATTCAGCCTTGATTTCCTTGACGATTGTGTCAGTCTGAGCAAAGCCAACGCCAGAATTATCTGCGCTGTCTGTTGCATAAGACCACGGATAAATGCGTCCGTGAAGGTCGCTGGTAGCCGCGATAGAAATCGTTACGCTATCACCAGCTACAGCTTCGCCCTTTGTGATTTCGCCTGATTTTGAATACGCAAAGTTTGACTTTACGGTCTTTTTGCCGTTGTCTTTCTTTGCAACTCCGTCAGACGTGCCGCAAGCGACAAAAGTCGTTGTGAGTGCTGCAAGCAAAGCTGTGCTAAGCACTAATTTTACTGTTCTTTTCATAAAGCCTCCTAAGGCAAGTGTGTATTTTCTAGGAGCGATTTTGTTTCTTACCAAAAGAAAAACCGCCCTTGAATATCAAAACTGAAATAGTTGCCGTAAATACGACGCTTAAAACCATACCGATAGAGCCTGCGAGAGCTTGCAAGATATGTATTTGAATAAGCGGGATATTGATAAATTGCACATACGTCATATTATATCCCCAAATCATCATCGCCAAAGGCAAAGCCGAACCGCAAAACGCCAAAATCAGCGTATTTGTCATAGTGCCTATGATGTCGCGCCCGACAGCCATAATCGAAGAAAAAAAATTACGGCGAGTCATAGAGGGATTTGCGCTTTGCAGCTGCTCTGCACTTGAAGCGATAGAAACGGCGATGTCCATTGTCGCGCCAAGACAAGAGATAAGAATAGAAACAAACAAAAGAGAGGTGAGCTTGAAATCCCTGCTTTGCGCAATATACAAAAGGCTTTCTCCCTTTTCCATATCCACACCAGAAAGGTTCATCAATTTACCGAAAATCCCCGTGATAATGCCTGCAAGCAAAATCCCGATAAGCGTGCCAAGCGAGGCGGCAAGGGCTTTTTTTGTTCTCCCTGCGATAAGAGCAAAGCTGACAAGGCAGATGACAAATAATGAAAGAAGTGCAACGATTTTCGGATACGGCGACCACATACACGGAACAACGATATAGAGCAACACCACCGCCGTAAAGACAAGCGCAAGCAAGCTCTTTAAGCCCTTGAATTTGCCGATGACAAGCACAAAAACAAACATAATGATGACGAGTGCATAAGAATATGGCTCACGATTATAGTTGTAAAGCCACACAACAGGCTCATTATTTTTATCGAGGCGAATTGTAAATATCGCTGTAAGTCCCTCATACGCAACGGCACTGCGCAAAGAACCAAGCGTATTCGTTGAAGAAAATATTTGCCCCTTGTATTCACCCTCGTTTATTCTCACCTTTATCTTTTGATTTCCAGAAAATCGCCCGTCAACAAAGGGGTCAGCTTCTGTGTTATCTTCTACAATCTCGACGACCGTGCCAGAAACAAATGTTTGTGTATATATAGAAGCCTTGCGATACTTTTCGGTAAAGCGAGGAGAGAGAAAAACAATGAGTATAATGAGAAAAAAAGTAAGTGCGATAGTTGCAACTTCATTTGCTATCACAGAAGATTTCGCAATAGACATAAGCATTATTGTAACAGCTAAAGCCCGTTTTGTACAGTTGCTTATAAAAAAAGAAATAAAAGATAAAAAAATCAATAATCCTATTGACAAAATAGGAAAAGAAAAGTATAAATACACCATCTATTACCTATTCAGCAGGTAGTTATTCTAATACAGGAGGTGCATATATGGAAATCTATTTTGAAAAGCTCGTTCGCGAAAATTTCCGCAACGGTCGCATGCGCCTCTCAATCCTCATCGCTTAGGCTAGAAGTTTTCTAGTATCTTTCTATTTTCATTTTACATTTTTATTTTTCGCTAAAAACACGTTCGCACACTATTCTATGCAACAGTTTTTTTTATGTGTTTTTATGCGTAAGAGAGGATATTACTATGAGTAACTACAGATTTGAAACATTGCAGCTCCACGTTGGACAGGAAAGCGCAGACATCGCAACAGATTCTCGTGCAGTGCCGATTTATCAGACAACATCGTATGTATTCCACAATTCCAAGCACGCCGCAGACCGCTTTGGTCTTGCCGATGCAGGAAATATCTACGGACGCTTGACGAACTCAACTCAAGACGTGTTTGAAAAGCGCATTGCGGCACTTGAGGGAGGCTCTGCGGCTCTTGCAGTGGCTTCAGGTGCGGCGGCAATCAGCTACACAATCCAAGCTCTCGCGGCAAATGGTGGGCATATCGTTGCGCAAAAGACGATTTACGGCGGAAGCTACAATCTTCTTGCGCACACATTGCCGCAGTACAACATCACGACGACGTTCGTAGACGCGCACAACTTGCAAGAAGTGGAAGCGGCGATAAAAGAAAACACCCGTGCAATCTATCTTGAAACGCTCGGCAATCCAAACAGCGATATTCCCGACATCGATGCTATTGCAGAAATTGCACACAAGCACGGTTTGCCGCTCGTCATTGATAACACATTCGGCACGCCGTTTTTCATTCGTCCGCTTGAACACGGAGCAGACATCGTGGTTCATTCGGCGACAAAGTTCATCGGCGGACACGGAACGACTTTAGGCGGCATGATTGTTGAGGGCGGAAAATTCGATTGGAAGAAGAGCGGAAAATATCCGAATCTCGCCTCTCCTAATCCGAGCTATCACGGCATTTCGTTTTATGACGCAGTCGGAGAGGCGGCGTTTGTAACGTACATCAGAGCGATTTTGCTTCGCGACACAGGGGCTACGATTTCGCCATTCAACGCATTCTTGCTGTTGCAGGGAGTCGAAACGCTCTCTCTTCGCCTCGAACGCCACGCCGAAAACACAAAGAAAGTCGTTGCATATCTTGCTAATCACCCGAAAGTCAAGAAAGTGAACCACCCGTCGCTTTCTGACCACCCAGACCACGCGCTTTATGAAAAGTATTTCCCCAACGGCGGAGCTTCGATTTTCACTTTTGAAATCAAAGGCGGCAGGGAAGAGGCGTGGAAGTTCATTGACAGCCTAAAAATCTTTTCTTTGCTGGCAAACGTGGCGGACGTGAAATCCCTTGTCATTCACCCCGCAAGCACAACTCACAGCCAGCTTTCTGAAGAGGAGCTGTTAGACCAAGGCATTACGCAAAGCACAATCCGTCTTTCTATCGGTACGGAGCATATTGACGACATCATTGCCGACTTAGAGCAAGCATTTGCTGCTGTCTAATAACAGAGCACGCACTTTTGTATGAGAATGGCAAGAGTGCGTGCAATTTTTTAAAAAGAGAGGTTATTGCTGTTGCATATTTTGGCCATTGAGTGATACTATTGCTTTCGAGAACTTTTTGGAACGTTAAAAATAGCCGAGGGAAAATGCCCGTGGCTGTTCGGAGGAAAAAATGCTAAAAGGTCGAAGCCTTATTCAGCCAAGTGATTTATCGGTCGGAGAGATTGAAGAGATTTGTTCGTTAGCGGAACAGATGATTGTTGACCCTATTGCTTTTAATGATGTGTGTCGCGGGAAAATTCTTGCGACACTTTTTTTTGAGCCGAGCACCCGCACTAGATTGAGCTTTGAAGCCGCAATGCTGCACTTAGGCGGCGCGGTCGAAGGCTTTGCGGACGCATCTTACACGTCGAGCACCAAAGGAGAAACCCTCGCCGACACAATCCGCGTCGTGTCAAGCTACGTCGATGTCATCGCGATGCGAAGCCCAAAAGAAGGCGCGGCTCTCGTAGCAAGCCAGTATTCGCCCGTTCCCGTCATCAACGCAGGCGACGGCGGACACTTCCACCCCACGCAGACGCTCACCGATTTGCTCACCATTCGGCGATTGCAGGGCGGATTTGAGGGGCACACCGTCGGCTTTTGCGGAGACCTCAAGTTCGGGCGCACCGTCCATTCGCTTGCACAGGCGATGAGCCGCTATCCGAGAAACAAGTTCATCTTTATCAGCCCGAAAGAACTTTCTGTGCCTGAATACATCACCGAAGACATCTTGAAGCCTGCGGGAATCGAATACATCGAAACCGAAAAGCTCGAAGACGTAATCGGAGACCTCGACATTTTGTATATGACGCGCGTGCAAAAAGAGCGGTTCTTCAACGAACAGGACTACATTCGCCTTAAAGACAGCTACATTTTGAACAGCGCGAAGATGAAGATGGCAAAAAGCGATATGATTGTGCTGCACCCGCTCCCCCGCGTGAACGAAATCGCCGTTGAAGTGGACAACGACCCGCGCGCCGCGTATTTCAAGCAGGTCAAATACGGAATGTACGCCAGAATGGCTCTTATCGCCAAATTGACAGGCGCGCTCTAACAGCCAAAGGCTCAAAACCATACGCTGTGCAAAACGGCTATGGCAGATATTACAAAACACGCCGTGCGTGTGCGTGAATGGAGAAGAAAAATGCTAAATATCGATACGATTAAGAACGGTCTTGTTATTGACCACATCAAAGCGGGCTACGGTCCCAAGATTTTTCACTGGCTCTCTCTGGACGACGCGCCGTTTTCCTGCGCGCTGATTATGAATGTCGCGAGCAAGAAGAGCGGGCGCAAAGACATCATCAAAATCGACAACATCATCAATATTGATTATTCGGTGCTCGGTTTTATCGACCCCGATATTACGGTGAATGTGATTAGCGATGAGAAAATCGTGCGCAAAATCAAGACGACGCTGCCAGAGCGCGTGGAAAACGTGATGAAGTGCCGCAATCCGCGCTGTATCACGATGACGGAGTTTTATCTGCCGCAGGTGTTCCATTTGGCGAATCGCGAAAAGGGCGAATACCGCTGCAAATACTGCGATTCGACGTATATCGCGGGCTCTAGCGAAGCCAGCTTTGTGGAGAGAAAGCATACCTTCGCCTCTCAAGACGCATAAAAGCTCTGCTTGAGAAGCAGCCGAAACCTATGTACTTTTTATTACCGCGAATGACGTTTTGGGTAGCGCGCTTCCGTTGTATCACATTGA
>CALDID010000228.1 GCA_937901865.1 uncultured Treponema sp.
TTTCCCTACACGACGCTCTTCCGATCTTGCATGCCATGCACAAAGAAAACTCTTTATCTTCACTTATAAGAGGCTTTCCGCAAATCTTGCAATGAGGCTTAGTTTTCCAAAGAATTATCTGATTTTCCAGCTTTTTCTTGCACTCAGGACACAACGGTTCATACAAAACAGGAAGTGAACAGCAGATACATTTTTCCTCACCATGCAAAAGGGTTACAAGAACTGCAAAAAATCTTTTTATTAGCAAGAAGAACTTCATGCATATAAATTTATTGAGACATACAAAAATGTAAAAAATCAGATGAAATTTTATCTGCCGGAAAGAATTTTTTTCCAGCGGGCTACAGTTTGTAAGGCTGCAATGGGAGTCATGTTATCTGTATCCAAAGAAAGTATTTCGTCTAAAATCATTTCTTCGTCACTAAAAAGAGAACCCGTAAACGACTCTTTTACATTATTTTCCTCTTCAGCTTCTTCTTCTGCAAAATTCTCTGTCTGAGTTAAAACAGGCTTTTCAGAAGCTTCACCCTGAATGCGGTCTAGAATTGCAGAAGCTCTGTCTATTACAGGGCCCGGCACTCCAGCTAAGCGGGCTACGTGAATACCGTAAGAGTTTTCTGCCGACCCCAAAATAACCTTGCGTAAAAAGACTACATCCTTACCGCTTTCTTTTACATCCATACAAAGTTTTTTGCAGGCATCATGTTCTAGACGGGTCAATTCGTGATAATGTGTTGCAAAAAGTGTCTTGCATTTTATACGGCTAAGTAAATATTCGCTTACAGCCCATGCAATGGAAAGTCCGTCTTCTGTGCTTGTACCTCGTCCGACCTCGTCCATTATGACTAAAGACTTTTCCGTTGCACTTCTTAAGATGTGAGCCGTCTCCGTCATTTCTACCAAGAAAGTAGACTCTCCCCGTGCAAGATTGTCGCTTGCTCCGACACGGCAGAAAATTCTGTCTACAAGACCAAGAGTTGCTTTGCTTGCTGGAACATAAGAGCCAGTCTGGGCTAGCAGGGAAATCAATGCATTCTGCCTAAGATATGTGCTTTTTCCTGCCATATTCGGGCCGGTGATAAGGCAGAAAGAAGCCATATTCTCTCTTTCGTTATCGATAACCAAATCATTCGGCACAAAGGTAGCAGACGGCAAGTGCATCTCTACGACAGGGTGTCTGCCGCTCTTCACTTCAAACGCTGTGCTATCGTCTACGGTGGGGCATTTCCAATTATGGAGCAACGCAGAATATGCAAGGGCTGCGCATACGTCAATATAGGCGATTTGTTCTGCAGTGTTGAGCAAATACGGCACATAGCCTTTGAGCTTGCCGCGCACTTCAAGAAACAAATCCCGCTCTAGCTCTAAGATTTTCGCCCCTGCCGTGTTCAGCTCGCTCTCAAGCTCTTGCAATCGCTTTGTTGTAAATCGGTCTGCATTGAGCAATGATTTTCGCCTGATAAAATGCTCTGGCACAAGTGAAGATTTACCCCGTGTTACTTCGATAAAGTATCCTGCGGCATTGTTGTATTTTATGCGCAAATTAGCAATTCCTGTTGACTGTCGCTCTTGTTCTGCATATTCATCGAGGATTTTCTGAAAGTTCGTCTGCACATCTCGCCAATGGTCAAGCTCTGCGCTATATCCCTCGCGAATAATACGCCCTTCTGTAAGAGATGTTGACGGGTCGTCAAGAATTGCGCTGTCGATAAGAGCAACCACTTCTTTCGCCTTTTCTTCTTTCTGCAACGCAAACGCAACACCTTGCAAAATATCTATTGTTTTTCCCCAATTCTTTAAGCTCGACGACAAAGCAACTAAATCTTTTGCGTGCGCCCTGTCCATCGCGATACGGCTTGAAAGACGCTCTACGTCAAGAATCGGGTAAAGCATATCGCGGACATTATTCATTATATCTGTATTATTGAAAAATGCCGTTATATGCGCTTGTCGCTCGCGGATTATAGAAACATCTTTGAGCGGCGAAAACAACCACAAGCGAATAAGGCGTTTTCCCATAGCAGTAAGCGCATTTGCAACCGTTTCAAGAAGCGTATATTGCATAGAGCCGTCTTGCAAGTTACTTGTAATCTCAAGATTGCGCCTAGAGGAATCGTCGATAACCACATATTCGCTTTCACGATACACCTTTATCCCCGAAACGTGCGGAGTGTCGGTATTCGTCGTCTTTTTCAAATAATCAAGCAAGAAGCCTGCAGGAATAACCTCTGGAGAATTGAGCGAAAGCGAAAAAGAATTTAAGTTTACGGTCTTGAATTGCGCAATAAGGCGATTATACGAAAGCTCTGCATTAAAATGCCAATCGGGATAATACGACACCGACATATTCGGATACTGCTGCAACACACTCGCAATATCATCTCTGTCCTTGAGGCTTTGCGGCAAAATCATTTCTTTCGGATTGCATTTGCCCATTTCTTTTGAAAATTGCGCAGACATATCAGATAGTTTCCAGCTCGTCGCACAAAACTCCGAAGTCGTAACATCGATATATGCAAATCCGACCGATTGCTTACAAATGCACAGCGAAGCTAAATAGTTTGCAGAGCCTGTTTCAAGATACTCCGTTTCAACGGCTGTTCCTGGCGTGATAATCTCTACAATCTTTCGCTCGGTCAAGCCCTTACCTTTGCTCACCTCGCCCACTTGCTCACAAATCGCGATTTTCTTTCCGCAACGCAATAAGCGCGCAATATAGAGCTTTGCTGCATGATAAGGAATACCGCACATTGGGTGATTTGTGCGGTGAGTCAGAGTAAGATTTAGTAAGCGCGACACATTCACCGCATCATCATCAAACATCTCATAGAAATCGCCCAGTCTAAAAAACAAAACTTCGTCGCTACACGTTGCTTTGATAGACTGATACTGCGCCATTAGCGGTGTATTGTCTTCTTCGCTCATATATTTTTATACAATCCTTTTTTATAATCCTAAGCTTTTTATTACATCGTCGGTTATATCAACAGAACTGCTGTACCAAAGAATGCTATTAGACTGCTGTAAAGAAAGAATCATACTATATCCGCCAGCTTCAGCGATTTTGCCGAGCGTGGCATAGAGCTTTTGATAAAACTCATCAGAGTTCTGTAAAGATTTCTTGAGCTGTTCAAGCTCCATATTTTTCGCAGTTGTATATTCCTGTAAATACTGGGTTTCTTTTTTTATCTGTGCGTCTGTTTTTTCCGCCCCTTTTTCATCACCAGAAGACTGTTGCTCTATCTTTTTTTGCTGCAACGCGCGCAGATTTTCAGTACGCTTGTTTATTTCTTTCTGAAACTCTTCTTTTTTGCTGTCATAATTACGCATAGGCGCACTGTTTCTGAAATACGCTTGATACACTCTCGACGTATCAACAACACCAAACTTTGTAATCTGCTGTGCACTCACTCCAGAAGCACACACGATAGCAACGACCGCAATTAAAAAAGCTCTTAAATACTTCATATATACCCTACTATGCTGATACTATACAAGATTTTGCCAATTTTGTAAACAGTATAATAAAAAAGAGCCTGTAGCTTTTTACAGACTCTTTTAGCATCTCCTAGCAGAATTGAACTGCTGTTGTCGGGATGAAAACCCGATGTC
>CALDID010000229.1 GCA_937901865.1 uncultured Treponema sp.
AACAACTACGGTTGCGGCAACGGGAACTTTTTAGCCGAGATTTTGAGCCGAAAGCTCGCCGTTGTTACAAAAAAATATGCAAAAAATCCTATTGAATGGAAAAAGAATTCGTTTATTGCCGTTTCTTCGCTTTACGGTATCGACATTATGAGCGACAACGCCGCAGAGTGCCGACAACGATTATTTTCGCTGTGGGAAGCACAGCTTCTTTCTACAGCTCAGCTTCTTTCTACAGCACAACACAAAAACTCTGATGAAGATTTGAAAAAATCGATTCGCTTTATTTTGAGTAAAAATATTTGTATCGGCAATGCTTTAACGCTCAAAACCGTAGACGAGGCGCAAAAAGACACAAAAAACGAAATCATCTTTAGCGAATGGAGCTTCATCGGCGATATGCTCAAGCGGCGTGATTTTTCGTTTAATGCGCTGGTGAATCAAGAATATTTCAAAGAAGCAGGCTCGCTTTTCAGCGATATGGAAAGTGAAAGCAGTGAAGAAGACAGAGAAGTTTTTTCGCCTGTAAAAGAGTTTCCGCTTATTGCGTATTGGAGGGTGTATGAGCAGTCTGTATGAAAACGCATATAATCCTGATGTTTTGGAATGTATTGCAAATCTATCGAATGACGAAGTTTTTACGCCGCCTAAAGTTGCGAATGCAATGCTTGATTTATTGCCGAAAGAGTTGTTTTCTGACCCCGACGCGACTTTTTTAGACCCTGCATGCAAAAGCGGCGTATTTTTGCGCGAAATTGCAAAGCGGTTAGTTGTGGGCTTGGCGGAGAAAATCCCTGATTTAGAAGAGCGGCTAGAGCATATTTTTAAGAAGCAGCTTTTCGGCATTGCGATTACAGAGCTGACCAGTTTGCTTTCAAGGCGGAGCGTGTATTGTTCAAAGTACCCGAATTGTAAATATAGCGTGGTGCAGTTTGACAGAGCAGAGGGCAATATTTTCTTTCAGAGCATAAAGCACACATGGGCAGGCGGAAAGTGTAAATATTGCGGCGCGAGCGAAAAGGGGTATGGAGAAGAGGAGCGAAAAGGGCTTGAAAGCCACGCATATCAATTTATCCACAATGCAACCCCACAGGAGCTAAAAAATATGAAGTTCGACGTAATCATCAGCAATCCCCCGTATCAATTAGGCGTTGGAAACGAGGGAGGCAATAGCTCTAAAGCAAAAGCAATTTATCATCTCTTTATTTCAGAAGCCCAAAAGCTAAAACCTCGATATCTTGTAATGATTACGCCAAGCCGATGGATGACAAAACAAACAGAAGGCATTGCAGATGATTGGGTTGAAGAGCAAATTCATTCAAATCACTATAAAGTGATTCACGACTTTGAAGACTCTGTAGATTGCTTTTCGGGGGTTGAAATAAAAGGGGGCGTAAATTATTTTCTTTATGAAAACAATTACATAGGTAAATGCAATTATTATTTTTATCAAAAAAATATAAAAGAACCGCTAACACGATATGATTATCTTGATTCAAAAGGTTCTGGAATTATACTCCGAGACCCTAAAGCATATTCAATCATTGAGAAAATTGCTATTGTTGAGGGAAATTATTTCAGCAATACAAAAAACTTCTCAAGTCTTATCAGTCCTAAAGACTTCTATACAAATAAACAAAAACTTATGTCGAGTTGGAATGATTATTCAAAAATAAAAGACAATACACACACTATAAAGTATTATTTAAATAAAAATATTCATAAGATTGATTATGCTTGGATTTCTGAAAATGATATACCAAAGAATCTTTCTACAAAAGACTTTCATAAAGTCTATATACCTGCTGCAGGTGGTTCTGGAAATGATGATATAATTTTAGGTCAGCCATTTTACGGAGAGCCTAATAGTGTTTGTTCTCAAACATATCTTGTTATTGGCTATGACAAATCTCACAATCTTACAAAAGAGAATTGCGAGAACATTATAACATATATAAAAACACGGTTTTTTAGATACTTGGTAAGTATAAAAAAGAAAACGCAGAATGGTCCTCGTAGTGTGTATCAATTTGTGCCGATGCAGGATTTTTCTAAGCCGTGGACTGACGCGGAGTTATATGCAAAATATGGGCTCGATGAGCAGGAAATCGCGTTTATTGAATCGAT
>CALDID010000230.1 GCA_937901865.1 uncultured Treponema sp.
TCTCAATCTGGCTGGAATGCTCCGTCATGCAGAGCGCGCATTTAAAGCCCGACGGAAAATGAGTGTCAACCGTAAGCAACGAAAAAGAGAACGGCGCGCCGTCTGCAAGAAATCGCTCGCCCAAGGCTTCCAGCTCCTTTTTTGAAACCTCGTACAGTTTCTGATCCTCAAAGCCCCAGAACACCTGATAGTCCGCGGGAATCATGCCGCTAGCCTTATAATAGCCTATGTCATGCACCTCAACGCCATGGCGCTCAAGGATAAGGTCGCGGTTCTCAAACTGTTTCTCAGAGCCCATAGCAAACACATTGCGGTAGCCCTGGTCAGAAAGAAAATCGTACAGCGACCTTGTGTTGTCAAGGCATCCCTGAGAGCCGTCCGCATTTTTTGAGAACGGCATAAAATAGGGAACGCCCATCGTCTTAGAAAGCAGTCCCGCAGACGTCCACGAAGTGCCCTCAAGGTTTTCGCCGCCGCCAAGCCCCTGCGAAGCGCCAAAATTCACGCCTTCATTGCAAAGCGCGGTAAGCTCTGGAATAAGATTCACAGGCATAACGCCGCCGTTATCGTAATCGGCGTAGGAATTTTCCATCGACTCCATAAAAATATACACAAGATTGCGCTTTTTTTGCGGCGCAGTAAGCGAGACTTCTGAGGTATCCACAAAATGCGCGCGGTAGAATTCTGAATCTGCGGGAGCTGCCTTTACAGCGCGGCTGATTTGCACGTACCTCCAGCCCTGCTTTGAGAATGCCGTCACTGCAAGCGAAAGCGCGAACAGCATAGCCGCCGCGCAGAGGTATTTGCCCGCCGGAAGCGTCAGTCCTTTTTTCTTCCATATAAAAATGCGGAATGCCGTAAAAACAAGGAACAGGATGACGGACGGCAGCACGAAGCCAAGAAAAATGGAAAGCCCGGTTCCAGAATCATGCCCGGACGTGTCCGCAGACAGCACAAAGAACACGTTCCAATGCTTCTGCATTGGATAATTTTTGTCAGCCCAGGGATTCACGAATAAAAAAAGCAAGGCACCGATAAAAAAAAGATTGGCGCACACTTCCAGAAGAATGTTTTTTATTTT
This sequence comes from uncultured Treponema sp., assembly GCA_937901865.1. Taxonomy (GTDB): domain Bacteria; phylum Spirochaetota; class Spirochaetia; order Treponematales; family Treponemataceae; genus Treponema_D. The sequence continues at coordinate 1,082 of CALDID010000230.1, forward strand.
TTCAGACATGAATCTACTATAGCATTTTTATATAAACTATGAAACAAAAAAAATACGGCGTGCAAGCAAATGCACGCCGCATCATATTCCTGCAAGAAGCGTTTTTTGTTCCTACAGAATATCCTTCATGAATTCCTCAAGTTTTTCACAGAAAGCCTTCATCTCAGACGGCTGAATGTCGCCGATATTTGCAATGCGGAACGTATTGATGTTGCCGAGTTTTCCAGGATAGATGGTAAACTGGTACTTCTTTGCAAAATCATGAAGAGCCTCAAAACTGTATCTGGGACTTTTTGGCTCAAGAATAGCCGTAATTAAGTGGCTCTGGTTTTCTTCCTTTACAAGCATTTCAAGACCTAGCTTCTTTACAGTTTCTACAAGAATATTCCAGCATGCAATGTAGCGTTCAGCCCTCTTTTCAACAGTTTCAACCTTCGTTTCAATGATTGCCTGTCTTAAAGCATAGAAAGTCTGAACAGGAGGTGTAAAGCGTGTCTGGTGAGTCTTCTGGAAATACTGATACTGATCCCAAAGATTCAGGTAGTAATTGCGGATAGGAACATTCTTTGTAGCTTCAAGAGCCTTTTTGTTACAAATAACAAAACCGACACCAGCCATACCCTGAATATTCTTGTTAGAAGTTGAAGCAATAAAATCAACTCCAATATCCTTAAGATCCATAGGGATTCCTGCATAAGCAGAAACAGCATCAAAAATTGTAGTCATGCCGTATTTTTTTGCCATCTGACAGATATCCTTAATAGGATTCAAAAGACCAGTTGTAGTCTCGTGGTAAACACCTGCAAGATGAGTATACTTACCGGAAGCAAGAACCTTTTCAAGAGCCGCAAGATCAATCGGCTCATAAGTAGAACTTTCAAAAACGTCAAAATTCAGCTTGTGAACGCCGGCAATTTTTGCAAGCCTGTTACCGTAAGATCCGTTCTCAATTACAAGAAGCTTTCCGTCTTCCGGAACAACAGAACAAACCATTGCTTCATCAGCACCAGTTCCAGAACAGCCGAACATTACAGTTGTGTATTCTTCAGGATCCGCAACAAAACGAGTAAGCTCAGTTGCACACCATTCCATAAGGTCGCCAAACTCATATTCACGCGGGCAGATATCGCTCTGAACCTGTGCATACTTTACGCTGTCAGTAGTAGTAGCCGGACCTGGATTCAAAAGAACTTCGCGACGGATAGAATAAAGCGATTCGTTTTCTTTAATGCGCGGCCAGATCTGTGTAAGCGCACGTTCAAGCATTGATTCATCATCAATTTCAGTCCATGCATAGTATTCAACCTTATGAACGTAAACCGGTTCGCCAGAAACGCTGACCTGCTTCAAAGCCGACTCGTAATCAAGCTTAATCAAATCTGCAGACGACTTATAATAGGCCATCATTTTTTCAAGGCATGACTTAGAAATTTTAGTGATTCCAACAAGTTCTCCGGCCGGTTCAGGAATAACAGACTTATCCTTGCTTACTTCATTCAAAACGCCGTTAGCATCAGCGGCAAGATAAACTTCGTCGTGGCTGTTAGATTTTCCGCTTGCAAGAATTACGTTTGATCTCTGTTCATTCTGAAGTACCGTAAGTCCAACAGAATCATAAATCAAATCACTTTCAAGAAGAATAAAATCACCCTTAATATATGGAACGCAGACTTCAAGAGTTCCCATGCTGCTTGTATTCGCATAGTTTTCATTCTTTACAGTCTTAATTACATGATATTTCTTTGCAAGTTCGTCATAATATTCAGAACAGTGACCGGTTCCAATAATGATTTCTTCAATTCCGGCAGCAATAAGCTTCTGCACAGAACGTTCAACCATCGGAACACCTTCAATTTCAATAAAACCTTTTGGCATAAGTTTAGTTCTGTCACCAAATCGAGAGCCAAGCCCGCCCATTGTGATAACGATTTCTGTCATATCAATTTTCTCCTTTGCACTGCGAGTTTTTGCAGATTGCGTCCAATTCGTCGATTGATTTATACAAGAACTCATCTGGGCGAATTGTTCTGTCGTCAACATAAAAGCCTTTGTGTCCTGGCCACGGCTTTCCGTAAATGATTTCATCGTAAGGGATTTGCCATTTTTCAAGCCAATCGAGCAAAATGCGCGCCGTATTTTTGTTGATTAAGCCAAGATTTCCGCCGTATGAGTTCATATTGCGGCTGGTGAAAAGCACAATTTTTGCACCGCGCGCTTTGTAGAACTTGAGTTTTTCAATCATAGGCGCGAAAGGAACGAGGTCTTCGTATTTTTCATCTTTTTTCTTGATAGGGCAAAGTGTGCCGTCGATGTCGAAAACAAACGAGTAATCTTTGAACTCGTTTTCGTTAGCTGATTGCATTTTCAATTTCCTCCAAAATGCGAATTGAGTTTAAGATAAAGCCAAAAACTTTGTGCGGATTGTCGATGTGGAGCGGCAGCATTGAAATAAATAGAGAGGCTTCATATATTCTAACGCTCAAAACATCAAAGCCGTTTTCTTCGAGTTTTGCATAGAAAATCTTTTTGTAGATAGAATTGTCAAAATCAATGTGCAGTTTTAGCATAAAGTTTTCGTCAAGGCTGATGTCGAAAAGCGCGTTGTTGAAAAAATCGTACAAGCCACAAACCGAATGGCTTAATTTTGCGATGTCGTAATACGGATTTGTCCAAAGTTCCGCTTCTGTAAGCGCGCCTTTTGGGTCGATAAACTTGAGCAGCTCTGTCGAACGATTGTACATAACATTCGCAAAACAAGGGTCGCCATGCCCAATTACGCTGATTGATTTATATTTTTTGCTGCTTTCAACGCTGTTTTTGAGCGAAAGATACTTTTCAAAAAGAGAATCCAAACTCTTTACTTCACAGCCATATTTCATAAAATCTTCTATTTTTTTAGAGATTTCCATTTTCTTGAGAGTTTCTATTCTCTCTTTCACTTTTTCAACATAAAGAAAATCAGAAATCTTTTTGTATTCGCTGTCGCTGATTTCTTTTGTGTGTCGGCTTTTGAAAAAGACAAAATATTTATCGAGAATGCTCCTAAACTCACCCTCGTCAATAGAGCCGTGAACCCATTTTATCGCAAGGTCGGTGGTGTGAAGTCTTTCCATTGTGTAGCTTGCTTTGTTTTCATCTTCCTTGTAGTTAAACGGCAGCACAAACCAAAACTTCATATCTTCGGGCAAAAGATGATAAAATTGATATTCAGCCTTGATTTTCTTTTTGTTCGTGGAACTTTTTACAATCGTGTATTCATCGCCTGAGAGCGAATTGAAAAATCGTGCGTCAAAGTTTCCCGCGATGCACTGAATGAAATTGCTTGTTACGCTTATGTCGGTAAATCCTTGCGCCAAAAAGAAATCTTCTACGCTTTTTGCGCTTTCTTTTGTGCTTGATTCTATGAGCGAAAGAAATGCGGAATACGATTTTGCGCTTTCAAAAATCACAGCAACGCATTTTTCGCCAGATTTTATGGCGTACGGCTTTTCGGCAAACTCAATTTTTTTGAGTGCAAACGCGGCTTTTTCAGCGTCAGAGATAATGAAAGATGAAAAGCAATGAAGTATTTTTGTCTGTGCGTATTTTGTTTGCTCAATTTCTTTTGATAATTCGTTGAACTCATAAATCGAAGAAACTGTTTTCCATTCAAAGCAATCAAAGCATTTTGCGATTGATTCTTTGAAATAGGAATCGAGCCTCTTTTTCTTTACGATTACTTCGCCAAAGCCTTTTGAGCCAATCACATCGCGAATAATATCGTTTTTTTCCGAAGTATCGTCATACACGATAAGGATTTTTTCTTTCATTTTTCCTCACCTCCAATTTTATCTGTTCTAATTTTTGAAAATGCGCACACAATGCCTAAAATCATTACTGATGTGAAAACGAATAATTTTTGTTGCAAAAAGTCTTTGCCCGTGAGCGCAGAGAAAAGATATTTGGAAAATACGCTCGGTATCTCATCGCTAAAAGTGCGCAAAGAAAAGATAAGCGCGCTTATTTCCGTAATCCACGCCAAAAGCGAAATGAAAAACATCGCGAAAAACTTTCCTTTTGCGAGTTTTTTTATTTCTGAATGGACAAAGCGCAAAACCGCAACGAAAGAAAGTTCTTTGAAATGCTGTCTTGTCGCCTCCGCGCTCATAAGATATTCGTGCCAATAGAACAATATTTCTGGCATTACCAAATAAAGCAAAAAAATTATTGCTTCAAAACTTGCCGAAACATAAAAAACAAAATTGAAATCGACACCGCTAGAAAACTTGAAAATGGCAAATATCACAAGCAATGCCGCAAGGTCAGAAAATCGGTCAAGCAATATAATTGCAGTCCCTTTCACGCCCTTTTTTGTCAAGAGAGCAAAACTATATATTCTAAAGAGTTCTCCGCTTTTGAACGGCAACAAAACACTTATAATCGCAGTCTTGCAAAAGATTTTTATGTATCGTCGCAACTCTATTTTTTCGCCTGTGAGCAAAAGTCGCAATCGAAAAGCCTTTAGAAAATGCACAAAAATAGCTTGTGGCACGAAAAAAATCGCGTATTTTATGCTTTTTGAAGTGCAAAAGACGAGATGAGCGAAAAAGAAAATGCTTGCCGCAATAAAAATGCAATTTGTCGCAATATAAAATTTATTCTTTTTCATAGGACATCTTTTGGCAGACTTTGAAACACGGTTTGAGCAGAATATTCAAGAATAATTTTATCTCTGTGTTCTGCTTCGATAAATCGCTTTTTGTTTTTCACATACGAAAAAAGCATTTGTAGCACAGTTATTGCTTGATTTACCATTTTTACATTAGAAACTTGGTCGTCTTCCCGCCAAACAATCGGGAAAAACTGCGTTTTTAGTTTGTAATACGCGCCGCCTAAAACCATACAATAGTTGAACATAAGGTCATCTTTGTATTTTTCCCAAAAGTGCGATTTTAACGCTTCCACGCGATACATATTAAGCCCTGAACCTAAATCATAAATCGCTTTTCCCGTCCCCAGCGAAAAAAGCTCGTCATACACGCAGTTTCCGATTGTGCGAAACTTTGAATATCCTTGAAGTTTTGAGCCTTTCATAAATCTTGCGCCAAGAAAGCAGTCAAAATCTCTGTATTCGCCGCTTTTCATATACGGCAAGATATTTGCAATATCGCCTTGGTCGTCGCCGTGCAGAACGATTATGTAATCGAAGCAGTTTTTTATCGCATAGGCAAAAGCGACTTTGTGCGAACCTCCAAGCCCATAATTTTCATTGTTTCTTAAAACATTTGCCGCGAATGGCAATTCCAGCGATTTGAGTTTTTCAATCACGGCATTTTCGCCGTTGTCGGTGCTACGATTATTGATGATTACGGTTTCCGCTATGAATGGAGCAACTTCTCCTTTTAGTTGTTCCAAAACGCGAACGATTTGCTTTTCGCAGTTATACATCGGGATAAAAAGCAAGATTTTGTCTTTTTTCTCCATATTAAATCCTCTCTATCAAAAGTTTCATTACGATAAAATTCAAAATCATTGTTATAGGCGTAATTACGATTTTTGCAATCACGGCAGAAAAGTTTTTTATGAGCGAATCCAAAAAAAATTGTGCGGTTGCAACGCTAATTCGCTTTAACAAAAACGACATCAACGTGATAAGCAAAATCTGATAAATCACATACAAAACAAACTTTATGCGAATATTTATTCCATTGGGATTCTGCACAAAATTTTTTCGTGCAGAAAGAATAAACACAAACGAAACCGCGATAAATGAGCTTAATAGATTGCAAACAAAAATATCCGTAATTACGATATGCAAAATATTTAGCAAAGAGAAATCTATAAGCCAGCCAATACCGCTTATCCCGATAAAGTGAACAATTTGTTTAGCTACATGTGCGATTTTAGAATTATTTTTATCGATTTCGAGAATATTACTTTCTGTAGAATAAAAATCAAATTCGTTTGCCATAAATTAAACAACTTGTAAAATTTATATCGGCAAACATTACAATTTGTAAATGTAAAATTCAATAACTTCTTTACAAAATGTAAATGAAATGACAGAAATAGAACTCTTTGAAATTTTTTCAAACAATGTACGAGCTTTCAGAAAGCAAAATTTGTTGACTCAAGAAAAATTAGCAGAAAAAGTTGATATGTCGGTTCAAGCTATCAATTTTTTTGAGGGAAAAAGAAGATTTCCAAGCCCTGAATCTTTGGTAAGAATAGCAGAAGCTCTAAATATAGAAGTGTATCAGCTGTTTCTTCCTCAAGATAAAATGCTTATTGATATGGGGAAAGATACAGAAATAGAAAAAATCAGAAGCGAGCTGCAAAAACAGATTTATTGCGATGTTAGAAAATCGTTTAGCAAAATGATTGATAAACTCGAATCAAAACAGCCATAGGCTGATTTGTAAGCCATAGTCTGACTTGTAAGCCTTAGTCTGACTTGTAAGCCATAGGCTAAAAATGGGGGAGGGTATGCTAGAAGCATCGTGTCATTATCTCACCTTGACCCGATAATCTGAGGCACAGCCTCTTTTTCAAAATACTTAGAGCAGATAGCTTCCCGTGTCAAGCACGAGAATGACAAAAGGTTGAGCATATCTTTTGAAACGCCTATTGAAAAAAGGCTGGTCGGTGGAAAAATCGGCTGGCTTTTTTTTTGCCCCTTTATTGCGCTCAAAAGCGTTGCCCAGCGAAATTTCTTGGCTTTATCGCACTATAAATCTTTCGCCAGTGCTGGCAGAGCCTTTATCGCGCGATAAAGCGTTTCCCAGCAAAATTTCTTGCCTTTATAGCTCTAAAAATCTTTCGCCAGCGTTATTTGAGCTTTTTCGCGCTAAAAAGACACTCAGCGCGCTCTTTTTCTTTATAGTTCGTGATTTTTTTATCTGTAAAAACGACAAGGCTCATCACTTTTCGCGCTGACATCGGGCGGCATTGTGGCAGGTGAGAACAGAGCGAGAAAAAAATGTTGAAATAGCATATTTTATTGAGATAACAGCATTGTTAAACTGTTGCAAAGTTCATCTAGGAGGAAACACGATGAAAAAGATTTTTGGTGCGTTACTTGCGCTTACGATGGCACTCGGTGCATTTGCAGGCGATTTGGGGCTTTACGGCAAACTCAATGCGGGCTGGAAAGACGGCACGGTACACGTTAAAGACGGCAGTTGGTCAGACACGACGGGATTTAACGGCTTTGAGCTTTTCCCTGCGATTGGCATTTGTCCAGAGGCGACTTCTTTCCCTGATAAGCCGTTTGACTTGACGTTTGAGGCTTCGTTGGGCGTAACGTTCGGTAGCGGAAGCGAATGGGACGAAGTGAAAGTTACGATTGTAAATCCTGCGGTGATGTGCCTTTTCAACTGGCATTTTGAAGACACGGATTCAGAGTTTTTGAAGCATTTTGTGCCGTATGCAGGCGCAGGAATTGCAACTCCGATTCAGTTTGTAAAGGTTAGCTATAGCTGGTATTGGTGGGATTCTGATAATCGCCGACATAAAGAGAGCGAAGATGTAAGCTCAACGCAGGTAAGTTTTGATATGCCGATAATGGCAGGTGCGCGCTATGCGTTTACGGAGCAGTTCGAGGTGAATGCAGAGTTCGGCTGGAATCTGTTCGGCACAAACAGCTGGTTCACTCGCGGCGGCGTGATGTACCGCTTTAAGTAAGGCACAGCCTTTTTTGTAAGCACAGGCTATTTTGTAGGTACAGCCTTTTTTGTAGGGCACAGTCTTTTTGATAAGCAGCTTTGAGGGAAGTTTATTTCTCTTTGAGCTGCTTTTTTTATCGTTTTGTATATTAACAAACGCGCGTGCGGTGTATAATGAGAGAAAGATTTTTTTAAGGAGGAAAGAGAATGAGTTATGAAACAGTTGTGATGAAATTGCGCTCTGTGCCTGAGCAGTATTTAAATCAGGTGTCGGATTTTCTGGATTTGATTTTGAATCAGCGCGAGAATAGCGAAGGTTCGCCGCGAAAGCCGTCGGGACACCCGATTTTAGGGCTGGCAGAGGGCGAATTCACTTATCCTGACGACATCAATTTATATGATGATGAAATTGCGGAAATGTTTGAGGGGTAGAAATGGATTTGCTTCTTGATACGCATATTTTGGTGTGGGCGCACACAAATGACAGTCGTCTTTCTGAAAAAGCGAAAAATCTTATTACAGACACGCAGAATAAAATTTATTTTAGCCCTGTGAGTATTTGGGAAGTGGAAATAAAACATAATGCGCACCCTGATTATTTCCCGTTTTCGGGGGAACGGCTTGATTATTTGAGCAGGGCGGCAGATATGATTTTTTTGCCGTTATTGAGTCGCCAAATTGCGCTTTTGGGGAGGCTGCACTATGCGGATAATGCGCCGAGAGTGCATAAAGACCCATTTGATAGAATTTTGATTTGTCAGGCAAAAGCCGAAAATATGCTTTTTTTAACGCATGATTCGCTTATCCCGTTTTATGATGAGCCGTGCGTGATTTCTGTGTGAGAGGAGGAAAGAGAATGAGAAAGTTTGAGGTTGTTTCTAGCTATGAGCCGTCGGGCGACCAGCCTGAAGCGATAGAAAAGCTCGCATCTGGCGTGCTGCGGGGCGATAGGTATCAGACGCTCAAAGGCGTTACAGGCTCTGGCAAAACGTTCACGATGGCGAAAATCATCGAGAAAGTGCAAAAGCCCACGCTCATCATCAGCCACAACAAAACGCTTTCGGCGCAGTTGTATCGCGAGTTCAAGCACTTTTTCCCGAACAACGCCGTCGAATATTTCGTGAGCTACTACGATTATTATCAGCCTGAAGCCTACGTCCCTGCGCGCGATTTGTACATCGAAAAAGACGCGGCGGTCAATGAGGAAATCGACAAACTGCGCCTGTCTGCCACTTACGCGCTTATGGAGCGGCGAGATGTCATCGTGGTGGCGACGGTATCGTGCATTTACGGCTTGGGTATGCCAGATTTATACAAAGAAATGACGCTGCACGTCGAAAAAGGCGAAGAGCTGGACTTCGGCAAGTTCGCGCGCGAGCTGATTTCGCTGCAATACAGCCGAAACGATGCGATTTTGGAGCGCGGCAATTTCCGCATAAAAGGCGACACGATGGAGATTTTTCCGCCGTATATGGAAACCGACCAGGCGTATCGCTTGTATCTCGACTTTGACGAAGTGGTGCGAATTGTGCGCTTTGAGGTGATTTCGGGCAATGTTGTCGAGGAGTTGGACGAGGTGAAGTTTTACGCCGCAAAGCATTTCGTCGTGCCTGAGTCGATGATAAAGGCGGCGAGCGAGCGCATTTTGGCGGAGATGAACGAGCAGGTGAAAAACTTGCGCGCGGCGGGCAAAATTCTTGAAGCCGAACGATTGAAGACGCGCACGACGTACGACGTGGAGATGATGAACGAGATGGGCTATTGCTCTGGCATCGAGAATTACTCCGCGCCGATTGCGAACCGCAAGGCTGGCGACCCTCCTGCCACGCTGCTGCATTATTTCCCCGACGATTTTCTCTGCCTCATCGACGAAGCGCACGTTACGGTGTCGCAAATCGGCGCGATGTACGAAGGCGACCGAAGCCGAAAGCAGAATCTCGTGAACTTCGGGTTCCGCTTGCCGAGTGCGCTGGATAATCGTCCGCTCAAATTTGCCGAGTTCGAGAAAAAGCTCAATCAAGTCATCTATGTAACCGCCACGCCGCGCGAGCAGGAAATCAAGCAGAGCACGCAGGTCGTTGAGCAGCTCATTCGCCCGACGGGATTGCTCGACCCGATTGTTGATGTGAGACCGAGCGACGGGCAGATGGAGGATATTTACAAGGAAGTCAAGGCGCGTATCGCGAAAAAGGAGCGCATCTTGATTTTGACGCTGACGAAGAAAATGGCGGAGGATTTGACCGAGTATCTCACGGAACTCGACCTCAAAGTGAAGTACATTCACAGCGAAATCGACACGTTCGAGCGCGTGGACATCTTGAAGGCTCTGCGCTCTGGCGAAATCGATGTGCTTATCGGAATCAATTTGTTGCGCGAGGGCATCGACCTCCCCGAAGTGAGCTTTATCGCGATTTTGGACGCGGATAAAATCGGCTTTTTGCGCTCGGTTACGAGTTTGATTCAGATTATCGGGCGCGCGGCACGAAACGAAAACGGTATGGTCGCTCTGTACGCTGACCATATGAGCCCCGCGATGAAAGAGGCGATTGACGAAACCCGCCGCCGCCGCGAAATCCAAGAGGCGTACAACAAGGCGCACGGGATTACGCCGCACACAATCAGCAAGGCGGTGGAGGATATTCTGGTGCACGAAGCGGCTGACGCAGAGGAAACTGTGAGCGTGGAGTTGTCGGTTTTGCAAAAGAGCGCGAACCTGTTTGTTTCAAGCGAGAGGCACAAGCTGATAAATGCGCTCAAAAAAGAGATGATGGAGGCTGCAGAGCGATTGGAGTACGAGCAAGCGGCGGCAATTCGCGACAAAATCGCCGAAATCGAAGCGACATACGGCAAATAGCGGGCGAGGGTTGGTTCTAAAAAGCCTGAAATTGAAAGAAAATAGTAAAAAAAGTGCAAATATTAAGAATTATTTTATTTTTGAGTGATACAATCGCTCTTGCATAAAGGAAAGATGTCACAGTTTCGTCGCCGTGTCTTTTGTTCTCCTTATGCTATTTCTCCTAATTTTGTGAAATGCTGATTTTTTCTGTTACATCATTTCACGCTACGGGCTGTTCTATTATACTCCTTTTTAGAACAGCCCGTATTTTTATTTCCCCTATTAATTACTGAATATTTTTAATTGCAATTTTTGAAAACAGTATTGCTGTTGGTTAGAATAAAAATGATATGGAACACAAAAGTTTTTTCTACTATGGATATGACAAAGAAACGTATATTGATTGCCTTGATATGATTCGTTTATACAACCGCAAAAATGCGATTATTATGAATGCGTGGTTCTTTGTGGTCAATTTGCTCTATGTGGTATTTAGCTCGTTCAATCTTTTCGGCGTAACTGTTGAGCAAACTCCTTTTTATGCAACTTATACGATTATTTCTATAATATATGCGCTGATTATGTTCTTTTTTCAAAAAGAAACAGAGCGAAATAGTACTGTTTTTGTGTATATCTTGATGGCTGGTATGTACACTTATGGGGTGCTGAAATCGATAATGCACCCGTATATGCCTGCGATTATGTATTTAACAATGTATCTTTTGATAAATCTGCTCTTCATTGGAAACGTGATTCGAGTGTATCTTTTGGCGATTTTTAGCACGCTTACTTTTTTGTATACGTCGTTTTTGCTAAAGACGTTTTCGATAGCATATCACGATATGTATAATGTATTTATGACGATGCTCCTTGCTGGCGGACTTCACTATATGTTTCAGAGGGAAAGACTGGGACAGTTTGTGATGTATAAAAAGAATTTAGAGATACAGCGAGAGCTTGAGATAAAATCAAGTTTCGACTCTTTGACCGATTTATTGAGCCGTGGCAGGTTCTTTTCTATTGCAGAAAAAGTGTTGCTTGCAATGGAAAAAGATGAGTATGTGGCTGTGTGTATTTTAGACCTCGATGGTTTTAAGCAGATTAACGATAAGCTAGGGCATCAGATGGGGGATAAGGTCATTCAAACGACGGGGAAAATAATCGTTGATGTTGTCGATGAAAAGAAGCTGTTTAAGACAGAGCGAATGACATCTTTGTGGGATTTGAAAATGCCGTATAGCATTGCTGGCAGGCTTGGCGGCGATGAGTTTATTATTTTGATGAGGGGAAAAAAGAGCAAAGACGAGGTTTCTCCGTTGCTGCAAAATATGCTTGACCGATTGAATAGCGTGCGCTTTGATTCTTTTGACGGTATACACGCTTCTTTTGGTGTTACTCAAATTATCGATGGCGAAACTGATATGGACGGCGCGTATTCAAGAGCTGATTCTGCTTTGTATGAGTCTAAGAGAGAAGGCAAAAACAGAATAAAATTCTATGAAGACATAAAAGAAGACATAAAAGGAGCGGGGGAGGAAAAAAGATGATTTCTCAGATTCTATTTGTATCGGGATTTGTGATATTGTTTATTTGTGTGCTTCTTTTTGTTTCCCGCATTATTTTTTCGCGGAATGTAATCGTAAAAATGAATGTGGCGCATTTCATTTCGCTGTTTTTGTTTATCCTTTTTATCATATTGCATATCGCAACGTATGGCATAGCCTTTCCTATTCATTTTCAGATTTTGCGTATGCATCTGTTCATGGTGTTAGGAGGCTTTATTGCTTTATTCTTGCTTCTTGCGGAGTATATGCAGCTTAACCTTGTAAAAACGCGCTCGATAGATTTGCTAGAGGCGTTAATCGGCGTTATAGAAGTGCGCGACCCTAATCTTGAGGGGCATTCGCTTCACGTCAGAAATCTATCGCTCTTGCTTTATTACAACTTGCCTTTTTCCTATCGCATCAAGCTCAATTCGCTCGATTTGCAGTATATTGCACTGTTGATTGACATCGGAAAGATGTGTATTCCGAGTTCTATCATCGAAAAGAGCGGAAAACTGGGCAAAGAAGAGCTTCTTTTAATTCGCAATCACCCGCTTTTGAGCGAAAATGTGCTGTTAAATGTCAAAGGATTTGAGAAAATTGCGCGGTGCATAAAATATCATCACGAACGATTTGACGGAAAAGGAACGTATCAATTAAAAGGTGAAGAAATCCCGCTTGCTTCAAGAATTGTTGCTGTTGCAGACACGTTTTCTGCGTTGACGATGAACAGAACATATAAGCCGTCTTTGAGTTATGAAGAGGCAATTTCAGAGCTTCGCTTAGTTTCTGGCAGTCAACTCGATAAAACACTGGTGGAATATTTTTGCTCTATTCCGCTTCGCGACATCGAAAAGAGTATGGAAATCGTAAAAGCGCAAATGCAGAAATATTCTCTTGAGAATTGTATGACTAAACAGAGGTAGATATGTCTTCAAAAGCTAACTATTTTCAGCTCTCGCTTTATGCTGTGCTTTTTGTGCTTTGTGCAATGTGTTTTTCATCGTGCAATGAGCAATCAAAAAAAAAGATAACTTCGTCTAGTGCAACATTGACTTTGGCACTGCGGAGTGGACTGTATGCCGAAGTGATAAAATCGTGTTTGAGCGATTTTGAGATAGAGAATAATATTATGTGCAATGTGCTCGAATTTAGCGAAGACGAATTGCATAGAGAAGTAGTTGCGAACAACGGAAACATAGATTTTTGTATGGCGGATAGCTCTTGGATGGCGGAATTTTTGGCAAAAGACGTGCTTGCGAACTTATCGGATTTTGGCTATGAGCTTGATGATGATATTATAGCGGCTACAAAGACGATTTGCTATCATAATGGCGATGTGTATGTAGCTCCGTATTATGGAAATGTAACCGTGCTGTTGTTTAATCGCCTTATGCTAAAAGAAGCAGGGTATAAACCGACGGACATTATTTCTGTAGAGGATATGCTGCGGATTTGCCGCGTTGCAAAAAAAAGGCACAACTTGGGCTTTATGTATCGAGGCGATACGGCGAATAATATTGTGGTGGATTTTTTACCGATACTCTGTTCGTTTGGCACTTGGGTTGTTGATGAGAGAAATCAGCCGACGATAGATACGCCGAGTTTCAAAAAAGCAGTAGAGGTGTATGCAGAGCTTATTTCTACGGGGCGACAGGCAAAAAAAGATGACCTTGTGGCTGCGATTGCAAACAAAGCGGCGGCGATGGGCATCGGTTGGCCTGGCTGGTATACGCCTACAAAAAATTCGATGATGGATTATATCGCTTTTAGCGGCAAAAGAGCTAAGAAAGCAATTCCGTATAATTCAAACATCTACGGCATTTGGACAATCGGAGTGTGTAAAGAAAGCCGAAAAAAAGAACTTGCTGTAAAGCTCTTAGCGCATCTAATGGACAAAGATATACAAAAAGCTACGGTCGCAAAAGGCGGAGTGCCGTGCAGGTATTCAAGCCTGAACGATGAGGCGGTACAAGCGAAGTTTCCGCAATATAAGGTGGTGCTAAAGGCTCTTGAAGGCGGAGTGTATCGACCTGTTATGCAGGAATGGAGCGAGTTTTATACGATACTTGGGCGACACTTAAAGTCGATTTTTGACGGAGAAACGTCGATAGATACTGCTCTTAGAGAGGCACAGATAGAGTTAGAAAGATTGATGAAAAACTGAAAAGCAAAGCGATTGCGTTATAATTAAAAGTATGATTCAGCGCACTTATGACCCAGAGAGTGAAGAGCAATTTGCTTGGATGATTTCGTCTTTAAAAGACCCGACTTTATATGCCGAAAATCGTGCGGTATTTATTCAGCTGTTTTTTTCTCGGTTTAACGAAAGCGAAGCGAGCCGAATTCTCTCTTTTATACGCTCCGAGTTGCCGCGAGCCAAAATCGCAGGAATGAGCCTTTACGGCGACCCGATTGTTAATCTCAACACCAATAAATTCATTCGCCTTAATATCTGTGAATTTGAAGAAAGCGACGTGAAGATATTTGAATATGATGCCGCATCTCGCTCTGTTGACGAAATTGCGAGTGAGTTTAAAGAAAATCTGTGTGCGGTGGAAAATGGGAAAGGTGTACTCGTGTTGTCTAGCGGGCTTACGTTTAACATCTCGCGATTTATGGAAGAGGTTAGCGACGGTAATGAGGCTATTCCATTCTTTGGCGCAGTGAGCAATATAAACACCGCTGATTCAAAATCGGTTAATCCTTATGTATTTTCAAGCCGAACTATTGAAAACGGCGTTGTTGCAGTTGTGTTTTACGGCAAGAATTTGCACTTTTTCACTGATTACACATTTGGCTGGAATCCGATTGGCAGGCATTTTTCTGTGGAAACGGGAACATCTACCGTAATTGGCGATACGCTTGTTACGAAGATAGACGGGAAAAATGCTACAGAAATATACAAAATATACCTAAATGTAGACCCAGATAGGCATTTTGTATCAAATATTTGCGAGTTTCCGCTTGTTGTGGAGCGAAATGGCTTTATTCAGGCTCGAATTCCGTGCGGTTTTAACGAAAAAGGCGAGCTGAATGTGATGGGAGATATTAAAAACGGTGAGAAAATACGCTTTTCTTACGGGAAAACAGATGATATTCTCCGAAAATCATATAATTCTGCGTCAAAAATGGCGGAATTCTTACCGCAGGGTATATTTTTGTATGTGTGCGCAAATCGTGCCATTTTTATGAAAGAGCGGGCAAATGAAGAGATAGCAAATTATAGAAAGATTGCTCCGAATCTGATGTATTGCCACGGTTTTTCGGAGTTGTATCGCTTTGAGGGGCGTGGCGGCGTTTTTAATAGCACTCTGATTTCTGTCGGTTTGAGAGAGGGAGACAGGGAAGCTATGAGCGATACATGGCGAACTGTTTTGCCAAAAGGGCTTGTGTCGTTTAATGTAGAAAATGCGAGCAATAATGAAAAAAAAGATTTTGAAAGCATAGGATTTGATTCTTTTTCGAATAATGTATTGAGTGATAATGTACATTCTCTTTTTGAGAGACCCTTTGGAAAATCTATTCCGTTAGCTGACCGATTAGTAACTTTTTTGGAAGCGACAACTGCGGACTTTGCGCGAGCTTCAGAAGCTGCAAAAGCGGCAAGCAATGCAAAGAGTGCTTTTTTGAGCAATATGAGCCACGAAATCAGAACGCCGATAAATGCCGTTTTGGGCTTAGACGAAATGATTTTAAGAGAAAGCAGCGAACCGCACATCAAGAAATATGCGCAAGATATTCAAAGCGCAGGAAGGGCTTTGCTTTCGATTGTGAATGACATTTTGGACTTTTCTAAAATTGAAGCGGGCAAAATGGAAATCATCAATGCGCCGTATGATTTACGCCGAGTTATAAACGATTTGACAAATATGGTTGCGTCAAGGGCAGAAAGCAAGGGCTTGGAGTTTATTGTTGATATTGATGAAACAATTCCGCATTTACTTTTTGGCGACGCGGTGAGAATTCAGCAATGTGCGCTTAATATCCTTACGAATGCGGTGAAATATACGAGAAAGGGGCGTGTAATGCTTAGTGTCGGAGCTGAAAGAGGAAAAACGCCCGACGAAATTGAGCTTTGCTTTAGCGTTCACGATACAGGAATTGGCATAAAAAAAGAAGACCTTGCAAAACTTGCTTCTCCGTTTGAAAGGATAGAAGAAAGCCGAAACCGCTCTATTGAGGGAACTGGTTTGGGAATGAGCATTGTATATGGCTTGTTAAGAAAAATGGGAAGTGAACTTGTTGTGCAAAGCGAGTATGGAGAGGGGAGCAGTTTCTCGTTTGCAGTAAAGCAAAAGGTGCGCTCGATCGAAGCGATTGGCACTTATGCGGAGGCGAGAAAAGCCTTAGCGGAGGAAAGCAGCTCTTATACAGAAAGTTTCCAAGCACCGAATGCAAAGATACTTGTCATTGACGATACTGCAATGAATATAGCGGTATTTAGGGGACTTCTGAAAACAACTCGCTGCAAAATCGATTCTGCGGAAAGTGCAGACGAGGGCTTGAAGCTGACGAGAGAAAACAAATATGACATACTTTTTGTTGACCACCTTATGCCGAAAAAAGACGGAATAGCGTTTCTAAAGGAATTGAGGAGCGATAAGGGAAATGAAAATCGAGAGGCTGTTTGTATTGCGTTGACTGCGAACGCGGTAACAGGCGCGAAAGAAATGTATATTTCAGCTGGGTTTGACGGCTATCTTACAAAGCCGATAGATTCTGCACTGCTAGAGAGTACAATCGCAGAAAAGCTATCGAAAGAAAAAGTATTGCACAAAGGCGATAAGGGGTATCTTGAGGATAATAGCAAAAAAGAGGTGTCGTTTGTTTCTGAAACTCCGTTAACGAGCCTTTTTAATGAGCTGTTCTGTTTAGATTTTGCAACTGCGTTGAAAAATTGCGGCTCGCTTGAAACGTTCAAAAGCACACTCTGCGTGTTCTACAAATCTATTGAAGAAAAATCGCTTGAAATAGAAAGTGCACTTGCTGAAAATGATTGGGATATGTTTACGATAAAGGTTCACGCATTAAAAAGCAGTGCGCGTCTTATCGGTGCGATTGAATTAAGCGAAGAAGCAAAGGCTTTAGAAGAGGCTAGCAACACTTTGCGTTCTCAATGTCCTCTTTCTGCGGAAACAGTTTCTAGCGGTTCTATTGATGAGATAAAGAGAGAGGGGAAAAATCTCTTAGCGCATTATCGCTCCTATGCTGAGCTATTGTCGCAATTTTTCAAGAATGAGGAAAAAAGTGAGAAAAAAAACGACTCGGAGAAATCTCTGTTGGGAGAACGAGAGTTTTTTGAAGGCTTAGAAGCGATAAAAGTTGCTGTGGATGGCTCTGATTTTGATGGAGCAGAGGCGATTATGAGCGAAATGGATAATTATTTGCTTCCTGCTGTACATCGTGAACAGTATGCAGAGTTGCGTCGTTCGGTGCAAAACATAGATGCAGGTAAATCGATTTATTGTATAAATAGTCTTTTGAAAAGAAAATTGTAAAAGAAATCTGTTTATAGATTGACATTATCGCAATAAATCAATTATAATGCGACTTATGATTATAACGTGTGTTTTACAGACACCTAGGAGGAATGTTGGCAGACAATAAGGGACTGCGAATCAATGAACAGATTCGTGTACGCGAGATAAGGTTAATAGATGATAAGGGTGAACAGAAAGGCATTGTTCCGATTATTGAAGCTCTTAAAATGGCTCGGGAGAGAGACCTAGACCTCGTCGAAGTTTCACCAACTGCAAATCCGCCGGTTTGTAAGATTTTGGATTTTGGTAAATACAGATTTGAACAGGAAAAGCGACTTCGTGATTCTAAGAAAAATCAAAAAGTATTGAAACTCAAGGAAATTCGTATGCAGCCAAAGATTGGACCGGGTGACCTTGATACTAAAGCCAAGCATGTTCAGGAATTTCTTGACGAGGGCAATAAGGTAAAAGTAACGATTCGTTTCCGCGGTCGCGAACTTGCGCATACTGAACTCGGTTTTGATGTTCTGAAAGAGGTTGAAAAAAGGCTTACCGAAGGCTCTTATGTCGTTGAAAAAGCACCTGCTATGGAAGGTCGTTTTATGTCAATGACTTTGGGTTCAAAAGCCAAAAACTAACTCGCCTCTACTCTAAAGTTTTAGAGCTAGGGAGCAACAAAGAAGGTAGATTATGTCTAAGATGAAGACAAAGAAATCCGTTGCAAAACGTTTTTCTCTCACGGGTACTGGAAAGGTAAAGTACAAGAAAATGAATCTTCGCCATATTTTGACGAAGCGTTCTTCAAAGCGTAAGATGCATTTGCGTGAAGCTGGCATCCTCTCAGAAGATTCTGCTCGCAGAATTCGCAAGCAGATGTTGCCATACGGCTAATATTTTTAAGAGGAGTACTATATGTCAAGAGCTATAGACGGAACAAAACGCAATAATCGTCGCGCTAAGATTTTAAAGCTTGCAAAAGGCTTTACTGGTCGCCGTGGAACTAACTATAAAGCTGCAAAAGATGCAGTTGTAAAGGCTTTGAATCATGCGTATATCGACCGCAGGGATAGAAAGGGTGATTTCAGACAGTTGTGGATTACTCGTATCAATGTTGCTGTAAGAGCAGAAGGTCTTTCATACTCTCGCTTTATTGACGGTCTTACAAAGGCTGGTGTTTCAATCAATCGTAAGGCTTTGAGCAATATGGCTATTGAAGACCCTGTAGCATTCAAGGCTGTTGTTGAAGTTGCAAAAAAAGCAATTAACGCTTAGTAAGTTTTTAGGGCACAAAGGGGAATTATATGATTTCACTTGATCAGGTTCAGCTATTAGAGCAGAAAGTTGGTAGTGCTGTGGAAAAGATTACACAGTTAAGCGCAGAAAATGCAGCGTTGCGTACAAAATGCGCAGAATTGCAAAATGCTCTTGATGCGAAGACAGAGCAGTTTAGTTCTTTCCAGAGCGATCAGAATAAGATTGAGGAAGGTATCCTTAGTGCCCTCGACCGCCTTAATACAGTTGAGAATACTGTTCTTGAGTCTGCAAATGCTGATAGCAATGCAGATGGTTCAGTAGATTATTCTTATGTAAGCAATGAGAATAATGGCAACAACGAAGATAATAATGACCCATACAATAATGGGGCTAACTCAACATTCTAATGTTCTAAAGAAGATTTCTTCGTATTTCGGAGTATAGATAGTAAAAATGGGTAAATTACAGATTGACGTTTTAGGTTCTTCATTTGCTATTGAAGCAAAGGAAGATGATTCATATCTGAAAAGGCTTCTTAGTTATTATGCCGAGATGACAGGACAGATTGAAAAACACGGAAATCTGAAAAACCCATTGCAAATATCTATACTCTCAGGAATAATGCTTTGCGATGAGTTATATCGCGAAAAAAGCAAAAATGCACAGCTTTTAACAGAGTCAGAAAAGAATAACGACATCGAAAAGCGTGCTGAAAAAATGATAAAAATGATAGACAAAGTTCTGTAATATGTGTATTTGGATAGATTGTGATTCTTGTCCTGTTCCTGTAAGACAGCATATTTCAACGTTGGCAGTGCAATCTTCTATAAAAGCAATATTTGTTGCAAATCATTTCATTTCTATTGACAATATTAACACTTCTTTTGTTTCGTTTATACTTTGTGAAAAAGGCAAAGATGAAGCGGATAATCTTATTTTTAGCTCAGTTTCTGAAAACGATATTGTAGTAACTCGAGATATTTTATTTGCGCAAAGGTTAGTAAAATCTGGGTATAGTGTAATAAATGACCGAGGTACGCGATTTGATGAAAAGAATATTGAAAAGTTTGTATCAGAGAGAAACTTGAGTTTGATGATGAGTAATTTAGGACTGAAAAAAGGCTACTCTAAGAACTCATACAGCAAAAAAGAGTTTTCTGCATTTTGTGAGTGCTTAGATAGAGAGATTGCAAAAAAGAAAGCTACCCTAGCGACTTACAAATAAGAGTAATTCTATCTTTTATTTCCATAAACGCCTTAACTACTTCAGGGTCAAATTGTGTTCCGCTACATCTATTTATTTCTTCAATAGCATCTTCTATATTCCATGCGCTTTTGTAAACTCGTTTATGGCTTAGTGCATCGAATACGTCTGCGACGGCAACGATACGAGCTGCAAGAGGAATTTCTTCGCCTTTTAATGAATTATCACAAGAAACTTCATCACCTTGCTCATAGGAATCGAATGCGTTTCGACCAGGATAGCTTTTTTCGCCACCGTTCCACCAAACGTGATGATACAGAGTAACATGAAAACACATTTCGTCAAGGTCGGTTTCGCTATCGCTAAACAGCTTTGCGCCAATACAGGTATGTCCCTTCATAATTTCTCTTTCGGAGTGGTTTAATAGTCCTGGCTTTTTGAGTATTCTGTCTTCAATTCCGACTTTACCAAAATCGTGGCATTTTGCGGCAATTTTTAGGTTATCGCGAAATTTCTTTTTTGCGGATTGGTCTACGTTATGGTCGCTTGCCCAACGGTCATATATCTCAAGTGAAAAGGCGGAAACTCGCTCGACGTGCTCAAATGTTTCACGAGGGTCGCGGAGTTGAGCCATCATCGTCATACGCTTTAGGTAATTTTGTAAAATATATGAACGGTCAAGCGTTTGTGCGGCGGAACTCGCAAAATGAGTTGCGAAAAGTTCGGCATCGGAATCAAAAGAAATTATATTGCCGTCTGCGTCTTGTGCATTGATGAGCTGTAAAACGCCTCGTAATTTACCTGACGATACTTTTAGCGGTATGGCAAGCATTGAAGTTGTTTTATACCCTGTCAGTTCGTCGTTTTTGCGAAAAAAAGAATAGGGTAAATCGCTTGAAATATTGTAGCAGTCTGCGATATTTACGAGTTCTTTGTGTTTTGCGCAATATCCTGCGATAGACTCATCTGATATTTTGTAGTGATGGTTAGAGATATACGGAAGTTTTTCACCAGCAGCGAGCTTCTTTTGTTGCGTGCTATTTTGTGCATATTTTATAACAAGGTCGTCGCCGTCAACAACGTAGATAGAGCCTGCATCGGCATTCACGATGAGGCGTGCTTCTGAAAGAATTTGTTCCAAAAGGACATCTACGTCCTTTATTTCATTAAGAAGTTTTTCTGTTTCTACGATGCGCTGTAGCTTTTCCAGTTTTTCTAAATCTATACTTTTATTATAATTCAAATATTTTTATGTGTCTATTTATTCTCTCGCTCTTTTTGAGATAAGCGCAAAATAGAGCGGACCTGCGCCGTTTTGCTTGTCGGGGAGAACGTGGCAGCCATAGGCAGTTTTTTCAATTTCAGGCAGTGCTACGGAACAAAAAGGGGCGCACTGTTCTTCAAGCTCTGCTTTTTCTTTGACGGGGATTAAAACAGCGTCGTCGAACTTCTTGAAGACTTTTTCTACCACATCGTCATTTTCGCTTTTAGAAAGCGCGCAGGTCGAATAGAGCAAAAATCCGTTTGGCTTCAAAAGCCGATACGCCGACGACAGCAAAGCCCATTGCTCCATTGCGAGCATTTTTATCCGCGACGGACTCCATTCGTTCAAGTATTTTGCGTCTTGCAACACATGTCGTTCTGAAGAACAAGGCGCGTCAAGCAAAATCCTGTCATACGCTTCAACTTCTTTTTTGCACCATTTTGCGCCGTCGCTGCAAGAAATGGTAACTCTTTTCCGTATCTCGTCTGTTAGATGTTCGTCGCACACTCGCTCCAGCCGCTTGCTTCGGTCGAAAGAGCGTTCGTTAGAATAAAGCTGTGCGTCTTTTAGCATAAGCGAAGAAAGGACGAGCGTCTTTCCGCCAGGAGCAGCGCACAAATCGAGTATCTTTTTTGCGTTGTCGAGTGGCAAGCTCAAAGCCGCCCGCACGCTTCCTGAATCCAAGAAATAAGACTTTTTCCCTGCCTTCCATTCTGCATAATGCGGTTCTTGCAATAGAGCTTCTTTCAAGCCTTGCCATCGCGCGCCGAAAAGGGCAGAGTAATATTCGTCGAATCCATCTGCGCCGCTGAGTTTCTTTTTTGCCGTTGCTTTATTCTTATTTGACACAGCTATCACCCCTTGCTTTTTCCTCTTCAAAGCGTTGTAAGCGCGTTTGCACATTTTCTTTTGCAACGTCAGAAAGCGTCAAAGTAGTTTTGTCATTTTCAGTTTGTTCTTCTGTGATTTGCAAAATATGTGCTTTTATTTTGTATTGAATAACGCGGCGAACTGCGTCATCGAGGAGATGTGCAAAGTTCTCATCTTGTGCCGCCTTTTTTTCAAGCACTGTAAGCACGTTCACGAACTTCTTTTCAGAAAGCATAATGCAGTCAACACCTGCTTCTATCGCCATTGTTACGGCTTTTTCTGGCGGATAGCCGTTTTTTTCTAGGGCAGCCATAAAAATATCGTCCGACAAAATAAGCCCTTGAAACTGCATTTTATCGCGCAAAATCTGCGAAATCCAATAGTGAGAAAAACAGGCTGGCTTATCGCCGTCGTGTGCCGTTGTGCGCGCGTGCGACATAAGTACTGCGCTGGGAGAAGCTGTGTTGATGACGTGAGAAAACGGCTCTATCACGGTCTTTTCAAGCTCTTCGTCGCTTAGTTTTATTTCTGGAAGCCCAGTATGAGGGTCTGTGTTCGTGTTGCCGGGGAAATGCTTTAGCACCGTGCCGATTCCGTTTTCTTCGTACGATTTGACGGCAAGAGAAGCATACGTTTTGACCGCCGTGCTGTCGCCATAGCTCCGCGTGCCTAAAAAGTCGCTGTTGTCGCTGTCGGACACTTCGGCTACGGGGGCTAAGTTCAGCGAAAAGCCTAACAAAGCGAGTTGTTTCGCCTGTGAATCATATAAGGCTTTTGCTTCCTCTTCGCTGTATTTTGTCGCTATTGTGCGGCAAGACGGCACAGAGCTTGTAATGCCGCGAAGTCGGTTCACCAAGCCGCCCTCTTGGTCTATCGAAAGATACGGCGGAACAAGCGCGTTTTGTGTGCAGTATGAGGCTATCGAATCCGAAAAGTGCATTATTTCTTCTGCGTTTTTTCCTATGTTGAACGAAAAGAACAAATAGCCGCCAGGAATAACTGCCTTGTCGTCTTTATATTCGACAGGCTCAAAATCGGTATTTCCTTGCAAATTAACAAGAAAAAGCTGTGCGAGTTTTTCTGTTTGGCTGAGCTGCGAGAGATAAGAAGTTATCGCGTTTCGCTTTCTTTCCGCGATTTTGGCTTGTCGCTCCTCTTCTTGTTTTTTTTCTTGCTCAAGCTGTGCTGCTTGTTCTTGGGCTAGGCATTCAGCTTCTGTTGCTTTTTCGGCTTCTGCCGCACTGTTTTCGCTCGTGTTTTTTGAGCAGGAAACAAGCGCAAAAACGAGTATTGATAATAAAAAGAATTTTGTAAAAGTGGGGAATTTGTGAGATAAAAACATATCATAAAGTATTACCTATTTTTCGCTTATTTTCAAGGTCTTTGGAATAGTTATGACGATGGTCGTGGGAGTTGCTCGACTACGGTCGTGGGAGAGGGACGAGAACGGTCGTAAGTGTGATACAAGAACGGTCGTAAGTGAGGGGCGAGATTAAAATGCAAAGTCAAGTGCAACAAAAAACTTCGGCAGGGTTTTTCAGCTTCA
>CALDID010000231.1 GCA_937901865.1 uncultured Treponema sp.
GTTCTGTTTTGAACAGTCAGTATGCTTTCCAAATTGATTACAATCAGAAAGATTCATTCCGTGTAACAGCAGATGCAAAAATTGCTCATAAGAGAATGGCTTTCGGTGTATTCTTTAGCCCATTGATGGTTGAAAACCTTGCTCTTACAGTTGGTGGAACAGTTGCAATCGATAGTTCAGCAGATGATAACATCACATATTGGGGGGTAGACCTCCGCGGACGCTATGCAATCAGCGAGCAGATGGCAGCAACATTATATGCAAACGTGTCAGGTGTTTCAACAAAGGTTTCTAATGAAGATGCTTCAGCTCTTGCATTGGATTTCATAGGTAACTTCTCATATACAGTGAATGACCTTGCAAAACTATTCTTTGAAACTGAATATGCTTCTATCACTTTGATTGCGGTGATGCAGAAAAGAATTTGGTTTATGATACTAAGGGTGATGGAAAGTCTTTGCTTGCAAACGCTGCATTCACAGGACAGGTTGGTGCAGTTCTTACAGCAGGAAAGGGTGCAACAGTTACACCAGCTCTCCGCTTGACTTTGACAGGTTTGGGATTGGACAAGGACAAGACAGGATATGCACAGGGTATGTTGATTTCTATACCTGTTATCACACGTGTATGCTTCTAATCTAGCTTGATAAAAAAGGGCTTCCTCTATCGGAAGTCCTTTTTTTGCTTTAGACTTGTTTTTAGAGCGTGCCTCTTGCAATTCGCTCTACATTCTCAATCGATAACTGAGTTCCCATTGCAACTTGGGATATTGGTAAGCCTAGTTTCAGAAAATTTCTTGCAGTTTCAATTGCTTTTTCCTCTTTTCCCTCTTCTTTTAAGCGAAACTCATACCGACGCTTTACTTCGTCTTCATCAAACAATGCACTCATTATGTCCATAATCTCAATCTCCTTTGATTTCAAGTATTCTGCAAGCACATCTTTATCTATGCAAATGCGAATTATCTCTTTTATTCACGAATCTGGGCATTACATACTTTTGCAAAATCCACATATTGCCCGATTATATCCCGTTTGCCACCATAAAGCATTTTGACTTTTACGTCTAATTGCAAATCCTTATCATCGGGAAAATACTCTTGCTTTAGCGAAATATACTCAGGTCTTTCTTTATGTTCCCCAGTATAAATAACATACATTTCAGGCTTTGGCAACTTTACTTTTTTGCTTGCATATAAATCAATTGTATTCTCAGTAAAATAGTTGTTGTAAGTCTGTGCCAAATAAAGCAATACACGAATCACGATATTCGGTGACCAAGTAGATTGCGCTTCAACCAACACAAATAATCTATTGCCAACAACAAAGCCCAAATCATTATACATACCATCAATGATGATATTATTGATGGTAACATCTGTAATATCACTTTCTGTTACTTGTTTATCTTCTGGGTGCAGAGACTTATATAATTCTAATAAATACTTTGGCTCTGAAAACAAGTGTGTAAATATACTGTCTTTCACTGTTCTTTTTAAGACAGTCTGTTTTTTCTCGTTACTTTCCATACAAATAATTATAGCAGACTGAAAATGATTTGTGTAGCACAAAATTCTCTATTTTTGACTAACTTCTGAAGGATTTTATGAAAAAGTTGGTTAGTGCAGTAACAATCGCTGCTCTTACAGCTGCGGTTCAGATTGATACAGCAATCAATGGTGGAGATGCGAAAGATTACAATGCGACTGCTACAAAAATGGCTGTGCGTGTTCCATTCGTATTCCGTGTTACTCTCTAATCTGAGATTGCTCTAACAAAAAAACGGCTCCTCTATTAAGGGGAGTCGTTTTATTATGAATAAACTTTTTAGTTGTTATTATTCCGCAACTATTTTTTTTCGGTATATATCCATAACTGTTTCCATTTGCTTTGGAGTAAAATTAAAGAATACTGCAATTTCAGCTTCTGTCATCTTTCCTATTGCGAGTAAATCTGCCGCAGTTTCTGTTCTACCTTCCGCTTTTCCCTCTGCTCTGCCCTTTGCAATACCCTGTGAAATCCATTTGCTCTTTCTTTCATTTGCATATCGCTCTATCGCATTGCTCATCTTTGCCACCTCCTGTTCATTTTCTTTCAAAGCTCGTACTCTCTGAGCTAACAGCCCGCTTTTCATTTCATCTGCATTTTTACATGCAAAATCGTGCATTAAATCTCCTATCGCATTAGACTCCCTGTATGAATTATTCACAAACAGTATGTGTTCCCCATCTTCAAATGCTTTCTTTGTTTCTCGAATCATTCTGTCGATATGATAAATCCCTAATCCACCCTGTAATACATCGTGTTCTGTAATAAAGATTACATACGTTTCTGGCAAACTATCGCTCTCTTCTCCCGATTTCAAGGCTTGACTATCTATCAAAGAACTATTAAGTCTTGCTCGTTTTTTACCAGCACCTTTATTTGCTCTTTGTATTTCAATGTCGAAAAACTTGCCAGTCTTATCTTTTGCCATTATGTCTAATCGTACTCCTCTGCCGTACAAATTAGGCACATTAAATTGGCTTTTTGCCTCGGTTACAACAAAATCATTTCATCCTAGTATAATGCTTAAAACGTATTGAGTTAGTTCAAGTTCGCCGTCAAAAAAAGTGGTCATAAAAATATCGTCCATAAGACATAAATCTTGGACTAATTTTCGGATTCTTTGCTTTTTTGTTTCTTTCTTCATAATTTCATTATAGATGTGTAAATTATTTTTTTCAACTCAAAATCAAGTAATTTAATATGATTTTACAACCAAAAATACCACATTAAAACGTTGGTTTAAATGAGGCATTTCAGGTTGATAAAATTATACAAGACGCTTTATCAGAAGGAAAACATACCACTTCATATAAATATGCCTTTTTTCAATCAATTTTAGATACGATTGAAACTGCACAGCACAATACCGAACATTATTTTTTGTCATTTAATACGATTGCATATCGTTTCACAGAGCTTTATTGGGACTTAGTATTACACTCTCATATAAAGCAGATGCCCACTTCCGCTCATTACGAGATGACAAGAATAGAGAGACTATTGCTTAATTTCTACGAAAATCCAGAAAACAAAAAATATTTGATATTTCCATTCTCTTGTCAAAATACAATTTCACAAAATAAATTTATTAAGCAAGTCGTTTCGCTCATAAAAAAAGATGTGCTTGACGCATTTCACAAAGATACGAAAGGGAAGTTGTTTTCTATTGATTCATCAAATAGCGGCATAACCTTTACAGACGATACCTATAGAGCGTTATGCAACAAAAAATCTATTTATACAGCTCAAAACCTTAATGAATGGATTAAGTATATTGAAAAAATAAATTGATAAAAAAACAAAAAAAAATCCCATATATTCAAAATCTGTTGTATACTATACTTATACGGCAAGGAGATAATATGGCAGATATAGCAGATATGATTATTGGGCAAGACGTTTTTGGCAGAAAAATGCTAAAGCATTATAACGGCAAATCTTCTCGTATTACTATCCCTGAAGACATCGAAGTCATTGGCGGCGGTGCGTTTCAAAATAATGAATACATCGAGGAAGTGTTTTTTAACAGTGCAACAACAGAAATCGGTCGCAACGCATTTAGCAAATGTTCTAATCTGCGAGAGGTTGAGTTTGTTCAAGGGCTTGTGAACATCGGTAAAATGGCGTTTTATGGCTGTGAAAAGCTCGATTTTATCGAATTGCCAGACGGCGTAAAGAGAATAGGCTCTGAAGCGTTTTGTAAATGTCCGCTTCTCGAAGACATTATTATCCCCGATTCGCTCATAGAATGTTACGGCGCATTTGAGGATATGGACAAAGTGCTTTCGTCTAATGTCGCTTATGCAAAAATTAACGATTTCTACATCAACAAGACAGAAAAAGCACTCCTCTACTCCGTTAAGCCAAACGGCACACATACGCTTTCTATTCCCGATTACATTCAAAGTATCGGCTCTTATGCTTTCTATGACTGCAAGACACTAGAGAGCATACGGCTTCCGAACACGTTGTATAGCATTGGGGAGAGTGCGTTTGAGCAATGCAGCAACTTAAAAGAAATCGTGATTCCTGACGGGGTGTATCACATCGGTGCGGCTGCGTTTAGGGCTTGTACTTCGCTAAAAACTGCCGTTATGCCGAAAGAACTAGAGAGCATAGAAGATTATCTTTTCGGCGTTTGCTCTAGCTTAGACAACATCAACATTCCCGATAAAGTCAAAAAAATCGGCGACGACGCGTTCTTTGGTTGCTCTTCGCTCACATCTATCGATATTCCAGAAAGCGTGAAAATCATCGATTCGACAGCGTTTAATTCCTGCGTATCGCTTAAAAATATCGTATTTCACAAAGGATTGGAAGAAATCGGCTTTATGGCATTTGCTAGCTGTGCATTAGAAGAGGTTGTGTTGCCAAAAGATTGCATTACGCAAGAACACGCTTTTGACGATTACTGTGAAGTCAACTTTATGACAGCGTAGCGAAAGCTAAAACGGGCATTCGCTCACAAAACTCATTCTTTCTTTTGTTACAGGGTGAGTAAAGCTCAAAAAACGAGCGTGAAGAAGGAGGCGTTCTCCTTCTTTGCACTCGCCATAGAGCGTATCGCCAACGATTGCAATGCCGAAACCGTGCTTGTCTGCACTTGCAAGGCGAAGCTGATGAGTGCGTCCCGTGTGCGGCGTAAAAAGAACTCTTGACACATCGCGCGCCTTTTCATCGCCGAAATGATATTTTTCTATTCTGACGAATTC
This sequence comes from uncultured Treponema sp., assembly GCA_937901865.1. Classification (GTDB taxonomy): domain Bacteria; phylum Spirochaetota; class Spirochaetia; order Treponematales; family Treponemataceae; genus Treponema_D. The sequence goes on from CALDID010000231.1 coordinate 4,760, forward strand.
CCATTCGGTAACCGCTTTTTTTCCATAAACGCTATCCCATATTTGATGCGGACGATTGTCTATATCAAGCCTAAAATACAGCTCCATTCTGCCCTTTTTCACTATTCCTTTTTTTATCATATTGCCGTCTAACACAGCTTCGTATTGCTTTTTCACTTCCCCTGCTTCAAATTGCCTTGATAATTCCTTATGCGCCTCTTTTGTAAACGCCAAGACCATAAGCCCGCTTGTTTCCATATCAAGCCTATGAACCGCAGGCTGTTTTATTGCAAAAGGATACAGCCGCTTTACTCGCGACACTACGCAATCTTGTTTGTCGGCGGTTCTTCCTGGCACGCTTAAAAGTCCGCTCGGTTTTTCTACAACGACAAGGGAAGAATCTTGATAGATGATTTTTAGCCCTAACATCTGCGGCAACAAAAAGCCACATCGCTCATCGCACGGAGGATACAGTTCACCATTTTTCTTTTTTTCGCTGTCTTTTCCATAGAAAACTTCCGCCATACTTACAGGTGTTAAGTTGTGTGAAAAAGCATAATCCAATAACTTCGGCGCACAGCAATCCCCGATACCTGTCGGAGCTTTTTTTTCAAAAGACAAAAAAATGCTATTGAGGCTTTTCATAGAGCCGTCAATGCAATGAAATGAATACAGATTATGCACTTTTTTCAGCGAAACATCACAAAGATACAGCCGTCTTTTTGCAAGGGCAGAAAAATCTTTATGCTGTGCTTTTAATACTGCGATTTCATCAGTTAGCGAATGGATTTCTTTGTCGTTTTCTGAAAGTGCCTCGTTTATCTTTTCCGCAGAAACTATCGGCTCTACATAAACACTGTTTTCATCGCTAAGATACGGAGATAGTTTTAATGCGCGACTTATACCTGATACTGTTTTTAAAACTATTCGCTCGCCGCACACAGTTTTACACACAAGCGAGCCTATCATAATTCCGCTTCCGAAACGGCTTTCGCTTTCTTGTGTAATTAACTCCAGCGTCATAAAGCCGTCATCGAGCAAGGAAATTATTTTTTTACACTCTTCATACGCCTCTTCTTGAGGAAAGGGAGGATACATCTAAGCAAAAACTTATCGAGCAATCACTTGAGCTTCAAACGATGTGCCATTAGCCGTTTTGCCTGCAACAGTCGCGCTTTTTCCGTCTGAAGAAAATGAGCCATACAAAGTAATTTCTTCACCAAGCAGAGCTTCTTTTGAATAATTTATTCTAAACTCTGCAATTTCGCCCTCGATAATGCTCATCGGCAAAACATCGGTTATATAATTACCATATCGAGAATTATTTACATGCCCGTTGCTGTCTAAATCAGAATAGCCCACCACTCTATGCGCTAATTCTTTTGCTTCTTCGCCCAACGTTATGCGCGCAGGCATTTTACAATCATGCTCAAAAGAAACGTCGGGAGCTTCTCGCAATGTGAAGTTTTTAGACGGAATAATCTTTCGGCTTTGAATATCGACAGCAATCCATGTGCTAAGCCCACTAATAAGGCTTTCCCCGTCCATACTCACAAATTCATACGAGCGCACAAGCTGAAATGCTTCAGGCTTTTCTTCCCTTGTGAGTACGATTACATCTTGATTTTCTTTCGGCATTTTGTGGATTTTGAACGAATTTCGAGAAACGAGAATTGCTATATTGCGTTCTGCTAAAAACTCCCTCGATATTCCGCGATTTGCATAATCTTCAACAGCAATATCAGAAGTCAAGCGCAGTAATTCAGTAAGGCTCAAAACCTTGTTTTTACTGCACTGACTAAAATAGATATGCGTTTCTGTCTTGAAAGTGTTTTTATCGTCAATAAACCCTTGCGAATACGTTTTCATATTCAGCTAGCCTCTCTCAAAGCCTTTAGAGCTTTTGCAAGCTGGTCAGGGCAAGAAGTTTCTTTAGCACCGCACTTTATGCCAGAAAGCCGCTTTATAACGTCTTCGACCTTCATTCCTTCACAAAGACGAGCAACACCTTGCGTATTGCCACTACACCCCTTTGTAAAAGCAACTTTATTCACGATGTCGCCATCAACTTCAATCTCTATCAACTTTGAGCAAACGCCTTGAGGCGTATAAGAAAACGTTTTCATAAGAGAGCTTCTCCAAAAAATTATCTTCTGGTGTTTCCTTCCATATATACATACCAATAGAGCGCACCAATCATAAGAGCACCACCAATGATATTTCCCATGGTAACAGGAATAAGATTAAAGACAATGAAATTAAGCCAATTAAGTCCCTGAGCAGGGAAACCATAGCGGAAAGAAGCAAAAATACCTGCTGGCACAAAGTACATATTTGCAACACAGTGCTCAAATCCGCTCAATACAAACAAAAATACTGGCAAGAAAGAACCGATAATCTTGCTCCACAGGTCTTTTGCGCCGAATGCACACCAAACCGCAAGACAAACCATAAAGTTACACAAAATGCCTTTTAATAAAGCGTCAGTGAACGGCAGTGTACATTTTGCCGTTGCCACTTTTACAGCCCCTTCAGCCAAAGCTCCGTTATACAGCCCCATAGAACCGCTTGCAACGATGAGCAATGCAATCAATATGCCGCCAACCGCATTACCAAGATACACGATGAGCCAGTTATTAAGCATACCTTTTATCGTAGTCTTTTTGTCTAAAACAGAAAGAAGAATAAGACAGTTGCCAGTAAAAAGCTCTGCACCTGCACAAAGCACCATCATCAAGCCTATCGGGAACACTGCCGCACTCAAAAAGCGACTTACCGCTAAAGGTTCTACTCCGCACGAAGCGACAGAGCTACCAAATGCGCCCATTGCGATAAAAGCACCTGCCATTACTGCTAATAAGAATAACTTACTATTTGGAATGCGGGTCTTTCCTGCTCCTACATCTGAATATATTTTTGCAATTTCTGCTGGTGAATTCATACGAACATACTCCCAAAAAAATGTTTCACGTCTTTTATGATAATCTAATTTTGTCGAAAAAACAATAAAAAACGATTTAATTCATATTATTTTTGTAGCAAGACAAGAATTCCTTTACAGCCTTTGTATACTCATCATACGCCATAACGTTGCTAACTGCGTGTTTTGCACCGTCCACAGCCAAAAGCTGCTTTTCTGCTTTGCACACCTCGTAATTCTGCCACGTCATAACAAACGGCACAAAGTCGTCAGCTGTTCCATGAATAAACAAAACAGGAACGGTGTTTTTCTTTAGTGCGCTTATTGTAGAAGCGTCGTTCAAGTCGAAACCTGCAAAAAAGCGCGTCATCATATTCGCCATATCCAAAATCACTTCACTCATAGGCAAATGGCGTTCTTTTTTCGCCACAAAATACATAATTTCGTACGGCGTGGTAAATCCGCAATCGGCTATAATACCGCACAGATTTTTAGGCAATCCATCAAGGGAGCTCGCCATTAAAGCCGTTGCACAGCCCATAGATATGCCTTCAAGAAACAGCGGCTTATTCTCTCCATATAGTTTCGTTATTTCAATAAGCCAATCTCTGCAATCAAATCTTTCTTTCACGCCAAACGTGAGATATTTTCCTTCACTTTCGCCGTGCGCTCTTTGAAACGGGAGTACGACATTGTATCCCATTTCATAATAAAACCGCGCCAAAGTTGCAAACTCTCTTAATGGGTCGGAATGAAAGCCGTGCATTAAAAGGATTGAGCCTACACTATTTTCTTTTTCCAAAACAAAAGCACGGAGCTTTAAGCCGTCGAAAGAAGTTATTTCGTGCATTTTTGGAGAAAGAGAGAGAATATATTTTTTATCTGCAATATGTCGCTCGTGAAATTCTTTGTTTCCGTCAAAATACTTTATGTTGTCCTCTTCTCTGTGCATAGGAGCTCTTGTAAAGTTTGGACGAAACAAAAACACATACACCCCCGCAAAAAGCAAGAAAACCGCCGCGCAGAGAACAAGCAATACATTGAGTACAGATTTCAAGTCTTTTCTCATTTCCAATACTAACCTCAAAAAAGAAATTTACTTAGTATCATAAAACAATACTGTTTTTTTTTCTAGAAGGTCTTTAGATTTGCAATAGATTTTTTTTAAGCTGCACAGTATAATAGACCGGTTCGATAATTGTCA
>CALDID010000232.1 GCA_937901865.1 uncultured Treponema sp.
GGAAAGCCGCCCCGTTGCAAACACGCGCTTGATACCGCTTTGTTTTGATAATTCGGCAAAAATCTTGGTGTGCATCTTTTCAAGCATCAGCGGTACTGTTACAAATACCGTCGGCGCATAAAACGCCAGATCACGCGACACATAACGAAGCGCCGGACAAAAGCTGACCGAACCGCCGACATAAAGCATCATCAGCATCGAAATCATCTGATACGCGTGGTGCATCGGCAGCACGCAAAGCGTGGAATCCTGCTTTGACAGCTGCACGCGTCGCGCAACAAGCATCAGATCCGCGCACAAATTCCGGTTGGAAAGCATCACAGCTTTGGCGTTATCGGTTGTGCCGGAGGTAAAAAGCAAAAGCGCAAGCGCTTCGGGATCAACGATGCGGTGCATATAGCTGTCGTCGCCCTCGTCGATACGGTTTTCCCCCTGGGTCAGCAAATCGGAAACCGTCGGGATGTCCGCTGCGGTTTCCTCCAGCGAAAACAGCTGCAGCCTTTTCGGCAGCTTTCTGTTCTTCTATCTTTCGGAGTTCTGTCATTTTTTTGACTTCTTCCTTGATGAAAACTGCCCCAAATACAAGTACCACTGCCAAAACAAACATTGACACACTTCTAATCAATGTTTTTACGGGGCGGGTCTTTATTTGCTTATCAATTCTCTCAAAAACACGAATGTCCGTCTGTCTTATTTTTTCACGTAGCTTTTGATAGCGTTTATATTCCACTGTCTCAATCTTTTTCTTCGACAGTGCATATAAATACTTTGTCAACTTATCTTCAACCGCTTTGTTTCGAGAAAAAAGAGTCTTGCATATTAGTTCAATCTCATCAAATTCACGCTCAGTCAACAGAGTTTTAATAAAATCAAGCCTAAATATGCCATAATGTTCTGAGGAATAATCGCTCCGAGTTCGGTCTATCTCCTCCAACATATAATCAACAAGTGTACCAGATTCCCTGTTTTCTTCAATTCTCTTTGCATACAATGGTTTAATTAGCGACGATATTTCTGAATCTGAAAGAAAACCAAAGTCACAAATCGCACAGAACGTCTTTCCATCGGTTTCATAAAGTGCCTGAAGAAACTGCGGAAAATCACCATTATTTCTATGCTCTTCAACAATAAGTTTTAGCTTTTCAGCCTTATATTCGTTATTGTTCATCCCATAATTCCTCTCTCAAGAATCTTATAGCTTTGCAATTATCTGGTCTTTTACATCAGATAAATTGCTCTGTGTAGATATTGGAATTGGGGAATATTTATTATTTCCCAAAAGTGCTTTATAAACAGATTCAGGAAATTCCGAAAATTGCGTTCTATAAGCATTGATAAGAACATCTGCCTCATTTTTAGAAGCAAAGACAAGCCCGCTTAGAATGTATTCAGAAGGAAGATGCTCATATTTTGTTTTTTCGTTAAAATCAGCAGGATCTCCAATGCTACAAAAGGCTATCTTTTTGCCATTGTACTTTAGTAATGCCTTGAATTCTTGATTATCTGCACCCTCGCTTTTCACATAAAAAGCTCCATCTATCTCTCTTTGTGTGAATAGTTCTTCAAAAATTTGGGTAATCACCTTTGTTTTCCCAGCACCATCATCGCCTTTGAGTGTAATAATTTCCATTATCGTAATTCTCCTTGCACAATTCTGTGCTATACCATAATAACAGTGTATCTAGGCATATCGCGCTTTGGATACACAACTAGATAAATTTCATTTTTCGCCAACGAGCGTAGCGATGTTGGCGAAAAATGCGCGCCCGTCAAGCCCGCCCAACAGCCTACGGCACACTTACATCATACTCCTAAAATGCGCGCTTGACGGCGGCATTTTTTTTCGCTTAAGCCGTGCAGTAGAAAGTAAAACAGTGCTTTTGCTTTCTGATAGAAAGGATATGATGATTTTCACTTCCTGTCAAGATAAATTTACGCTCGTATACTTCGTTAGAATAAGCGTATGAGTTCTCTGTATGATGATTTTCGTATGAACATCAAGTATTATCGCGAACTTCGCTCCCTGTCCCAATCGGAACTGGCAGTGCAGGCGGATTGCTCCAACGGCTTTATCGGAAATATCGAAGCAGGCAAAGTAAAGCCGTCGTTTGAAACAATCGAGAAGCTCGCCGCCGCGCTTTCCGTGCATCCCGCCGACCTGTTTTTGCGTGAAACATCAAAGTCAAACGCGGCAATGAAACAAGAATTGAAAGAGCGGATAGCTGCCGCCATCGAAGAAATTATTCCGCAATAACGGAGAGAAACTTTCTCCTAGCTATAATCAAGACTCTCTCCTAGCGATGTTTAAAGGTCTCTCCTAGCTTGGAGAGAGTCTTGTGCATCGTAGACGGAGAGGGTTCTTCACATAGTAACACACGGAGAAAAAATAAAAAAAAGTACGAGAGGGACTAGACAAAGTTTTTTATATTTGCTAATATGATAATCAAGATGGCGTCTTACCCAAGTGGTAAGGGACTGGTCTGCAAAACCACTATGCATCGGTTCGATTCCGATAGACGCCTCTACACCGCTTCTGTTTTGGAAGCGGTTTTTTTATGCTTATTCTGGCTTCAAGGCGGGATTGAGCGAAAGCAAGCATTGCACGGTGTTTTGCCTCTCTTCACTTGTTGCAAAAGTGATAAAAAATTCGCCCTCTTGCTTTGTTACGATTTTTAAAGTGCATACGCTTGCGTCTTCTTCGTATGCAAGGGTAGGAAGAGAAAGAATATCTGATAAAAGGATATGCTTCCCGTCAAAGATGAGTGCATTTTCGTATACACCTGCTATTTTCCGCGAAAGCAGTTCTTTGACGACGATGTGAACAGCAAGCACGCTACAGGCGCAAATCACGATTTGAGTTGTAAGCGGAAAACTCAAAAGCAAAATCAAAGTGATTATCACAGGCGCGATAACAAAAATCGCAATGTAGGATTTAGATGTCTTTTGTTTCAAAGAAAGAACGAGCTTTCCTGCGCTGTTTTGCATATTTTTCAGCCTCAGCGGAAAGGTTAGCAGAAGCGCGGCATACAGAACATAAGAGGCGACGCAGAGGGCAATCGTAATCATCTTTTAACCTCTTCTATCCATTTTGTAAGAGCTTTTTTGCTTGATTCAAAAGCAAGCTCTTGAAAAAAGTTTTCTTCCTGAACATCTCGCCACTGCGTTCCTAAGACTTCTGTTTTTTGCTCAGTGAATACTTCCTCTTCGTTCAGCGTCGCGGTAAAGAATAAATCGCAGGTTTTGTAGGTGATAGAGCGATATTCATAGGTGTTTGGGAAACTTGCAAGATAGTGTATGTTAGAAACTTCTATCCCAAGCTCTTCCCTACATTCTCTTTTCACTGCTTCTTCTGCCGTTTCGTCGGGGTCGCAAAAGCCGCCAGGAAGAGCGAGAAAGTTTTTCTTCGGTTCTTTGCCTCTCACTTCAAAAAGGACTTTTCCCTCTTTGTTTGTGATAATGCAGCCGACCGCAGAAGCGACATTGTTGTATAAATCGAAGCCACAATCAGAGCAGAACCATTTGCGATTGTTTTTGTATTGGATATTCTTGCTGTTGCATTTGGGACAATAATTAAATTCGTTAGACATCGTTTCTCCTTACGATAAAATATATAAAAAAAAGCAGCTACTTAAAAAGTAACTGCTTTAAGCGGGAGCGAAGGGGCTCGAACCCTCGATCTCCGGCGTGACAGGCCAGCGCGATAAACCAGCTTCGCTACGCCCCCTTGATGTTTAGTACTATATCAGATATACAAAACTTTGTCTAGTACTTTTAGGATTTTTTTTCACTTTTTCTATCTTTTTTCTTTTCCTGTCTTTTTCTATTTTTGGTTGTTCAGTTTTGTACGCATTTGAATTATTGATTCTAGGGAATCAAGAGCTTGATTGAACTTTTTTAGGTCGGGAGTTGCCCCTGATAACGCATTTTCGTAAACTGCCGTAAATGCGGAAATATGGCTCATTATGTTTTGTTCCATAACGGCAGCTTCTATTGCTTGTGCGTCTTTTATCTCTCTAGCTTTTTCGGGCAAAAGCAACACTCTATCCCTCTCTTTGCTGTAGTTATCGCCTAACGAATCGGCACGCGCGGCTAATGCGTCTATAAGGCGTACGATTTCGTTTTTTAAGTCGATGGTGTTTTGTGCCTTTTTCTTAGCTGACGGCAAGCGATGAAGCCAAAGCAGCGTGAGATAGAGATTGAGAGCATATAAAAAAGAAATCATAAATAAAACAAGGTAGCCGACATCAACTCTCAAAGAATCTGACGGAATACCGACCACAAGCAAAGCTGAAATAACAATGTAAATCGTTGCAAAAATAAAGAGCGCGTGGCGAAATTGTTTGTCGTTGTCGCCTTTGAAAATCTGCGGCAAAACAAAAGGATTGCTAGAAACGATTGCGACAAAAAACGAAATGACGATGAGAAAAATATGTGAGGCGGTCATTGTGAATAAGCTCGAAATCGTACAGCGCAAACCTATTAAAAGGAGCGCAAAGATGATGAGGGGCATAAAGAAAATCTTTTTCCCCAGCTTTTCAAGAAGCCCAAGTGTATCAGACTTGTTAGATGTATCAACCGAGTGAATACTTTCCATATTATTTACCACGTTTTTTCAGAGAGATATGAGAGCATTTTATACTTGCTCTTTGCTTTTTCGTTTTGCGTTATAGGCTCTTCGCTGTCTAAAACAAACGGATTCTTGTTTTCATTTTTCTTGTCTGGATTATTGCGGAACAAGAACCATTCTCCGTTTTTAACAGCTTCTTTTTGCGCTTCAACACCAAATCTGCTGTCCGCAAAAAGAATTGATGTGCCTTTATAGCTTTCTGCTTCAATAAGAGTGTCGATTGTGTGCTGGCTGTTTGCGCCTAAGGAAATGCTTGCGCAATAAACTGTGTTGTATGTGAGCGCGATGCTTGCAAGATTCTTTTTCATCTCGTTTTCACAGAAAACAAGTACATTTATGTTTCTGTTTGAAGAGAAAATCTCGTTTAATCCCATAAATCCTTCATTTTCTGCCCAATTACTTGTGCAAATGAGCCATATACTGCGAGATAAAAGATTGTCCGCAATAGAAGAAAGATAAAGTGCGTCTGCATTCTTGCTTTTAGACAGATATTTTGTCATAATTGCAATGTTTTTGCGCATTTTTTCTATTTCTTCTTCGTTGTTTTGCGTACTATCCAATACTGTGCGAATAGAATTGACAGAAATTCCCTCAACAAGCACTCTTTCTGCTAAATTTTTAGCATTTTTTTGCATTTCTTCATACGAAGCACTGAGCGCAAGGGCAAATTGTGCATTATCGCTCATCGTTGCCGTACTCCACGCGCATCCGTGAGCATTTTTGTCTTTGTACAATGCAATTCCTGGACTTCCTGCGCAAAGCTGTGCAATTTCAATCGGTGCTCCTGTTAAAACAGCGCGCGAACCGAAAATCTGTGAAATGAGTTTTATATATACGCTTTGTGCGCTCGGCTTTGCACTAGAAGAAAATGCAAAGAGCGGCTTTTTGAATGCTAAATCACGGATAAGCGAGGTATTGAGCGTTTCGGGCAATGCTAATTTTTGGAAATACTCATAGTTTTCTTTGAGCGTTTGTTTTAGCTCTGGAGTGAGCTTTTCAAAAGAAAGTGCTTTTTCGCTACAAATTGCTTCACATTCGTGGCACGCAATACAGTCTTCGATAGAGATTTGAAGCGTTACATTCTTTCCCGAAATCGCAATAGGCTTAACGCTTGTTTGCGGAAAATCTTTTGGTATGTGCTTTGATTTCACGGTCGGCAAAAGATTCATTCTGATGCAAGAACGGGGGCATACAAGCGAGCATTTTCCGCATTGGCTGCATTTTTCACTGTCCCAAATAGGAACAGAAGAAATAACCGTTCTCTTTTCGTATTGCGATACGCCGTGAGGTAAAGAACCGTTTTCGTTCAGTTTCCCCACTGTTATGCAATCGCCTCTAAACGATTCTATTTCGCTTAAAACGTCGCGGATAAAAGGCGAAGAATTCTTTGTTAAAGAAAGCTCAATCTTTGTTTTTCCCGTCTTTGTTGGGTACATTATTTCTCGAATAGCAGAGAAGACTGAAGAGGAAAGCTGTGTAAATCCTTTTAGCTCTTCAAATTGCTCCTCCATCTTTGCGACTGCTTCTGTTTCTGAAAAGTCTTTGCATACTTTGAAGTACGCGATAAGCATTATATCATCGATTTTTGCATTTTCGCTTTCTGCAATGCTTGCCGCGTCTATGACATAGAACTTCATCTTTTTTTCGATGATATGCTTTTGCACTTCTATCGGCAGATGATTCCATACATCATCAGAAGCGTATTGCGTATTTAGCAAGAAGACCGCGTTTTCTCTCGCTCCTTGCAGTACGTCGTAAATCTTGGAATAGCGACACTGCGCACAGACCACAAAATCAGGATTTGTAGAAAGATACTGTTTATTGTTTACATCTTTGCCAGAACGAATAGTTAAAAGCGTCGGAGAGCCGAATTGAGAAAGAAACGCCTTTGAATATGCGCTGACCTCGCAATCTGCTTGATTTTCTTTTCTCAGCTGTTCAATGGCGGCTGTGAGCTGTTTTGGGGAAATGCTTAACTGCGCGGCTGTGCCGAAAAACAAGGTTTCTGTTGTGTTTTTGTTGCTGAGATTGAAGTTTTTATCGATAGGCAAGCTCAATTTCTCAACATCATCAGTGATGCCGATGGTGAAATGATTTAAGCATTTGCCTGTCATATTGTCAAAGATAGACGCGACTGCCGCATTAGTAAAACTTTTGCCTCCGATTCCGTAGCGACCGCCTAAGACTGCGTTAAATCTTCTGCCAGATTCTTCTATTGCAGTGCAGACATCTTTATATAAAGCCTCTCCGCTGCTACCTGCCTCCTTTGTGTTGTCAAGAACAGTGATAAAGCGTACAGTTTTTGGAATAATATTCATTAAGGCTTTTGCATTGAACGGGCGATACAAGCGGACTTTTATAACGGCTGTCTTTTCGCCTTTCTTGTTCAAATATTCAACGGTGTCGCTTACGGTGTCAGAGCCTTGTCCCATAATGATTATGAGTTTAGAGGCTTCTTTTGAGCCGATGTAATCAAATGCGTTGTATTGTCTGCCAGTTGCCTTTGCGAACTTGTCTAGCTCTCGCTGAAGAATTTCGCTTAATGCGCTATAGTAGCGGTTTAATGCTTCTCGGCTTTGGAAATACGTAGAAGAATCTTGCACTGTGCCGAAAACTGCACTGTTTTCACTCGATAAGCCGTTTGCTCTAAATGCACTCTCATCGATTAAATTTTTTAATTTATTGTCGGTGATATAGCATACGTCTCGGATTTCGTATGAGCCGTTTTCGCTTGGGTATATGTGCAAAAAGGGGATTTTCGTCTTGAGGGAAGCAAGATGAGCTATGATTGACAGGTCGTAGGCTTCTTGTGCATTAGAAGAAAATATCATCGCCATTCCTGTCCCTCTCGCGCCCATTGCGTCGCTTGAGTCTGTGTCTATGCAGTGTGCAGACGAGCTGAGCGAAGAAGTTGCAGAGTGAACGACACCTCCTGTGAGGTTTGAAGCAAGACGAGAGAGAATAGGCACGCTTGAAGATATGCCGCCAGAGGTGAGTACTGCTGCGGATAGACTTCCCGTTGTCAGAAATCCTAACAGAGCAGAAATTGCTGCTTGAGGGGTGGCTAAAGATAGGCTTGCAACGTCCATATCGTATACGTTCCTCAAGTCGCTTACTTCTTTTGGCACGCTAGAAGAAAAAATGACGGAGTCACTGAGCGAATAACACGCTCTCAGTACTGCGTCTTGTGCGCTAGAAATGATACGTCTAGTGCAAAGTGCTACATCGTCTGACATTTGGAAAAGTCCTTAATTTATGGATTGTAACTAATGATAACTAATAAATTTGTTTATTTCAAGTGAGCAAATCTCAGCCTTTTTCTCTATGAGCTGTTACGTCTTAATATCCCATTTGGAAGTCGATATTCTTTTGCGCTTCATTGAGTGCATCTGTTATAGATGAACCTTGCAAGATTTTTGAAACAGCCACACCGACTGCGTTTCTTGCTTCGTAGTTGAAAAGCCCGTATCGTATAGAAGGAACGTGCTTTGAGTACTCTACGATGTCTTTGTAGATTTTTTGACCGCCGAAAAATGCGCTTGGTTCGTCATACACAGAAGAGTCTGCGGCAGGAAGCCATGTTGAGATTGCTCCAGAACTTGGTAAAATGGTGTCATAAAGTTCTTTTGAAGAGGCGAAAGTCTTGTTTAAGAAGTCCATAGCTATTTCTGCGTGCTTTGAATTTGACATAACAAGCCAGCTTGAACCGCCTTGATTTGAATAGTTTACAGCATTAGGAACACCTGAAAGGCGAGGGGTGTTTGCAACTGCCCATTTTCCAGACTGTTCAATTTGTGTTCTGAGAGTACCGATGAGCCAACAGCCGTTGATTGCGCTTGCAACATCTCCATTATTGATAGAAGCGGCATAAGAGTCCCAATCGCTTACATTTAAACAAGTGCCGTCTTTAATCATCTCTGAATACACTTTGACGGCTTTTTCAAGAACATCGTTATTTGTAAGTTTTGCCTTGCCTTTTTCGTCGAACATCCACGTTCCTGCGCTTTGCATCATAATTATAATGCAATCAGGCTCGCTTACAACGTAAGAAATAAGAGGTTTGCCAGTTTTTGCCTTTACGATTTTGCCGTACTCGTGAAATTCGTCCCAAGTAATATTATTAAATTGTTGTGCTTTTAAGCCTGCTTCGGCTAAGATGTCGGTGCGCAAAAAAGTGCAAGTCGCTCCGTTATCGAAAGGCACGCTGTATATTTTGCCATTAGCTTCGCCGTAGCTGAGTTTATACGGTGCGAACTTTGAAAGGTCAATTTTGTTATTTACAGGCAAAAATGCTTTAGGATAATTTGCGAGATTTTTTTGAATTGCGTGGTCTTGCATTAAAATAATGTCAGGAAGACTTGAAGAGTCGTTTGCAGATAGCGAAGTGATTAGTTTTTGCTCTAAATCTGCCCACGGAGTTTCCACTACATTTATTTTTACATTCGGATTATCTCTTGTGTAGATTTCAGCTGCAGTCTTCATCGCAAATATTTTAAAAGTTTTATCCCAACACCAAACAGTAATCACGGTAGGCTCGTCTAAACTGCTTTGTGCTTTTGCACCTTCTAATTTTTTGCTGCAAGATGTCAAAGCAATAGTAAAGAGCAACAATGCTGCTTTGATAAATCTTTTCATAAAAAATCCTCCGAAGCTACTTTCTATATAAAACGATTATAACACAGATTTTGAATAATGCAATAGAGAGCTAGATTGGACTGTCCTTTACTATCTCCGTGGGCATAAAATATTTACGGTCGAAAGTGAAAGGTATGTACGACCGTAAGTATAGACCGATTACGACCGTAAGAGTGTTATGCTTACGACCGTAGGGAAAAAATTTTACGGTCTTGGGAAAAGCATTACCACGGTCGTGGGAAAAAGAATTCCACGGTCGTGGGAGAGGGAATGACAGCAGACATTTAGAAATATCGCAACAGTTTAAAGCGCGAATACTTTTAGAGAAGAATATTCAGCAACAAGGGGAGCCATCTGCCGAAAGCCGATGTAGCCGCCGTCAAGCAGATTTCCGTAGGTTTTGCCGTCGTCGATGAATGTGTAGATTGTGAGATTATTTATTGAAAACGTGATATTGCTCTGTTCTTTTTTGATGGTGATATGATACATTGACGGGCTTTTTTGTGCGTCGATTGCGCTTGGAATGGGGTCTGCACCTTGGGCGACGAGGTGAAACCCACAGCTTTTTCGCAGATTGCAGGTGTGAAAAATGCGTTCATCAGCTAGCTTGCGGCGGAAATAGGAGGCGTGAAATGCGTTTATGTCGCTTGAATGATATTGCTGATATTCTCCTGTGCGCTTATGGAGCGATTTGTCGAATAAGTCTATGCCATTTTTGCCATTAGCACAAAAGAACATCATAGCAAGCCCACTATCTGACAGCGGCATAAAATCCCATTCTATTTGAATATCAGACGGAAACTTCTTAGGACACCAAAAAAGAAAGTTTGATTTTTGACCTAACGCTTCATCGAGCATATTTTCAAGCCGCATTTTTCCATTTGCAAAGCTTATTTTTAGCTCTCCTTCTTTGATAAAGCTGTCTACATCGCTTTGTTTTTCAAGTGGATTTTCATAGAGCAATTTCATTTCTTTCCTCCGTTAATCAAGGGCTTCCAGCATTATATTTTTTTCATTTATTTCGTTGCTCAAGAACTCTAAAATAGGTTTTCCTGTGTCTTTTTTTGTGAAGACGATGTTTTTTTTGAGAGGCGAGAGAATTGCTGTAATGAAGTTTTCAGCCAGCTTTACAACGGCATCGTCCATAAACTTTAGCTCTAACCCCTTTGCAAGTCGCTGCTGAAAGTTATTTTCTGCATCTATTTCTTTTTGGCGAGCAAGTTCTTTGTCTGCGCTTGAATTAAAAATAGTAGTTGTAGTAGAACTCCCCTTTAGCTCTACTTTGCGGATTTCGCTCAAGATGTGATTGGTGATATTCTTATCACTTCCAATGTACTTTGCCTTTATGCCAGAGATATAAAGGGTATTCTCTTCTTCTCTTACTTTTACTTGTCGTAAATCCACTCCAAACTTTGCATTTATGTCGTGGGCTTGTATCACTAACGATTCTTCTACAATAGTATCTGCTAAAATCCCTGCTCCTTTTTTTGTAGTAAGAGGTTCTTTTTGCACATCGATTTGCTTTAGACTTGTTTCAAGAAGTGCCATTTCGCAAATTCGGCTCATACTTTGCATAGAAAGCTCTGCACTTTTCAGTATTTCAATTTCTTCTTGAAGTGCTTTTATTTCTGCGTCCTTTTTTTTCTGCTCTGCGGCAAGTGAAGATGTAGATATGCGTGCATTTGCTTCAATTCTTGATGCAACAAAGGCATTTATCGAAGTGATAAGCGGCACTGTGAGAAAAGAGCAGAGTATGCTTGAAGCAACAATAGACGCTGTTACGCTTAACTTTCGCAGCTTGAGTGTGCAAAATAGAATTACACATATCATTAACGAAAAGCAAAGTGCAATAAAAAGCCCTGCTGATAGCCCTGAAATATAGCTTATAATTTTGTGCCACAGATTAAACATAATTGTAAGGTGTTTCTTGATAAACGTAGTAATTTAGCCAGTTTGAATAAAACAAGTGTGCGGTACTTCGCCAAAACGATACAGGTTGGTTCTTTGGGTCGTTTTGTGGGAAGTAATTTATAGGCAAGTCTATTTCAAGCCCCTTGTTCTTATCTCGCCAATACTCATTCGCTAACGTATCTGTGTCGTATTCAAGATGTCCTGTCATAAAGATTTCTCGGTTATTGCGACTTTTTGCGATGGTAACGCCTGACACTTCGCTATCAGCTAGCAATATGAGATTTTCATTTTTAAGGATATCTTCTGTTTTTACCGTTGTATGTCTGCTTGTTGGAACAAAGAAGGTGTCGTCGAAACCTCTTAACAAGGGGTCTGTTGCAACAATTCTTCGGTTTGCAAATAAGCCGAACATCTTTTTATCCATAAGGTGTTTTTGTATTCCGTACCAATGGTAAAGCCCTGCTTGAGCTGCCCAGCAAATATAGAGAGTGCAGAATACATTATTTCTTGCATAGTTCATAATATTGCAAAGCTCATTCCAATAATCCACTTCTTCAAATGGAAGCTGCTCTACTGGTGCGCCTGTGATAATCATTCCGTCGTATTTGTGGCGAAAAAGTTCATCTGAACTGATATAAAAGCGTTCAAGGTGGTCGTGAGAAGTGTTTTTAGAAACGTGGTCTTTCATTCTCACCAATGAAATATCAATCTGAAGTGGCGTGTTTCCAAGCAATCGCAAAAGCTGAGTTTCGGTTGCTTCCTTTGTGGGCATTAAGTTCACAATAGCGATTTTCAGCGGACGAATGTCTTGAGATTTCGCCCGCTGTTCCGTCATCACGAAAATATTTTCGCTTTCTAAAGTATGTCTTGCTGGTAAATCTGCTTGTATTCTAATTGGCATACTTTGAGTATAGCAAAAAGTGCCGTGCTATGCAAATACTTATAGACCTGGCTCTAAGATTTCGTCGCTGCCGAGTACGGTACACGGAGAATTATAACCGATAGTGCCGCTTCCCTGCGCGCCTGTCGGATAATAAATCTTTGTGCCGTCTTTTTGTGTCTTCCACAAATGCGCACTGTCTTTCTTCTGCTCGTCTGCAAGCGTGAACGCTTTGTTCAAATCGAGCTTGGCGCGTTTTGTTTCCGCTTCTCGTGTCTGTGCCGAAAGCCATTCGAGCGTTGCCGTTGTGCTGTGTCCATAGAACCACGCAGACATATGCCCCACATTGCCGCTCAAATTCACCTGATAAATGCCGAGGTCGCTTTTTCGAGAAGTCAACTCGCGCACAATCGCATTACGGCTGTCAACCGTCGTTTTATCATCAAGATACATATCCGCCGTTTCCACTTCTGCACCGCACAAATCGCGGAACAACAGCTGATATTCTTCGTTTTCGCCTGCTGTGCTGTAATAAAGAATGTTGTCGTCGGAAATCAGATAAAACCAGTTATTGTAATCCGCCGCGTTGCCGTCATCATCTGTGTCAAAGATAAGTTTGCCGTCAATCGGAGCGTTGTAGCTTCGTGAACCGCCGAAAGTACGTTCTTTTTTGAAGTTCGTTCCCCATTTGCAGCTTAACGGAAGCAATGCCGCAAAATAGTTGTCGCGCTGTGAAGCAAAAGCCATGACCGTCATACCGCCCATACTTTGCCCAGAGCCATAAATGCGGTTTTCGTCGATGTTGTATTTTTCCGTGAGCGAATCAAGGAGCTGCCAGACTGCTTGCGCGGCACAACTAAGCGTCCAGTTGTCGCGAGCAATGCGCAAATTGTAATGCGGGTTTTCTTCGTTCATAAAGAAATCTTCGCTAATCGCAGGACACACAACAATAGCTCCGTCAAGCCCCTGCGCGCGAAGCAAATCGCGGAAATACGGAGAAGCGTAGTTTGCCGCGCCCTGTGATTCGCACAAAGTCAACATCGGGTCGCTGTCCATTGAGCCTGCGTCGTGCAAATGCAAAACGAGCGCGTATTTTTTGCTCGCGTCGTAATCAGAAGGCACATAAAGCGCATACGGCAAATCAAAATCCCAATATTCGCCGTTTCCCTCGTCGAAGCAGTGTTTTGCTGCGAAAACTTCTTTTGTGTAGCCCGCAATTTCGGCAATCGTGTACGTTCCGTCGTTTGCATAGCGGTAGAACTCACTCGGACGCTTTCCGCCCGTCTGCGGGTCAATGCCGATGTATTCAAAATCGTAATAATTGCCTTTTTACACGCTTGACGGCGAAATTATGCCGCTTGCGCTCTTAATGGGCTTTTTCTGCACCACGCCAGCCGCCATTGTCGCCTTGTAGCTTCGTGCATAGCGTGAAACAGAGTAATCTGTGTTCACTTCGATGATGACAAAATTGCCTTTCCCTGTTCCGCCGCTCTCTGACACCTCTGCCGTGTCGTTGATGTAGATTTTCGTCGGTTTTCCTGCGTCTTTTCCTGCATTCAAATCGTTTTCGCCGAGCGTCTGCCCGTAATCGAACACGTCGAATGTCGAAAGGTCAACTTTCGCGCCCGAAAGGTCAACACAATACTCAACAGCGATAGCTTTCGGCTTTGAGCCGTCCATACCGATTGTGCCGATAACGCTGATTGACGTAATCGCATCGTCAGCGGTCAAACTTCCTGCTGTTTTGCTCGCACACGACGTGCAAACAACGAGCGACAAGAGAAATCCTGCCTTGCACAAAAACCTTTTCATAAAAACACTCCTTATCTGCCTATTGCAGAATTGATTTCAGTTCAAAAATGATATTTTCCGCACATTTCGCCGTGTCAATGCCCGCATTTCCCAACGAATCGAAAAGTGCATTGAGATTTTTCTCAAAATCACGCGGCAGCAGCGCACAATTCTTTTTGCAAAGCTCAATAAGCCGCTTTTCTCCAGGGTGCGTCTGTTCATTGAGCGCAAAAATGATGTCGAAATATGATTCTAAAAACGCCGTTGTGCGATGAACCACGCTGACTCGGTCGCCGCGAGATTGCGCTTTTGCAATTTGCGTGCGATAGGCGGGCAGTGAATCGGAGAGAAGCGCGAGAGAGCGTGAAATGATGTTCGCTTTGAGCGCGGAGGGGTACGGCACGTTAAAGCGAGCTTTTGCCGCCGCAAGCCGACCTCGTTTATCGCACAAAATGCGGCATGTTTTGAGATTATGCCACATACACGTCGTGTAGCCGTTCTGTGCTTCGTGTGCTTCAACCACACGCGCCACATCTTGCACAAAGTCGTCGAGATTTCGATACAAAATATCGATGTCTATGCCGTTGTTTAGCGTGCAGTTGTCTTCGTATTCCCAAAAATGATTGCTGATTTCTATCCGCGAACAATACTTCTCCAAAAATGCCTGCCGCACATCTTGAGCAATCGGAGATGACACATAAACATACACGTCGTAATCGCTCTTTTCGTCGAAATTATCTCCTGCGCGCGAGCCGCCGAGAGCAACAGCTTCAATTTCGCTAAAGCTGCACAATGTTGCAAAAAACTCGTCCATATTCACCGCCATATTTCCTCCCGAAAAAACAAAAAAAGCACAAGTCCGTTCTGTCCTGACTTACGCTTTCACTGCTCGACAAAAATGAGTATATGTTATGAAATGAAAAATTGCAATTTTACATTTGTTTTATAACGCGTTTTTTGCTTTATGCGTCTTTTACGGTGAACACTATTGCGTCTTCTGCGCTTATCGGCTTTGAGAAATAATAGCCTTGAATCGTGTCTGCACCGAATTCTTGAAGCCGCTTAAACTGCCATTCTTCTTCAACGCCCTCAATAACCATCTCTTTGTTCAAATCGTGCATAAGATTGATGATGTTGCGGATAAAGGAGTCTTTTCCGTCCACAAGATAGGTGTCAACAAGCGATTTATCGAGCTTTATCACATCTACAGGAATGTACGTCAAATAACCGAGCGAAGAATAGCCCGTGCCGAAATCGTCCATTAAAAGCCGAATGCCTTTTGACTTGAATTTTTGGAAAAGCTCATCTGCGAGCGCGCTTTTTTCAAGGAAGACACCCTCTGTAATTTCTATTTCAATCAAAGACGCAGGAACGTTGTATTTCTCTAAGAGGTTTTCGACAAATCCGATGTATCCGTGGTCGTTCAGCTGGTTGCTTGAGTAGTTTATAGACACAGGCTGCACGTCATAGCCCTCTTTTCGCCACTCGGCAATCTGTTTTATCACCAATTCTGTCGTAATGCGCCCAATTCGCCAAATCCACCCGTTGCGCTCTGCAATCGGAATGAATTGACCTGGATAAATTCCCTGCGCTTTCATACGAACTAATGCTTCAAAGCCGCATACTTTTTTTGTCTTAGAATGAACCTTTGGTTGATAAAGCATATAAAAACCATCGTTGTCAAACGCCTCAAGCAGCTTTGTTTTCACGAGATTTTCTTGCTTCATATTCTCTTTCATCTCTTCGCCGTAAAGGAAAGCACAGTTTTTACCTCTCCTTTTGGCTTCGTACATAGCGATTTCTGCATTTACAATGTTTTGCTCTGAAGGGGTCGCGCCGTCAGATACAGAAATACCCATACTTGCAGTAACGCTTACGCTTTCATCTCCGAGCGGAATAGGGGAGCGGATTGTGCTTAAGATTTTTTCTGTGGTTTCGCCGTTTTCAGTCAGCTTTTCGTTTGGAATCATCAATAAGAACTCATCTCCGCCAAAGCGCGCCAAAAGCCAATTATTTCTTCTGCCCAAATCCTTAAACAATGCCACGAGGTATTGCAAAACAGAGTCTGCAACGGCGTGTCCATAGCTTTCATTCAGCTCTTTAAAGCCGTCTAGGTCGATGATGACAATCGAATATATTTGCTCATCTGTTGTGTTGTTGTGCAAATATTCCATCGCTGTTCTGCGGTTTAGAATATCAAGCATTTCATCGTGTTCTGTCTGATAGCGCATAAACTCTTCAGATTCTGCCAGTTTGTTGCGCGAATCCGTCAGTTCTGCGTTCGACACTCGCATAATTCCCACAGAAATCTGCACGGAAATGAGTATCATCACCAGCGATAGAATAATTAAGATTGCTACAGGCATAATCTTGCCGTATCGCTCCATAAAAGACTCTGGTCGATTGACGAAAACGGTATCAGAAGGCAAAAGCGAAAAGTCCACGCCGTAATTTTTGACAAGGTTGTAATCAAACATAACCTTTCTCGGTGTTTGCGTTGCAAGCGGTATCAAAGACACATTTATGCCCTCGATTATGTCTGCAACAGCTAAAGCAACCTCTTCGCTTTGTTCAACAAAATCAAGATATACACCGCCTAAAACTCCCATACCGTCCGCGCCGACATAGTTCCTAAATATCGGTACATTCGTGTGTTTCAAAACGGTATTTGTTCTTGATACGATAGAATAGCTCTCGCCGTTAGAACCTGTATAGCAAGTCATAAAGAACAGCAATGTGTCCTCTTCTAACTCTTCTAATTTAGCCACAAGCTCTTTATGTCCCATTTGCGTTGTATCTAAATCAATCAAAGAGAGGTTGTTGTGTTCCTTTACAAACTCCTCACAGCCTAAAAGGTCAGAAATTCCCGCAGCACTTCTGTCGTGTAGGGCTGCAATCTTCTTTTTTTCAGGAAAGAGCTTTAGCGCAATCTCAAGCGTTTCTTCGAGGTGCGTATCTTCATAGAACCCCGTTATAAGAGGATTTTGCGCCGCTCGTATGGCAAGTTCATAATCGTTTATTCCCAAAAACACCACAGGCAGATTCTTAAACATCTCCTCTTGGTTGTCCAGCACGAACTTCAAAGCCTCGTCATCGCTTGCTATAATAACTTCATAATCATCTCTGCCTGCTAAACGGCTTTGTATGAACTCCCTAAAATCATCTTTATCGCGCACCGTGCTATATCGCTTTGTGTCCATAAAGAACGTATCAAATTCAATGCCGCGCGGATAAAGGATTTTCTCTAAACCTTCCTTTTGAGGCGCGTAAGTAAAATACTGCGGCGTATAAGAGCCGATATAAAGCACTTTATGCGATATTTCAGCGGCACTTATCGGCTTTATCTTTGTTACTCCCTCATCTCTGATAAATCTATTCAAAAAGACAAAAGAGGCAAGCAGTAAAAAAACAAAAGCGATAATAATAGCTGAGATTCTCGTTACTTGCAGTATTTTCTTTTTATCCATACAAATGCGCCTCTATAATGATATACATAGTATCGGCAGACCGTTATAATTTTTGCACATTGAGTTAAAAGCCTAATTTACAATAGCTTCTATATTTGCGTATCCTGCCTTTACATACGGAAGCACTGTTTCGTCTTTGCTGATACGAACTCTCACAAAATGAGGCCCGACCTTAAACGCTTTTTTGTGCCACTCAGCGTCTTCGTTTGCGTCTATCGCGTCGATTCCGAACCCTTTGGCAATCGAAAGCAAATCGGGGCTTTTCTTAAACACACTTGCGCTATGATGCTTGTTAAACAAAAAGTCCTGCTGCTGCTTCACCATACCAAGCGTTCCGTTTTCAAATACAATCACGGTAACCGCCAAACCAAGCTCTGCAAGCGTCGCCAGCTCCTGCACATTCATCATAATAGAGCCGTCGCCAGAAAAGCAGATGATTCTTTTATCTCTGTTCGCTATTGCCGCCCCAATCGCCGCAGGCAAGCCGAAACCCATCGTTCCGAGAGAACCCGACGTTAAAAAATGGCGCGGAAGCTCTACAGGATAGTATTGAGCCGCCCACATTTGATGTTGTCCGACATCGGTTGAAACAATGATGTCTTGCATTCTCAATCCCGCTTGTATCGCCATATCTGGTATCGATTCGATGAACTCTCTCGGATTGATTAAGCCATCTGCTCTCTTTTCAGGACTGCCAATCTCAAGCGAAAAGCTCTCTCTGTGCAGTTTTTCCATCTCGTCAAGCCATTTGCGCCGCACATCAGAAAGCATAAACTTGTCTTCGCCTCTTTCCCGTTTCGATACAATATGCGAGGCAAGAGAGGGGAGAATGTCCTCGATTTTTGCGACGATAGAAATCTCACTGTCTAAAATCTTGTTTATTTCCGCCGCGTCAATGTCTATATGGATAATCTTTGCATTCGGGCAGAACTTTTCTATCACGCCCGTGGCTCTGTCGTCGAAGCGCGAACCTGCAGCAATGATAACATCGCTGTCGTGCATCGCTTTATTTGCGCAAATGCTTCCGTGCATTCCGACCATGCCTGTCATTCCGATATAACTTCTCGGCACGGCTCCGATTCCCATCAAACTCGTTGCAACGGGGCAAGGGAAGACCTCTAAGAACCGTGAAAGCCCGCGCGCTCCGTCTTCTGTGTTTGCGCCGCCTCCGACGTAAAGCACAGGCTTTTTTGAAGCTAAAAGAAGCTCTGTCGCCTTTTCTAAAAGCTCATCTATCTCGTCTTTGCCCGTGTGATATTTTATAGAATCGCCCAAACCCAAAAATCGCTCGTCGCGCGCCTTGCATAAAACGGGCATATCGGGAAGTGTGTCTATGTCGATTGACGCAGTCTGCACATCGCGCGGAACGTCGATAAGCACAGGACCCGCTCTGCCGTTTTGCGCTATTGCGAACGCCTTTGGAAACGCAGTGAGCAGCTCTCCGACGCTTTTCACCATTACGCTGTGCTTTGTTATCGGAAACGACAAGCCGAACGTGTCTGCTTCTTGAAATGCGTCCGTTCCGATTAAAGATGTGTTTACTTGCCCTGTAATCGCGACGATAGGCACTGAATCACAGCGCGCATCTGCGATTGCAGTCAAAAGGTTCATCGCTCCCGGCCCTGAAGTCGCGAGGCATACTCCAACCTTGCCCGTTGTGCGCGCTATTCCCTGCGCAATGAAGCCAGCGGCTTGTTCTTGGCGCACCAAAACGTGATTTATAGTGCTTTTGCATAATTCGTCATAAAGCGGCAAAATCGAGCCGCCAGGAATACCTGCAACAGTGTTAATTCCAGCCTTTTTCAGTAGTGATACAATAATTTGAGAGCCTGTCATAGTCATAATTTATATTTGCACGTCAAGGCGATATTTGTCAAGGCACAAAAGCTCGTTTAGCCCTTGTTTCTCATTCGCAAATAAAAATACATACCAATTCCCGCAATTATCACGACCGCACCAATCGCAGCGTCCTTTATCGTCAATTCTAAAAACGGCTTGCCCGACATCATATCGGTAAAGCCCACAAAGCAAAACATCAAAGCCGCAGACCAAAACATCAAGCTCACCGAAAGCATTGCTTTGTCGCCTTTTTTGTGCGCGAAGAGTTTTGCGGCATAGCAAATCGAAGTGATGAGAGAAGCAATCACTGTTAGAACTAAACACATTTTTCAACCCCTCAAATAATTGGTAGTATTACGGAAACTATGTTGATTTATCTGTTTATGTCATTCCCGTGCTTGACACGGGAATCTTTTAAGGCTTTAGTATAGTGCTTTGGAAAAGATTATCGGGTCAAGCCCGATAATGACAGCTTAATTCTGTGTAAAAACGGGTCAAGCCCAATAATGACAATGCTTTTATTACTGAATTATTAAATGAAAGGCGAGATAATGATACGATTTTTTTAGTATAACTTTTGTAAAACAAGAAAAAAAGGAAAAAGATATTGACAAAACTAATAGGAAAATATATATTTCCTACATAGTTTATAGGTTTAAGGAGCATATTTCCTATGAAAAATACGGTTTTCGCTGCAAAAAAGTGTTGTATCTCTTGCTGTTGTGTGTGTTGTTCACTTTTTTGGCGGAATCGTATCGAAAGGCATAGTTTGAGAGCCTTTTAGAGCGAACCTATTTTGGATAAGCCGTCAGAAAAAGAATTCTGGCGGTTTTTTTTATGCGCAGTGCCTTGGAGAAAAAATGATTGACAATTACGAGAGTGTAACGGCGAAGCTGTGCTCATTTGCGCGCTCTTTTCACTCTGCATTTGACCGAAACAAGATTTTTGATGATTATCTCGCCTTTGATTTGCTGGGCTTGGAGCAGTATGAGGAGATTGGGCAGCTTATCGAAAACGATTTTGACTTGACGAAGTACGACGGCAACCGCTACTTTTGCCACAAAAACATTCTCGACACGCTCTACACCTACATTTTGCCGATTCCCCTTTCTCGAATCGCGTTCGCCGAGCGGGAGCTGAACGCATTTGCCGCGGAAAACGGCGAAATACAGTATGTCATTCTCGGCGCGGGGCTAGACAGCTTTGCTTACCGAAACGAAAACGAGAAAATCAAGATTTTTGAGGTTGACCACCCAGCGACACAGGCGTACAAAAGAGCAAGAATCAAAAAACTCGAGTGGCACACGCCGAAAAATCTCGTGTATGTGGGCGTGGACTTTGAGAAAGACTCTTTGCGCGACAGATTGCTTGAAAGCGGTTTTGACACGGCGAAAAAGACGTTTGTGGCGTTTTTGGGCGTGTCGTATTATCTTCCTTTGTCGAGTATCGAGGGGACAATCAAGGTGTTAGAGGAGCTTTTGGCGAAGGGAAGCAGGATTGCGCTCGATTTCCCGACGGCAGAGGACGCGGAAGGAGTGAGCGCGGACGAGGCGAGGCGATTTAGAGAGCTGAAAGAGCTGACCGCGAAGCTCGGAGAGCCGATGAAGGCGGAGTTTACGTTCGACGAGATGGCGGACGTGCTTAAATCAAAGGCGTTTGCTTTGCGCACGGTGGAAAGCCCAGAAAATATACAAGAAACGTATTTTCACAAGTGCGCAAACACGCAAAGTGTTATTTTAACGAAAAACACAAGTGCGCCGCGCGAAAAAAGTACTTTTTTTCCAAAAACACAGTTGCGCAAAGCGGAGAAAAAGAATTTTTTAAAAAACACAGTTGCGCAAAGCACGCCCAGCGTGTCTTTCAAAGAAAAAACACAGGTGAGGAATGGAGATAAAAAAGAATTTTACAAAAACACAGGTGAGAAAAAGAGTGAGGAAGAGAAAAAAGAAGAAAACACGGGTGCGCAGAGAAAAATAAAGGCGTACGAAAATATTTATTACGTTGTGGCGGAACGGTCATAGGAGGAAGATGATGAAGAGCTACAAAAATATTGCGTCGGCGGTTATCCACGGCGGCATTTACGGCGATGAGCAGACGGGCGCGGTGAACACTCCGATTTACCAAACATCGACATACGAGCAGCAAGGGCTTGGAAAGAACAAAGGCTGGGAGTATTCTCGCACAGGAAACCCGACAAGAGCCGCGCTTGAAGCGTTAATCGCCGAATTGGAGGGCGGAAAGGCTGGGTTCGCGTTTGCGTCGGGCATGGCGGCTTTGACGGCGGTCATTTCGCTGTTCAAAACGGGCGACAAAATCGTGATTTCGAGCAATGTCTACGGCGGCACGTTCCGCGTTCTTGACGAAATCTTCAAAAACTTCGGCGTAACCTACGCTATCGAAGACACGACCGACCTTAACAGCCTTGAAACGAAGATTACTGATGACGTGAAAGCTATCCTCATCGAAACGCCTGCAAATCCGCTTCTGACAATCACCGATTTACAGGGAATTGCGGACATCGCAAAGAAAAAAGAAATATTGTCGATTGTGGATAACACGTTTATGACACCGTATCTGCAACGCCCGATTGATTTCGGGGTTGACATCGTTGTTCACAGCGCGACAAAATATCTCGGCGGTCATAGCGACGTGGTTTCTGGGCTTGTCGTCGTGAACAGCGAGGAATTAGCCGAAAAAATCGCCTTTATCCAAAACGCAACTGGGGGCGTGCTTGCTCCGTTTGATTCGTTCTTGCTCATTCGCGGCATAAAGACGCTCGCCGTTCGCTTGGATAGGCACGTCGAAAACGCCGAAAAGATTGCAAATTGGCTTTCGCACAATGACGCAGTGAAAAAAATCTACTACCCTGCTCTGCCAACAGCGCAAGGCTATGCGATACACAAAAAACAGGCGAAAAACGGGGGCGCGATGATTTCTTTTGAGCTTGAAAGCGGCTATAACATCGACAAATTCTTTTCGTCGCTCCATTTAATCGCGCTCGCCGAAAGTTTGGGCGGTGTTGAAAGCCTTGTCTGCCACCCTGCCACGATGACGCACGCTTCAATTCCGAAAGAAATCCGCGAGGCAGTCGGCATTACAGACGGTTTAATTCGCCTTTCGGTCGGTATCGAAGACGCGGACGATTTAATCAATGATTTGTCGCAGGCGATAAACAGCGCAAAGGAGTAACCTCACCCCCCGACCCCCTCTCCAAAGTGGCGAGGGGAAAAAAGAGGCGCGCAACTCCCCTCTCTTGCTAGGAGAGGGGCTGGGGGTGAGGTTTATTGTGCGAAACAGCGGATTTTTGGGAGAAGAAATATGAAATACTTTGATTCAATGCAGGATTTAATTGGGAATACGCCGATTGTGAAGCTGCACAATGTGGGCGTGAGCGAAAATATCAATTTGTTCGCAAAGCTCGAATTATATAACCCGTCGGGCAGCGTGAAAGACCGTGTCGGGAGAGCGATGATTGAAGACGCGGATAGAAAGGGTCTGCTCAAATCGGGCGGCACGATTATCGAGGCGACGGCTGGGAATACGGGCTTGGGCATTGCGTTCGCCGCGCTGAACAAGGGCTATCGCGTGATTTTTGTTGTGCCGACGAAGTTTTCAAGCGAAAAGCAGACGCTTCTAAAGGCGTTGGGGGCTGAAATCATCAACACACCTCGCGAGGAGGGTATGCTTGGCGCGGAGAAAAAGGCGAACGAACTGCGCGAAACGATAAAAGACGCGATAACCTTAAATCAATTCCGCAATCCTGCAAATCCGAAAGCTCACTACGAAACGACGGCGCGGGAAATCTATAGCGCACTCGACGGAAAGATTGATTACTTTGTGGCAGGAGCTGGAAGCGGCGGAACGTACTCTGGCATAATGCGCTATTTCAAGGAAAAGGACGAAAATATCTTAGGCGTGCTTGCCGACCCGATTGGCTCAACGATGGGCGGCGGCGAACACGGCGATTACAACATCGAGGGCATCGGAAACGACTTTATCCCCGACACGATGGAGATGAAATATGTCGATAAGGTGATAAAAATCAGCGACGACGACTCGTTTTCTGCCTCTCGCCTGCTCGCCAAAAAAGAAGGCATCTTCGCAGGCTCTTCTTCAGGCGGTGCGCTTTCGGCGGCGTTGAAATTGGCGCGGGAATTGGGCGAGAAGAGGGCGAACATCGTTGTTTTGTTCCCCGACCGCGGCGACCGATATTTTTCAAAGGGACTTTACGAATGACTTTGCAGCAAATCAAGTATGTTATCGGCATTAGCGAGGCAGGAAGCCTCAACAAAGCGGCAGAACGGCTCTATGTGTCGCAGCCGAGCTTGACGGCAACGATAAAAGACCTTGAGGAAGAGCTGGGGATAAAGATTTTTCACCGCGCGGCTAAAGGAATGTTTTTGACGGCGGACGGCGAGGAGTTTTTGACGAGCGCGAAGGTTCTTTTTATGAATTACGAAAATCTGATGGCGAAATATACATCAGAAGGCGCGGTGAAAAAGAAATTCGCCGTATCGACGCAGCATTATTCGTTCGCTGTCAAGAGCTTTGTGGATATGGTGAAGAGGTTCGACACGGACGAATATGAGTTTGCAATTCGAGAAACGAAAACGAGGGAAGTCATCGACGATGTGGCGACTCTTCGCAGCGAAATCGGTATTTTGTATTTCAGCGACTTCAATCGAAAGCCGCTGGAGAATATTCTTTCGGGGAAAGACATCGATTTTCATCATTTAATCGATTGCAAGGCGTTTGTTTACATTTGGAGGGGGCATCCGTTGGCTCATCAAAGCGAAATCACGCTGGAAGAGCTGGAAAGCTATCCGTGCTTGTCGTTTGAGCAGGGCGCAGACAATTTGTTTTACTTCGCCGAGGAAATTTTGAGCACGAAAGAATATAACCGCACGATTAAGGCGAACGACAGGGCGACGATGTTGAATTTAATGCGCGGCTTAAACGGATATACGCTGTGTTCGGGGATAATCAGCGAGGAACTAAACGGCGAGGACTATGTGGCGATACCGCTGGCGGAAACGACGAGCGAAATAAATAGGGTTATGGAGATTGGCTACATCACCAAAAAGAATTTCTCGCTCACCGCACTCGGACAATCCTACATCTCCGCGCTCAAAGCAACGCTGGGGATATAACCTCACCCCCCTAGCCCCCCTCTCCTAGTAAGAGCGGGGGGGAACTAGATTTCTTGAATATTTGTGAGCGAATGAGCCGCAATAAAGCCGTCCACGCTTGAAACACAGTAGTGAAGTAACATTCTGCTGTCGGTGGCGAACGGCTTACGGGCTAAAATGTCATCAAGAAGAATATTCGTGTCAAGAAAAACTTTTTTCATAGCGTTGTAATAAATAATCTCCGATTTCTTTTGTACCGTTCAAGCTGATTTCTTTGTCGGTTGCCTGCCATAGAGCGAAAAGGTCTTCTAACGCCTGTTCTTTTTCGCTTTTCGTGCGGACTTTCTGTATAAATCGTTTCGGTCGCTCTTGAAATACTAATGCTTGCATACTTTCCCCCTTGCGTTTAAAAGTATAACACGAAAAATAAAAATCGATAATCGCTTTACACCGTGCGCAAAGACGAAAGAGGCAGAGCCTCCCCCTCGCCTACTAGGAGAGGGGGTTGGGGGGTGAGGTAAAAAACTATTGCTTTTGATAGGAAAAGAATATTTGTGTGCTTGAAAAAAATGTGGTATAAAGGATAAGTGAAAAATCTTTGAAAAAACAGCGTGTGCTGTGTGTGGAGGCGAGAAAATGAAAGAAATATATCTTGCTGGGGGGTGTTTTTGGGGCGTGCAGAAGTTTTTTGACCAATTCGACGGCGTTTTAAGCACGCAAACAGGCTACGCGAACGGGAGGACGGAAAATCCGAGCTATGAAGATGTGCGCTACCGCTCTTCTGGACACACCGAAGCCGTCAAAATCGTGTACGACGAAAACGCCATCTCGACCAAGCAGCTTCTGCGCTACTTTTTTATGATTATCGACCCGCTTTCTGTCAATAAACAAGGCGAAGACGCGGGCGAAAACTACAGAACGGGCGTTTACTTTACCGATAAATCGCTATTGCACGACATCGAGGAGGCGTTTGAAGAGGAAGAAGCGAAAATCGCGCAGAAAATCGCCGTCGAACTCTTGCCGCTGAGCAATTTCTATTCTGCCGAAGAGTATCATCAAAAATATCTCGACAAAAATCCGACGGGATATTGTCATATTCCTTATGATTTGTTGCATTTAATAAACTCTTTTCAGTAAAAATTCTTGAAAAAAATAATGCCGCGTGATATATTTGAGATTGCGAGGCATTATTATGGAAAAAATAGTTGGCATAAGAAGGTCTATCAGAATTTCGGAGCTTAGTGCTGTTACCTCTGCGATTATCCGCACATACAAGGGTATGACTATCGAGAGGGCAAGCATAAAAGGCATTATGGACGAAATGGAGGCGAGCAATAACGTGTTAATCGCGTCTAGCCACCAAACCACGCAGAAAATGAGCGTCGGACAGCTCGACAAAAACCGCGACAAAGAGATAAGCACGCTCAATCAAATCCTCAAAGGCTATTGCGTGATGAAAAATCCTGTGTTTAGCTCTCCTGCATCTGCTTTGAAAGCTGTGCTTGACCGCTACTTAAAGCAGAAAATCACGGCGCAGGGCTTCAACGAAGAAACGGGATTGATGATGAGCCTGCTCGGCGAGTTTTCAAAGGAAGATGCACAGAAAAACATCGAGGCTCTTCCTGGCGTTCAGGACACAATCGACGATTTGAAGAAGGCGCACGAGGAGTGTTTGGCGTATCACGATGCGAAGATGGCTTCTCTATCGGCGAAAGCTCCGAGCGCGTCAAGTATCCGCGACCCATTGCTGAAAGTGATTAACGACAAACTTGTTCCTGTGTTGAACGCGGCGATTATCGAAAATACGGCGGAATTATTGGATTTTGCGTCGATTGTTGCAAGCGAAATCAACGAAGTGAACTCAAAAATCGCCTCCAGAAGCAAAGCCGCAAAGAAAAGCAAGGACGACAAGGCGAAAACGGACGAGGCGGAAGCGAATCAATAGGATTTTTCTATTGCGATACATAAAAACGTTGTATTAGCAATTTTTTCTGAAATTTTATATAACCTCTGTAATGATATTGAACGGGTTTTAACCCCGTCAAAGATTACGGAGGTTTTTTTATGAAGAAAATTCTTTTGGGTGTGGTGTTAAGTTCTGTGTTGTTTGCTTCTTGCGGTGCGAAAAAGGCGGAGGCGATTCGAGTAGGCGTGTGCGCAGGTCCGTACGGCGATATGTTTGTAGAGGCGATACAGCCGTCGCTTGAAAAACAGGGATACAAAGTGCAGATAACTGAGTTTTCTGATTATGTGCAGCCGAATATCGCACTTGCAGAAAACGAAATCGATGTGAATATGTTTCAGCACTCGACGTATCTCAAGAAATTCTCGAAAGACCACTCTCTTGACCTTGTGTATTTGACCGAAATCCCGACGGCAGCGATGGGAATATTTGCCGAAAAGGCTTCTTCGATTAAGGATTTGCCTGAAAATGCCGTGATTGCGATTCCGAACGACGACACGAACCTTTCTCGTGCGCTTCGAGTCTTGGCGCAGACGGGCGAAATTGCGATAAACAGCGATATTGACGCATCAAAGGCGACGGCGAAAGATGTAGGATACAATCCAAAGAATTTCACGTTTAAGGAAGTGAATGCGGAGATTTTGCCGAGCGTTTTAGACAGCGTGGACGCGGCAATTATCAACGGAAACTACGCAATCGGCGCGGGGCTGAACCTTGCGGACGCGATTTATAACGAGGAACTTGAGGCGGGATATTTCAACGTTATTGCGGTGCGAACGGCAGATAAAGATAAGGATTTTGCAAAGAAGATTTACGAAATTGTACATTCACAAGCGTTCAGAAGTGTGATTGAAGACCCGACGAAGCAGTATACGGCGTTTGGAAAGCCAGAGGGGTACGCAAAATGATTGAGTTTAAGAATGTGAGCGTGAGTTTTCGCGAAAAACGCAGGGAAATCAACGCAGTGAAAGGCGTTTCGTTCGACATCGCTTCTGGCGACATCTTCGGCATTGCAGGAGGGAGCGGCGCGGGAAAAAGCACACTGCTTCGCACGATAAATCAGCTGCAGCGCATTTCGTCGGGCGAAGTGTTGGTGGAAGGAGTGAGCGTGGCGGGCTTGAAACACAAGGCTTTGCACGATTTGAGGCGCAATATCGGAATGATATTTCAGCATTTTAATTTGGCAGAGAGCAAAACAGTCGCCGAGAACATCGCTTTTTCGCTTGAAGACGCAGGTTGGGCGAAAGAAGACATCGATAAAAGAGTAGATGAGCTGTTGGAGTTCGTGAAAATTAAAGATAAGAAAGATGCGTACCCTTCTCGCTTATCGGGCGGACAAAAACAGAGAGTTGCGATTGCGAGGGCATTGGCGAATAAGGCGAAAATCTTGCTGTGCGATGAGCCGACGAGTGCGCTCGACGCGGAAACAACGGCTTCTGTGCTGAAACTGCTCAAGGAAGTGAATGAAAAGCTCGGAGTTACGGTCGTCATCATCACGCACGAACTCGATGTAATCAAAACGATTTGCAACAAAGTGGTCGTGATGAAAAACGGCGAAGTTGTGGAGAGCGGCGACGTGTACGAAGTGTTCACCAATCCGCAGAATGACTTTACTAAAGAGCTGGTGAGCCACGAAAACAATTTTGAACTCCCCGCCTCCGTTGCCGAACACGTTTCCAACGACGTGTATAAGCTCGTGTACAAGGGCGAGAGCGCGACAGAGAGCGTTTTGAGCGAAGTTACCGCAGAAAACGGCGTGAAGTTTAATATTTTGCACGGGAAAATTGAGTACATCAGCGAAAAACCGCTGGGGATTTTGTATGTGCATTTTGAGGGCGAGGCGGAAGACATCGAAAAAGTGAAATGGCGGCTTGCCGAAAAGATTTTCCGCATTGAAAAAGTGATAACGGAGGCGGCGGCATGATAGAAAGTATTTTTAGTATTCGCGGCGACATTTTGGCGAGCCTTGGGCAGACGTTTTTTATGGTGTTCATTGCGCTTTTGTTTGCGATTGTCTTCGGCACGGCGTTGGGCTTGCTGCTCTATGCGACGGAAAATCCGCTTTTCACGCGAAACAGCGCGGTGAATAAGGCGGTCGGCTTTGTGTTGAATTTGATACAAAGTGTGCCGTTCTTAATTTTGATGGTGTTGCTCTTGCCGCTGTCGAAATTGGTCGTGGGAACAAAGATTGGCTCGAAAGCCGTGCTTGTGCCGCTGTCGATAGCGTCGATTGCGTTCTTCGCCAGATTGTCGCAGGCGAGCTTTGCTGATGTGAACCGCGGTGTCATTGAGGCGTTCATTTCGACGGGCGCGAGCAAGCTCAAAGTGATATGGAAAATCTTGATTCCAGAGGCTTTGCCGTCCCTTGCGCGCAATATCACGGCTTCTGCGATTTCGATACTCGGCTTTTCGGCGATGGCGGGGCTTGTCGGCGGCGGAGGATTGGGCGACCTCGCGTACCGATACGGCTATCAGCGATACAGAAGCGAGATAATGATTGTGTGCGTGCTGATTTTGATTGTGTTGGTGCAAATCCTGCACGGCATCGGCGATTGGAGCGTGAAAAAGCTCTCGAAAAAGTAGGAGGAAGCGAAAAAATCTTATGAAAATCGCATTTTCGATGAAAAAAAAGTGATAAAAGCGATAAAAAAAGCATAATATTGATATTTTTCTGAGAAATGCAAGCATAGAATAATCTTATTCAAAGATGATAAGAAAATAGTATAGCAAGGGGGCTTCTCCCTTGTCTAAATGCGGTTATCTAACAGAATAAGTTGAGAAGATACATTTTTCGGAGGAAGAAAGATGACTGATTTTCATAAGATTATAACACGTTCAGCAGCTGAAGGTGCGGTGCTTTTAAAAAACGAGGGCGAAACATTGCCATTCTTGCCAAGCGACAATGTTGCTCTTTTTGGGCGATGCCAAATTGACTACTACAAGAGCGGAACTGGCTCTGGCGGAAGCGTCCACGTTCCGTATACAATCAACCTGTTAGATGGGTTTGAGCAATTAAAGAAAGACGGAAACAACGTCGCGGCGGTGAATGAGAAAGTCGCGCAAACATATCGCGATTGGATAAAAGAAAACCCGTTCGACAGCGGAAACGGCGAATGGGCGAGCGAGCCGTGGTATCAAAAAGAGATGGAGCTGAGCGACGCATTTGTTGCACAGGCGGCGAAAGAGAGCAACAAGGCTCTTTTTGTTGTCGGGCGCACCGCAGGCGAAGACCAAGACAACGCCGCAGAAAAAGGCAGCTTCTACCTTACTGATACGGAAATTGCGTGCTTGAAAACGATTTGCAAGCATTTCAAAGAGGTCGTTCTCGTGTTGAACGTGCCGAATGTTATCGATTTGTCGTATTTGACAGATAGCGCATTGCAGAATATCACGGCAGTTATCTTTACTTGGCAGGGCGGAATGACTGGCGGATTAGGCGCGGCAGAAGTGCTTTCTGGGCTGGTTTCTCCGTCTGGTCGCCTCACGGACACCATCGCGAAAAGCCTCGACAAATACCCGTCAACGCGCAATTTCGGCGGAGAAAACGAGGAAATCTATCAAGAAGATATTTATGTCGGTTACCGATACTTTACGACGTTCGATAAAGAGAGCGTGCTGTATCCGTTCGGCTATGGTTTGGGATATACGACGTTCGACATTTCGGCGAAGTACGCGCTCAAGGGAGAAGATACGTTCGTCGTTAAGGCGTGCGTGAAAAACACGGGCAAAAGAGCTGGGCGCGAAGTGGTGCAGGTGTATGCGGAGTGTCCGCAGGGCAAGCTCGGCAAGGCGAAACGAGTTTTGTGCGCATTTGCTAAGACGAAAGAGCTAGAAAGCGGCGAGAGCGAAGAGCTAGAGCTTTGCTTCAATAGATACGGCATTGCGTCTTATGACGACAGCGGAAAATCGGGCTTTATCAATAGCTATGTGTTAGAAGAGGGCGAATATCATTTCTTTGCAGGCAAGAATGTCTTTGACGCGGCGGAGATTTTCGGCGAAAACGGCGATGTGTTCCGCGTGGAAAAGACGTACGCTGTTGAAACGCTCTCGGAAGCTCTCGCGCCAGAGAAAGAGTTTAAGAGATTTGCGCCTGTTGCAAGTGAGGGAGAGTTATTCAAGCTCGGCGAAGAGGATACTCCGACGGCGAAGACTTCGCTCAAGGACAAAATTGCCGCTTCTGCTCCAAAACAGCTCAAGCGCACGCTCGACAAGGGCATAAAGTTTGACGACGTGAAGAGCGGCAAAGCGAGCGTTGCAGATTTCGTTGCGCAACTCGACGATAAAGAGCTGTTTACGCTGGTTCGCGGAGAAGGAATGATGAGCCGCAAAGTTGCTTCTGGCGTAGCGAGTGCATTTGGCGGAGTGAGCGCACGGCTTCACGATAATTATCATCTTCCTGCGGTTGCCTGCTCTGACGGACCGTCTGGACTTCGACGCGATAACGGGCTTGAGGCTTCGCTCGTGCCGATTGGAACGTTGTTGGCTTGCACTTGGGACGAAAAGCTGGTTGAAGCTGTGTATGAGGGCGTTGGCGAAGAGATGAAGGAGCGGGATATAGATATTCTATTAGGTCCTGGCTGTAATATCCACAGAAACCTCCTCAACGGCAGAAACTTTGAGTATTTTAGCGAAGACCCGCTTATCACAGGCAAAATGGCGGCGGCGGTGTGTCGCGGACTTGCAAAACACGGCGCAATCGGTACGCTCAAGCATTTCGCGCTTAATAATCAGGAATCGCACAGACGCACAGAGAATTCCATCGCCTCTCAGCGCGCTATTCGCGAGATTTATCTGCGCGGATTCGAGATTGCAGTGAAAGAGGGTGGCGCAAAGTCGATTATGACGAGTTATAACGCGGTGAACGCACATTGGAGCGCGTCTAACTTCGATTTGTGCAGCACAATCTTGCGCGGAGAATGGAAGTTCGACGGTTTTGTTATGACGGACTGGTGGGCTTCGATGAACGACTGTGTTGCAGGCGGAAAGCCGTCTGTTCACGACCTTGCTTCTATGGTGAAGGCGCGAAACGATGTGTATATGGTTGTTCCGAACGACACGGCAGAGAATGGCGGTCATGGCGATAACTTGGAAAGCGCAGTTGCTGACGGCTCGCTTGATATTGCGTTTGTTCAGCAGTGCGCGATAGACATCGTCGGCGTGATAAAGGAAACGCTTGCCGCAAAGAACCCGCTGCGTCCGCTCAAAGACGAAATCCGAGTGAAGACAAAGCTGGAGAACGTGAGAGAAAATGCGAAGTTCTATCGCATTGGAGAGCGTATCAATCTTGCTGAAGCACCTGAAGTGATGTATTTCAAGGCTGACCGAAGCGGTAACTATAATATTAGCGGAATCTTCTTTAAAGACGGCGGCGATACGCTCTCGCAATCTATCACGAATGTGCTAGTCAACGGCGAGGCTCTCGGTTCGTTCGAGTGCCGCAGCACTGGCGGAAAGAACGTCAATCAAACAGCGGTGCAGCTCTATCTTGACGAGGGCGTTTATTCTCTCGCGCTTGAGCATACGAAGCCTGGCATAACGGTGAGCAGCTTGCTTGTTCTGTGCGAGAAAGACAGCCCTGTAACTGCAGGATATTTGAAGTAACAAAGGTTTTCTCAAAGCCTTTTTGCTATAGCATTTTTTTGAGCCACAGGAATTAGTCCCCCCGTGGCTCTTTTTTTATTGGAAAATCTCTTGCTTGTGTTGTGCGCCGAGAGCTTTGAGCGCGTCAATCGCATTTTCTCCGTCGCGATAGTGCGCTTTGAAGTCGATAGCAAAGCGGTTCATCGAAAAATGCTGAAAGACAAAGACGCTTTCCCATTCGCCTCTGTGCGCGTCGTAAGCGGTCTTGAGGCAATCGCGATATGCGCTGAAAATCCCACGCCCTCGAAGCTCGGAGTAGCCGACAAGCCACAGCGCGACTTCCTGCTCGCCCTCGCACAGTGCGATATGCAGTGCCGCGGTCGCATGCGCCATATACAGCTGCGTTTCTCGGATTAGCTCGGCGGCTTCTTGGCTCGCGCTCGCGATGTGCTTCAGATGCGTGGTCTTCGCGGAGTGAACGGGCGTTTTGTTCAAGATGACTGCGTTCGCTCTGAAATCAAAATCAAATGCGCGGTGATTTCTGAAAAAGCTCTCGGCGACTTTGCCGCTCTGCCCGATGAGATATTTTCTGTTCGCGCTTCGTTGCTCGTCTTTGCCAGGATTATCGCCGATGACGATTGCTCTGATGTCGCTTGCCTGACTGACGCTGTCGAGCGCGGTGTTGTAGACTATCGGGTTCTCGATGTCGTATGCAGGCGTGTCCTTTGCGCTCGCTTCTTTTGCAAGAGGGGATAAAATCGCGCTGTAATCCTTTGCCCAGCCGTCGCAATGCGCGCGAAAATCATCGCGAAAGGCGCAAAATGCTTTCCATTGTTGTTCTGTCATAGAGATGAGTATAGCGCACTCTCGGCTTTTAGGTAAGGTGGGTTCGCCTCTTTGCGCGCGCTAAATGTGCTTCGTCATAAAAATCCCGTCGCTCAAGCCCCCGTCGGTGCGCTCAAAGAATTGCGCAATGGTCGCGACGCTCTGAAATCCTGCGCTCTCGTATATGCACCTCGCGGCGTGCCACTCGGAATTGACGAGGAGCGCGAGAAGCGTGATTTTTGCGCGGCGGGATTTATCGACGGCGTGAATGATGCGCTGAATGGAGTCGGCAAAGAACGCCTTTCCCTCTCCCCGTCCGCGACGTTTTGGCAAAAGGGCGAATGAGGAAATGTAGAGTATCGTGCCGTCCGCCGCGTGCGACTTCGCTGGCGAATGATTCAAGGCAAGCGCGGTGTTTCCCTGTGCAGCGAAATCGGGCAATGCGCGCCAGAGTTCACTGCACAGATAGCCGACCGCCTCGCCTCCGTCTTCGAGGAGCAAAAAGCCCGCGCCAAATGAGCCGAGCCGCTCAAGAAACGTCGCTTTTTCCTCCTGTATTGCGCGAATAAACGAGTTTTCTTCTATATACATTATCCGCGCGATGTCCGCTTGTGTTGCTTGCCGTATGCTCATTTTTTTGATTCGGGAATGCGATAGACCACCGTAACGGGATTGTCGGGGAAGTTCTCTTGGTCTTCCTTGCCGACGCTAAAGAACGCCATAACTCCCTTTGTGCCCTTTTTGAGCGGCGGGACTTTGGTCGCAACAACAGTGTCGTTAATCGAAAGCGTGTATGTGCCGTCTTTTTCTTTGACAATCGTCAAGGTGTTTTTGCGGTTGTAGCCTGCGTTTATCGCCGCTGACTCGTACAAATACGCCGTATCGGGCTTGTTCGCTTTTGCAAGGTCGGTGTATTTTTTGCCGTCGAACGAATAAATGCCGTATTCGCCGCGCGTGTTGATTTCAAAGCGGATATAGTCTTTAAGCCAGCCGTCCTTTGTGGGCGAAAAGCCGAAGACAAAGCCGAC
The DNA here is from genome assembly GCA_937901865.1 of uncultured Treponema sp. Taxonomy (GTDB): domain Bacteria; phylum Spirochaetota; class Spirochaetia; order Treponematales; family Treponemataceae; genus Treponema_D. Next base: position 33,676 of record CALDID010000232.1, read on the forward strand.
CGTGCTGCCCTCGTAGCCGCCGAGCTTGCGGAACTCGCCTTTAATCATCGTGAACTCGCCTAAATTGTCCGTCGTGTAGAAATATCCGCAGTCCTCAGGGTCAGACAAACTTTCTTCGTCCCAGTCGGAAGAGAACAGCACCGTTTCGTTTTCCTGCACAATGTTCGGCAAATTGTCAACAACAACGATGTCTTCTTCTTTCTTTGCAACGGCGACTTTTTTCTCTTTGAGCTTTGCTTCCTTGCTCGCCTGTGCGCTGCCCTTGCCTGCGACCTCTTCGCGTGGCACTTTGCTTTCTTTCGCGTCCGCCCCCTTCGCGCTGCTCTCGCTTCCGTCGGTCTTTCCGCCTTCCCTGTCTTCCTTCGCCATATTCGGATAATCGCCAGAATGAACGGCAGGCGGCTCATTCTTCACGCCCTCTGCCTCGCTCTCTTCGCTCGCTTCTTCCTGCGCTCTCTCTGCACGCAGATCCACTGCCCCAGACGCTTCCCATCCTTCGTCAGGTACTTCGTCGGAATCCGAAGATCACCGTACTCCTCATAATACTCCTTCGCCATCTCATACCACTCATCCCAGGAGGTAATCTCCGAGATCTGCCAGTTCATGCCGATCTGGTCAAGCTTCATGATTCTCTCTCTGCTAAGGAGCCCTAACTTCTTCCTCTTTCTCTGTTCTCTGATCCAATTGCCCAGACGATGCGAATCATCGCATTGATAACCGCCCGGCACCTTCAGGTGTCCATGCTCTTTATAAAATGCTTCCGCAAGATGATACCATGTCTCCCAACTCTCACGAACCTCCAGCCGCCAGACCATACCGATCTCATCTAACTTCTGAATTCTCGCCTCATCAAGCCCTGAGTACAGCACCTTGCCATTATAGGCAGCTCTCTGACGTTCAATCCAACGTCCCAGCTTATATCCTCCAACTGCATACACGCGCGGAATCAATAAGTCTCCGTGCTCTTCATAATACTCTTTCGCAAGGTCATACCAGGCCTCCCACGACATGCCGTGATACCTATTTTTC
>CALDID010000233.1 GCA_937901865.1 uncultured Treponema sp.
CTGTCATTCCCGTACTTGATACGGGAATCCTTTTACAATACATAGAAGATTATCGAACAGGTCTATTTTAGTTATGAGAGAAACACGCCTCTATTGCTGCAATGTGTAAGTATAGGTGTGGAATTTGCTTTCATAGCTCTGTTCCAATTTGTATTCGGTATTTGTGCTGATATCTGTGAGATTGCTTGGAAGTGCCGTGAATGTGAGCGTTACGCTAGACCCCGTCGTTCCCGTGCCGCTCGTGGTGTATGTGCCTGCCGCCGTGCCGAGCGATGTGTATCCTTCGCTAGATTCTTGAAAAAGCGTGCCTGAGAATGTGCCGTTGGAGAATGTTGGATATATTTCGTATTCGCTCGAACTTGAATGGTCTTCAATTTCAAAACCGTGTTCGTCCATATCAATAGAAATGCTTTGTGATGTGCCATAACTGTAATAATCCATCTCAACAAAGGTCGGGAGTTCGCCGTCAAAATACCATATCAGCTCAAGGGTTTTCGCTGTGTCGTCGATGTCGTATCTGAAAACGAGCTTCGTTGCAAACTCAAGAGCGGCTTCTGCGACTTCTTTTTCTAACTCATCGCCTGAAGCACCATAATTCTCCAAAAGAGTTTTTAGCTCAGCAACACTTGAATACGAAAAAATTTCGCTGCTAGTAGAACTGCTATAATAAAACGACTTCAATCCCAAATACACCAATTTGCTGTTTGAATTGTAAGTGTAGTTGTACGTGCTACCCTGCGTATCGCTGCCGTAAGTTTCGGTGAAAGTTGCGGTGCCGTCTGAATTGAAAGTCCACGCTCCCTTTGCATTTCCGTGAGGAGAAGTATATGTCCACGATTTACTCGAAAGCTCATTTGTTCCGACAGAACTCGGCAGCGTAGCATACGTGGTTGACGAGCTGGAGTTGTCATCGTCATCATCGTCGTCGTCCGCAGGATTACAGCCTGTTGCCGTAAAAAGCAATGCCGCCGCCAAAAGAAGCGCAGCAAACCAATGTGTTTTTGAGGAAAAAATCTTTTTCATGCAAGACCTCCTAAGCTGCATTTTGCAACTTTGAAATAAAAGTAAGATACCTTTTATTCTAACCTTGTGAAAAAAAAAACTATATTACAGCAAAAAAATATTGTTTTTTTCTATTTTCCCAGCCGCAATCTGTGTATGCGTGTTCCCTGCGGAAAATTGCGTCGGCGAGAGTGAAACGGGGCGTTTTTCGCGGGGAATTAGTTTCGCGAGAGCGTGGCGCGGCGTTTCTGGGAAAAAACTGTTTCCGCGAGAGCGAGGCGAAGCGTTCCCGAAGAAAAATGCGTTCCGCTGGAGTGCGGCAAGGCGTTCCCGTGAATAAATTGTCGCGAAAAAGCGTCCGCGCGCGATTTATCACAGTAAATGACCGTTGCAGTTTTGCGCGAAAATCGCTATAGTATTTTTATCTTATTTGCAACACAGAGGATTTTTATGACATTCAATCATTCAAACAAAGCGGCGACTCTGGCGGATTTTGCGCGCTCGGCGGTCGGCTCTTGCAGGGCAAAGGGGTTTACCGAGAAAAATTTTGTGCGCTTGACCGACAAAGTGGACACGCTCGAAAAAACGATGACAACGGCGATTAAGCGCGACAAAATCCCTTCAAACTTGGAAGCTCTCGACGCAAATCGCGACAATCTTATTCGCACGCTCAAGGCTCTCGTTACGGCGGCGGCGTTGCACCCCGATTCTGCGCAGCAAGCGGCTGGCAAGGCGGCGAAAGCGGTGTTCGATAAATACGGCGTGAAAATCGCGCGCGAAAGCTACGAGGGTGAAACAACCTATGTGCGTTCTATGCTTGCGGATTTTGACGCGATTGCCTCTTCGGTGAAGGTCGTATCGGGCTTGAGCGAAACAATCGACGGCTTGAAAGAGGCGGAGGCGGCGTTTGAGGCGGAATATGCCTCTTATGCGCAGGCGATTGCGAACGCTGGAAAGAGTGCGACTGAGCTGAAAAAAGATTTGGTCGCGGCTCTCAATTCGGGGCTTTTGGCGTATATCGACGCGGTTTCGCTCGTGGACGACGATTTCAAGGCGCTGCAGGCGGAACTTACGACGATTTTGGCGCGTATGTAGCTCAAGCAGAGGATTTTAGTATCGGGCGAGTCGGAGAAATTGCGGCTCGCCTTTTTTTATGGGTTGAGCGTCCACTCGCCGTATTCGTCTTCGACTGTGGTTTTCATTGCTCCCATCGGTCGCCACGCCACGCTAATCGTGAAATACGGGCTGACATCGTAGTATTTTCGGCTCGTCGCCTCGTCGGTCAAAAGGCGCGGTTTTATCGTCAATGTGCTTGAGATGTCCCAGTCGTGCAGGTCGTGCGTAATCGTCATCTTGAGGCTCTTGAGCTTAAAGCCAGAGGCGCGGCGTTTTTCTTCGTCGTCGAAGCGGAACGAGTCGATTAAATCAAGCACGGGGTTCGTTTCGCCCGAAAGCTCGAAATCGTGATTTGAATACTTTTGGAAATAACGATAAATAGAATCATTGCGCGATTCTGAACTAAAGGTGATGTCAAAAAAGTCTTCGACGTGGAACGTGATTGACGGCACGAACAAGAAATAGGAACTTGTCGGTCGCTGATAGTCATAAACAACAGAGCTTGAAAGGCTCGGCGCAACGGAAATGCGATTTTTCCAGCGGCGGAACGTCTTTTTGCTTTTGGCATAGGCAAGCGAGAGCTGTTTGGGCAAAAACTCCTTTTCGGTGTAATACGCCCAGCCTTTCGCTATTCCGAAATTGTCGTATTGCATATATGAGCCGTACATATAGCTCATCGTGTACGCCGCTTGAAAATCCCACGCCGTCAGCGACACTTGCAGAGAATCTTTGTACCATTCTTCAAGGTCGAAATTAAATGATTCCGTCAGCTTGAGCTTGCTCGAAAACGCCGAGAACGTGAGCGACTGCTTGAAGTCTTCTTTTTCCCATTCTTCCGTGTCTTCGTTGTATTTTATGCCCGTTGAAGCTGTGAGCGTGGTATACGGAAAGCCGAGCGTAAGAGTACTAGTGTATTCGTCGGTTACGGGCGGCAGGTTGGAGCTTAGAGAGAGCTTTTGCGAAAAATCGCCCTCTTGGCTCGCTAAATCAGCGGTGAGCTTATTGACGGTAACGCATTCATCGTCGCTCAAGTCTAGCGTGAGATATTCCCATTCTGGCTCGTCTGCGTTTCCGATGAAATTTGTGCGAATGAGTTTCACTGTTGAAGTATATGTTACACCTGTGTTTTTGAAATACGGATTATAATACAGCGGCTTGTATGAAACGCTGTTGTCGTTTTGCAAATCGAGTTTTCGGGCATTGTAATCTGTCGTCTTGACGGTGGCGGCGGAAGCCTCTGTGTAGCCCGTCGAAGAATCGCCCGTGATGTTCAAATAGGGGTGCGCTTGATAAACAGGCGTAAACGTGAACGAGTTTGTCGAGGTGAAATACGCCGTATCGTAGGAAAGTGCGCTTGTGAGCGTGGTGGGCGAGGTGAAATGATGATACGTCGATTTGTATTCGTTCCAATCAAACTCGCTCGGCAGCTTTGGCGTGGCGTATGTTACCTGCGTTGTGTATACGGGCTTGATAGCATAGGTCAGCGCATAGTGCCACCCTGCAAAGCTCGCAAGCGAAAAATTGCCCAGCGTGATTTTCGGAAGCCCTGTTTCTTTTTCGATTTCTGCATCTTTTGCTTCCTTTTCGGCTCTTTCTTTTTCCTCTTGTTCTTTCTTTTCCTGCTCGGCTTTCGCTTCTGCTTCTTTTTTCGCCTCTTCCTCTTTCTTTTGCTTTTCCTCCTCTGTCAACTCTTCTTCCGATTTTTCCTCTTTATCTTCATCGACGGTTTCAGAGCCGTCATCGACGGTTTCAGAGCCGTCATCGACAGGTTCAGATTCGTCCGTATCGGTTTCAGAATCGTCTTCTTCACCCTTTTTCTCCGTGTCGCTAGAGGAAGAATTTAGCTCGCTGATGATTGACGGAGCGGTCAAGCTGACGGGAAACACAGGGGCTTTTGCAGATGAGTTCTTGTTGCTGCTCGTTGGCGGATACTCGTAAATAGTGCCTGCGATAGAAAAGGCGATTTTAAGCGGCGTTACGCTTGACGGATAATAAAACTTTCTCTCAGGGCTGTATGTTCCCATATACGTCGTGTCATAGGTATCATACGAACTGTCGGTATACGCGGTGTTGGTAACCGCCGTAAACACAGAACTCGACGTGAGAGAGGAAATCGACAAGTCCGTAAGATAGGGATTTATCGCACTCGGCAGTGTCTGCTTATAAGAGCCTGTGATATTCCATGTGAACGACGTAATCGCGCCTGTTTCGCTGTCGGTGTCGTCATCGCTTGAAGAAGTAGCAGTGTCGCCTTGCATTAAAAAGTCAATCCAATCCATCGTTTCGCTTCGGTCTTGAAAATCCTTCTTGAAATACGGGTCGGAATACACAGGGAGCGACACGGAGAGCGTAAAGGGCTTTGCAACGGTCGTTTTGAGGTTCGCCGCATAGCGAAACTGCGAATTGTAGCCCAAGAAATACGAGCGGTCGCTATGGCTTTCGCCTTGAATAAGCTCGCCGATAGTTTCGGGGGCAGAGGTTACATACGTCGTTTTTGAAGTGCCTGTTTCAAAAATCGTCGTGGATTTTGAAAGCTGATAGCTGAAATCGAACTCGGTCAGATATGTGTCAGACGGCTTTAGTGCCGCGTCAAATCCCGCCGACCAACCGAGATTGCTATAATAATCCGCCATAATCTTTGCATAATGCGACGTATCGCCCGTGAAATCCGCGTCCAGATTGTGCAGCACCAAGCCCTCTCGCTCTTGCTCTTTCAATGCGCCCGTATTCACAAAGCTAAAATAGCTCGCGCTATCGTCGTCGCTCGCTTCTTCCTTGCCCTTTCTGCCATAAAGATATGTCGTCGTCTGAAAAAAGTAGCCCTCGCGGCTTCGGTAGCCGAGCACGGGGTGAAACAAAAGCTCGTCCTTGGGGTAATAAAACGCAGGCAGATAGAGCACGGGGACTTCGCCAACAAAAATGCGCGCGTTCAAGAACGCGAACTCGCCGCCCGGGAGCAGCCAGATTTTGCTCGCCTTAATGCGCCAGTGCGGATTTTCGTCGTCGCAGAATGTGAGTGTGCCAGACTTAAACGTGATTGTGTTCGCCGCAGTTTTGCCAAACAAGTTCGAGATAACGATAAGCGTCGAGCCAGACGGCAGATTCACCGCATCGCTCGAGGCTTGCACGGCGCGTCCGTTGTCAAAAATGCCCTCCATTGTCGCCGTGTTGAGCAGCAGGCTATTCGCCGTTACGCTGTCATTTTCGCCCGTCACGACCGACACATTTCCGATTGCGTGCAAAACTTCGGTGCGGCGGTTGTAGTTCACTTCGTCGGCGCTAATCACGGATTTTTCTCCGTCCTTTTCCACGCTCAACTGAACGCCGCCCGACAGATACAATAAATCATCGCCGCTCTTTTCGTCTTTGCGATATTCCGCCGTTTGCGCGCTCTCTATCGTTACGACGGTAAGTGCCGCATCTGTAGCCGAGGGCTGTTTTTCAGCAGGCTGTTCTTTAGCATACAATGACAGCGGAAAAGCAAAAAAGAGAATAATAAAAACTATTTTTGAATACAATCTTTTCATTCTGGTCATTTTCTCTCTGCACATTGCACGAATATCGTTGCAAGCATTGCAAAGACATTCTTTGCAAGCCTGCACACATATTCACTCAAGCCCTGCACAGACTCCCGTGCAAGCCCTGCTCTGCCTTTCACGCTAATTTAGCTGCATAATCCAAGCCTAGTATATTCTCGCTAACAGCAGTTTTCAACCGTTTTTTTGCTATCTGAAAATACTGCTCATCTTTTTCAAACCCGATATACTTGCGTTTTAGTTCCTTTGCTGCCATAAGCGTCGTTCCGCTTCCGCAAAATGGGTCAAGCACAATCTGATTTTCCGTTGTCGCAAGCTCAATAAGCAATTTCATCAGTTCAAGTGGCTTTTGAGTCGGGTGTAAGCCCGTATCCGTTGCTGACGCGCCCATTCGGATAATATTGTCGCTCGAAAACCCATATTTTGCCAAAGCCGCTTCATTGTACGCACCAACACCGTTTTCTTTCACATTATCCGCAAGCGTTCCGCCGATTTTATACGGCTTTTGAAACCATAATATCGGCTCAAAAAGAGGACGCAAATTACCGAGTTTCCACCCGCGCCATTCTTCCGCCGCATCTGTATCACCTCTCCGCTCATAAACGCAACTGATTCTTTGCGCTCGGTGAGGAGCTTTTGTTTTATCCCACGCAATCATATCTTTGAATGTAAATCCCGCATCCTCAAAAGCGATGACACAGCGAGGAGCAAGTCTTCGCCCCGCAAAAACGAACGCACTTGCACCAGCTTTTAATACTCGATACCAATCAGACACCC
>CALDID010000234.1 GCA_937901865.1 uncultured Treponema sp.
TCCCAAACAACCGTTTTTAGCTCTTTGCAGTTCTCAAAGGAAAACTCCTCAATCTTGATGCACTTCTCAAAAGAAACTTCTTCAATAGAATCAACATTCTGAAATGCTTTTCTAGCAACAACTGTGTTAGAAACTTCAACTTTCTTTTTCTCATCCTCAGAAAAGTTGTAAATGAAATACTCAAAATGCCCATTGTTTTTCTCTAAAAAAACAGTGTTTCCCATTACGATACCTCCAATAGCTCAACCTAACTTCTATTATAATACTGTAAAAAAAAAAACAATAGTCAATAGGTTTTTTTATAAAGTCTTTGATAGTTCACATGGTTATTATCAGTTAAAATGGTAGTTGATTATATAATACTACCATTTTAACTATATGTCAATTTATATCTTTCTCATTTATAGTGAGGAAGGTATGATTGATTATCAGAAATGTTTTATCGAGAATCTAAAACTCTATCGCAAAAAACTAGGCTTTTCTCAGTCCTATCTTGCTGAATTGTGCGATGTTTCAACTGGTACAATCGGAAATATTGAATGTGGGCTCACAAAGCCGTCTTTTGATTTAATCATAACTTTAGCAGATAATTTAAAAATAACTCCAGAAACTCTTTTTCATTCTTCCAGTGAGAAACCAGATACAGACGATTTCTCTTTTTCAAAACTTCAGCTACAAAAAATTCAAAAAACGGTAATCGATGCAGTAAATTCTGCAATAAGCTCTTTAGCCTAAGTGATAAAAATAAAAAAGGGACTAATCTCAGTCCCCTTTAGTTCAGTGTATTTGAAAAATCTACATATTCATATCGAATTTTTTTACCAGTTTTTCGTGCAATACCTTGCAATCTTCATCATACAGTCCTAACTTTTTCGCTGCTGTCAAATCTGCCATTGCACTTGAATATTCTTGAATATTATAATATGCCAACGCCCTGCGATAATGCACATGCGATTGATACTCGTCAAGCGACAAAGATTCCGAAAAACATTCTATCGCTTTTCGGTCTTCCCCCTGCACACTGTAAACAATGCCTTCATAATAAAGTGCCTTTGCGCTTTTCGGGTCGTATGCAATGCTTTCCTTAAAATCTGCTAAGGCTTCCTCATACTTGCTTTGCGCAAAATATGCCATTCCTCTATGCTTTAAGATAACCGCAAGCACCATATTTGCAGGCTTGGGCTCTGCATTTACAATTCGCGTGTATATCAAAATTGCATAGTCTAAATTGCCTTGATTGTGTGCATGCAGTGCCTCAAGAATCATATCGTCAAGCGTCCCTCGCACATAAGGGGAAGGGCGATTTATCTGATTTTCGTGAGGAATACTGTTTGTCTGCTCAGGGAATTTTTCATGTGTCAGCTCATCAGCTTTTTCATAGAAGCTACTGCGTCTCAATGCAAGCTCTGATTGCATTTTCTTTTGATAGTCGCGAATTTCTTGAAAAATAATGTCAGAAAGCGTAAGACTTGCATTTATAGAAGCAAGTTTTCTTCTCAGCGGCAAATCCACAGGAGAAAACTCTGCTTTATAAATAAGTTCGTGCTCAACTTCTGCCCATGCGTCTTGCAAAATGGTACGGATTTGTATTTCGCAAACAGTATCGATTGCTAAAGGAAAATTCTCTTTCCCTTCTGGGTAGCAATCTTCAGGAATGCTTATTAAAACGTGTACCGATTCGTAGCCGAACTCTCTAAAACTTTGTTCAGCTCCTTTTCTTTCCACTTCCTTCACGTCGAAATTTTCTATTAACTGCCTTTCTACTTCCGATAAATCTTCCATAAAAGCACATATCACGCGAATACCCATCATGTCTGTAAGCTGCACTAAACTTTGTTTTGTAGCAGCATCTGGGTGTTTTCTCAAAATCTTTTTGTAATAAGAATCAAACGATTTAACTCTTGACTTAAAAGTTGGATTAGAAGAGAGCTTTAATGTACTCTTCAACCTTGTTTCTATCAAAGCGAGAATCCCTTGCAGATAAGGTTTATATCTTTCATACCGTTGATAGATAATCTCACGCTCTGGGACTTGTGTGTTTAATGCCAAATTACCTGCCGTTTCATTCATTACAAATACATCCCCTTGTCGTAAAAAAAGGCTGTTTATCACAAACGCAATAAACAGCCTTTTCAACAAAATGTGTGCTTACAGTTTCAAGCTGAATTACTCAGCCTGTGTTGTTTCACCACCCTCTGCAGCACCTTCTGATGAGCCTTCACCTTCTTCCTCGAAAGAAGTCTCTGTAGCCATCTTCTGCTTCTCGAGGTAGCGGTTAACCTGCTTGTTTCCGAAGCGAGACATCTCAGCATTCTGGCGAGCCTTTTCCTTGTCGCCAATGATGTTCCACAAATCCTCGTCTACAATGTCGCGCTCTGTTGTAAGAAGAGCCTTGTCGTACATAATCTGAACATTGCGGAAATATCCGATGAATGTACCACCAACATCGCTTGCATCGCGGCTAACCTGGAAACCATCAAATCTTACATATGGAAGACCACGTGGGTAAAGAGGGATAACACGGATTTCGCGTGTGCGAACTTCAGAAATGTAATCTGGGTTGTTCCATGTGAGAGTTCTCCAACCATCGAACTTGAGTGTACCCATGTCATAGCGGCGCTGAACACCGTCTGTATCTGAAAGAAGAACATAAAGTCTGTGTGGGAAGTTCTCTCCGAGAGTCTCTACTGCGATTGACTTTAAAGTACCAACATTCTTTACGATACCATATCCATTCTCAAACTGGCTCTTGAAGTCGCCTGCATTTTCGCTGCTTTCTTCACCTTCTCCGCCTTCTTCTGAGCGAACTGGCTCGTAAGCAGGAATGTTGAAAGCTGGTACAACTTTTGCATTTGAGTTCACAGCTGTTGATGGGAATTCAATGCGAACACCCATAATCTTCTCACCTTCGTGCTTGCCTGCTGCAACAGGTGCTTCACGAACAGTTGAGATTCCTACACTCTGAACATTGCGTGCAGAAGCGTTAAGAACGATTTCCCACTCACCAATAGCAAGTGAAGTCTTCATAAGCTCTTTCTGCTCGTCTGTGTACACTGTACCTGCAGATTCTGCATAGTCCATTGTTGTGTGAGCGTTAAGAGTTGGGTTACCATTGCCATCATCACCGCTATCTGCATTGAGCAATGTGAAGTCGATGAGTGTTGACACCTCTGCGAATGCGAATGCGCCTGCAAGCATCATTGCCGCTGTTGTTAAAACGAAAGTTCTCTTCATTCGAAGCTCCTTTAATACACTTTGATGTAGCCTTGTATGTTATACAGTATCTATTAACAATCGTTTTTTGTCAACGACTTTTTATCCCATTTTGCAATCGTTGACGAAATAAGGCTTATTAATAGATAATCTGTTTACCACCAATAAACATCTCTATAGTATTTATATTTGCGAAATTCTTCAAGATATTCATCTTAAAAAATTCCGTGCCATCCTTAATTGTTTGCGCACTTCCTTTTTCAAGAAGAGCGTCTTCTGATAGATTCACATATAAAGTATCGCCAGATAGGTTACAAAATAAAACTTTCGTACCTAACGAAAACACTGGTCGGTATCTATTTGTGGTAGGTCCGAGCAAAAGTTCTTCAATAAAAAACTGTATGCTACTTGTTCCCGTATCTACAAAATCTCTAGGTTCATAACGAACCTCACTATGAATATCGGAAGAATCTAGGGTTGCAAAATAGAATATTCTACGTTTTCCCTGTCTACTCATCTTATATTCTAGCACAGAAAAGCAAAAAACAACAAGAAAAAATAAAAAAAATACATTAGAAATTTTATTTTTAGTTGTCATTCTGTCTTCCTTACGCTTCAAGATATATTTTAACACATAAATCTAAAAAAACTTATCTTACCCCAGTAAAACCTTTAGATTTTTCAAAATGTGTAACAAATGATGTGAGTCCATTATATATCCCATTGGCAACTTTTTTCAAGTATGAAGAATCATTCAACAAGCATGCTTCCTTATAATTTGTCAAAAAACCTATCTCGACTAATACTGCAGGCATCTTTGAATTCTTTACAACAAACCACTCTTCTGCTTTTGTGCCTCTTGAAGAGGTAAAAGAGCCTATGCTGTTTTGTAAGCCTTCGTTTATAAAGTTTGCTATCAACACGCTTTCTGTTGTATACTCCTCTTCTGTCATCGCGTTTAATATGGGCAATATAGACTTATCTACTTTTTCTGAATTGTCTATGACCTGCCTTCGATAGTTTGGCGATAAATACCACGTTTCAAAACCTGAAGCCTTTTTATCCAAAGACGCATTAACGTGAACTGACACATACAAAATTGCACCTTTTTCTTTTAGGTGAACCGCATTTGCAATCTCTGTTCTTTGCGATAGCGATATTGTTGTATCCGTGTTTCGTGTCATCAAGATTTGTTTGTTTGGATACTCTTTTTTTAGCATATCATAAAGATATTTACCAACACTTAGCGTTATATCCTTTTCTCTGACAGTAACATTTTTGCCGTCTATCTTGTGTACAGCTTGCGCTCCTGGGTCTTTACCTCCATGACCAGGGTCTATGAGTATAGCCTCTATATTGTACACTTCTGTCGTTGCCGCTTGCTTTGTGCTAAAAAAATTTTCTGCCTTATTCATAAACTGTTTTGACGCTACTAAAATACCGTTTTCTATTATAGGTGCGTCCCACAAAACGAGTTTTTTGCAGTCTTCAAGCACAATATTTTGGTCTGTCTGAAATGAAAGCTGTCTGCCATTTTTCTCAAGAATACCGCTTTTGCTCATCGAATCCCAATATACGACGATGCCTGCTTTTTTAGCGTTTTCTATCAAGTTTACACTTTCGGCACAAAAGGCAGAAAATGGCAAAATAAAAAGAGAAATAGAAATTATTGCGATGCGAATTATTTTAGCTATTTGCTGAATCAGCAACATATAAACAACCCTGTATTCCGCCTCGAATCAATGCTTTAAAAAATCGTTCACACTCTAATTCTTTGTGTATAGAGCAAATTTCATCAAACCTTTTCAAAGTCTGCATTATTGTACAGTGATTCCAATCTTCTTCTTTACAATTAAGTAAGCTCTCAGGACAATAATCGATGACGCTTTTATTTGCTGCTATCGTTTTGCTTTTGAGCAAACGAGTCAAATCGATTTGAGAAAAAGCAGGATAAGCATAGGGAGGGAATCCTTTTTCATCTTTTCTCTCTTCTCCTCTCAAAAATGCCTCTGTTTCTGCATTGCACGGCTCTAGGCGCAATGTGATATGCCTAATAGCTTCGTGAGCTATATTCTGTGCTTCTTGGAACGTATGCGCTACAGAAATAACGTTGCCACATTTTTGCACATTATTTCTTGGAAAATCCACTTTGTCCAACGCTTTATTTCTTGGCAAAACGTTTTTTATTCCTTCAATCTTTTTTGCTTCTTCAAGACCTGTAATCTCTTTTATCACACCAGGAATAGAAATCCAAGCTCTCTCTGTGCTTGCTTTTGCACAGGGTAAATCATAAATTTCAAATGGACAGTCTTCGTTTACTTCGAGCCTCACTCTTTTTTGTAAAAGTTCAGTAGGTTCTTTTCCTGTTGCAATTAGCAAAGCTTGTTCTGTAAGGTTAATATCTGCCGCGTAAGGATACGTCCAACCGCTCATATATCCGCCTGAAAGTCGAGCTGCGATTTCGCCTATCATAGCCCCGTTTTCTGTATATTTTATATCGCCTTTTGCAGCACCCTGTGTTAAACCTAATGCCTTTACGCCCTTTGCAAATGTTTCTATAATGTTTCTTCTTTTTTTCCAATCGATTTGCGTCGGCATAGAATGACCAGTTTCGATAAAATACGGCGGATAATAAATGTGACGGTCTGCAAATCCTGTGATAGTGAGAGTTCCATTATAGACAATAGAGTCGATTGAAAATTCATCTCCTTTCATATAATCTTCAAGGATAGCTTCTCCGCTTCTTGAATTTTTAACCGCGTCTTTGACAGATGGGATAAACTCTTCTTTGCTTCTAATCATTCTGCAACCGCGAGCTCCCATATTGTCTGTCGGCTTTATCACTTTTGGAAACTGCATGTTAGATAATTTTTCTTCAGTGAATTTCTCTATATCGCTTTCTTTTACGCTTTCAAAACAAGGAGATGAAACGCCGTACTTTTCAAAGCATTTTCTCATTCTCACCTTGTTGCTTGCATTCAAACAGGCTTCGTAATCATGCCCATTCAAATGCAAACTGTTTGCAATATATGCCACCGAAGCGGAAAAATCTGTACCAGCAGTAAATACGCCTTGAAGATTTGGAATTGTTTTTGCAAAAGCTAAAAGACCTTCTTTATCTTTTAAGTCAATCGGCGCAAACACATCTGCTAATATTACTCCTGTTGCATTTGGATTTGCGTCTACAACAACAGCTTTAAATCCATTTGCTTTCGCAGCATTTATCGCAGGCTCTTGCATTAAGCCAGCTCCTAAAATCAAAACAGACTGTGTATTTCCAAAATCTTCAAACATAATAAAAGCCTCAACTTTTACTTTATCGGCATATCTGATACTTTTTTGCAATATACCTCAAACGTATCACCGAGATTTTTTAGTTTGCTAAACATCTTTAAGCCCTTGAATTGCACAGAATTCGGCTTTAATACTTTTTCTTTTGCATACGGAAATCGCTCTGGGTGATGCCCTGTACTTACTATCTTTAACACTTTAAAACCGTAGCGAGAAAGTATCTTTTGTGCGTTTTCAATTTCCCAAAGAGTATAGTGGTCTTCAGGACTTTGCTCAAAAAAGCTCTGTCGATTAAATCTTGCAGAAACTCCAGAAGCTGACGGAGTGGAGAAAGCAAAAATGCCGTCTTTTTTTACGATTTTAGATACTGCCTCAAGCACTGCATTCAAGTTCTGAAAATGCTCTATAACGTACCACATAGTAACGACATCAAAATCTTGTATGCCAAAACTTGATACAGGATTAAAATCGGGAAATGCGGAGTATACAGCAGGGTAGTGCAGTGTTTTTTGCACATACTCAACCGCTTGACTTGACACATCAGTGCCATACACTTGCCAGCCAGAATCAGAAGCTGCATCGATAAAAGGTCCCATTGCGCAGCCAATGTCTAAAATCGTCGGAGTTACGCTCTTTTTTTTGCCGCTTCTAAAGAGCATTTCTATGTTAGTGATACGGCGAACACCTTGAGCTTTTATCGAAGCAAAATCCTCTAGGTATGTTTTGCCGTATTGAGCTTTATAATCCTCGTAAAAATAACTTTTGTTATATGAGGTATTTTCAGAGGCTTTTGTCCAAGAAATATATATCATTCCGCACGAAGCACAGCGTCTAAAAGTCCGTTTTGCAGTTCGAGATTCAATGCCGTCTACGTCTTCTCGTTTTTCTTGGCACACAGGACAGCAAAATCTATGTCCCTTTGCAATCTCTGTAATGAACTGTGCACCGTTTTTTTCTTCTTTTCCTTCCCCTAAAGGAGATATCGGATAGAGAGTGCTACTGTCTTGCAAAAGCTGCTTCACGCTTTCCACATTTACATTTTTCTTTAAGCATACAAAACCGTAATTTTCCGCTAAAAGTTCGTGAAGCGGAGTTGTCGCTACAAGAACAATCGCACAGCCTGCCGCGAGAGCTTCAAAAGCGGTAAATCCGTAATGAGTTGCAACCAAATCATAATCTGCAAGTTTTTCTTTCAGATTATTCATCGGAGGAATAAAATGCAAATTGTCTTTTTCATACGTTGCATTATTCTTGAGCTTATTTTCTGGCAAAATTGCGCTTACTTCGCAGCCTGCTTCTGCAAATGCCAAAGCTACAGGAAGTGTGAAACCTGCAGGGTCTTCTCCTCCGATTGAAACAAGCACTCGAGAGATGTTTTTCGCTCTTTCGGTTTTTCTGTTTTTGGGAAGTGGCACAAAAGAAGGCTCTGTCATATTCGCCGCTCTCGTAACTTGATAAGACGGGATTATGTCTAACAGATAATCGCAATAACTCGTAACTCTTTCCGAAGAGCCTTCGTCTATCGCTAAAAGAGGGGCGAGAGAATGAAGCTGTTTTGCCATCTCTTCGCTCATTTCAAACATATCAGCTACGATGAGAGCGTATTCATCTTTTCCAGGAAATTCATTAAGAATCTGCCACGGTCTAAGCTCTTTTTCTAAGCTCGTTGCAATCAAGTCATTTATTTCGGGAAAATCAATGTGTTCAGGGATAAAAATATCTGCTCCTATCGTTGAAGCAAAGTCGATACATCGTCTTACATGACCTGTCCCGTGTCCTTTCTCCACGCTTGGCACAAAGAGAATAGGATTTGAAACCATCGGAGTTTTTATTCCCTCTAAAATTTCTTCTGTTGTGTATGGCTCTTCTCTCGCCATTCCGTCAGAAACAGCTCTCACAAGGGCTAACGCTCTTCGGTAATCGGCTTTTGTGTCGATTGTTGTTCTCAGATTTGGGTGATTCCATCTTTCAGGCGCGGGAATCATAACCGAAATGAATTGGTCTGCGTGCTTGTAAAGCGCAGGTCCTACATGTTCGTGGTCATAAGGTGTTAAAAAATCAGAATCGTGAGCTTTGAGAAGTGAATGAGCGTTAAAAATCTCTATGCCACTTCCGTGTGGGAGTCCTGTCCAAGTGATATAATCACACGGCTCGTTTTTTATTCTTTCTTTGTATTCATCTAATAAAGCACTTGCTGCCTCATAAAACAAAAAAGGATTATCTGCTGTTGCTCTTATCACGGTGTCTGCTTTTGTTTTTTCTATCACTAAGCAAAAGCGTTCGAGAACATCTTCAAGCGGGCCTGCAAAAATCTTAAAGCCACTCTTTGCCGCAATAGGCGAAAGTTCTTTTTCAGAGCTCTCATCTGTCGCAACATAGTATTCGTTTGCCCTCACTTTTTTCATTGCGTTAAGAGTCCATTCTAAAACGCTTTTCCCGCCCAAATCAAGCAAAGCCTTTCTCGGCAATCTTGTAGAAGAAAGACGGCATTGCACGATTAAAACAACTTTGCCTAATTCACATTTATGTTCAAATAATCCTGAAAAAAACTTCATTTTTCGTCCTCTTGATTTCCCCAGTTTTCCATAAGGGTTACAATATCAGTCTTAAATCTATATTTGTTTTTATTCGTCCAATTTTGAGCGTCTTTAAATCTTTTGTATGCTTCGATAAAGCCGCTTGATGAGTGCATCATATAGCGGAAAAATGCTGATGAAGGCAATACGCCGTGGTCATACTTAAAGATAGGTGTCAAATTCTTTAGATAAAAGCGAAGCTCGCTCATATTTGCCGTTTGGTCTTCTACGGGTAATGTACCGTCATAGATGAGCTGAAATGCCGTTGAAATGGAAGTCTTTTCCCCCCAGAGCCATGAGCGCACTGCAAGGTCAAGATTTTGCCAATAGGGTGAATCTATTGTGTAATCATAGCCACCTAAGGTGATAAATTTTTCTTTATCGAACAATCCCACAAAGTCGAACGGATAAAGCGTTATCTCTCCATCTTTTACAAATGAGTTTCTTGACACTTGAAACTTTGAGGAAAGAGCTGAAGGGGAAGTAACGATAGGCATTCCCTGTATTTTTGTAACAAGGCGTGGCACGATGCAATAATGATGTAAGGCAATGAGCTTTTCGGCAAGATTGGGAGAAAGCGTACTTGCAGAAAACTTTATATCGTCCCACAACACAAGAACGTGTTCAGCAGAACTTTCTTCTATGCCGATATTTATCATCTCTCCTATATTCAGCTTTTCAAGGGTGATGATGAATTTTACTTCTGGAAATCGAGAAGAAAGATTATCAATGTTGTAGCTTTCGTGGTCTTTTTCAATCGAGATGATGGATTCAAAGCCACTTTGCACTAAGGTATCTAGCATTTTGGCTTTATAGTGATTGCCGCCTCTTCCCAAAAGAACAACAGATACACCCATTTTTGCTTTTGATTTGTCAAAAGAACCACCGAGAGAAGTTCTCTTTATTTGTCGCTCGTTAAAAATTAAAGGTATAGTATTCATCGCACAAAGAACATCGTTCGCTAAAGATGACTTTAGAAGTTTTGCTTTTCTCCCAAATATCGCTTAATTTCTCTTCAAAGGCATTTCCGATAAAATCGCTTTTATCTTGCCATTCTTGACAAAGCGGTACATTTCCGTCTGCAAGAATAATAAAATCTCTTCTTAAATGCCAGCACGGATACCGCTCTAATGGCGATAAATCTGCAGGCTTGTTTTCCTGTAAGAGCGCACAGCCGTGGTCATATTTTTGTATCAATACATTGCCATAACTGGGGCTTTCTGCATTCTTCCAAAAGCGGAAAAACGCTTCTAGCTGCTCTTCGTTTTCGTTTATGCGCAAAAACTCGGGATATACATTCTTTGCAAAGTACTTTGACAAAATGCCCACCGCACTAATCGCTTTTTTATACGCATCTTCTTTGCATTGAGCGTGTATCTTTTTATACATAGCCTCATCAGTAGCGTCGATACTGACAATCCACGTTATTTCTTTATTTACTTCCGCACACTTTTTAGAAAGCCGTTCTGCAAGCTCTTGAGTGATGTTGTATCCAGACGTTTCTATTAAAAGCGAAAGACCTTTATAAGAAAGCACCGTTTCAACAGCGTTTTCAAACTGCTCATACAGCAGGCTCTCTCCGCCAAACGAAAGCGAAATCATAGCACTTTCTGAAAAATCAGATATATCCTTAATGAGCTTTTCAAATTTATCAAAACTCATAGATTTTGTTTTGTTTTCGTTTGTTGCTTCAAGCGGAAGCGCACCGTATACTTTGTTAAAAACGTGCGGATAGAGCGTATATATATCGTTTGCTTCAACAGACTCTGTGAGCTGTATTCTATAGTAGGCTGGGTATGTGTGCAAAATATCTGCATTATTCACCGCAATGTCAGCACACTCATTCACGTCCTCTATTCCTTTTGAACTCTCATAGAGTATTTTGCAAGCCTTTGCATTCGCCTTTGTGTCGCAATACAGATGTAATCTATATTGTCTGTAATCTTTAGGAGCTAAAACGCTTTCAATTTCAAAAGAGTTTATATCGCACTTTATCACAGAAAAAAGAGCATCTCTGCATACCTTTTTTTCTCCTACCGCGCTCTGCAAAGCCTCTGCAGCTGTAAGAGAGCTCAACAAAGAAAGAGAGTCTGTGTCTATAACTTCTGGAGCAAATCCGTCAGGATAGCCGTCAGCAAAAGAGTATTCACTTGCATATTTTTCGTGAGTATCGAGAAGCTCTATAGAAAGTTTTTTATTTAAAAAAGGCGAGTCTGCAAAAGCAAACATCACTCTTTGACATTCATTCTCTTTCGCTTTTTGCGTTATATCAAGTAAAAGAGCATGTATTGTGTAATCTTTGTTTTCTAATATATATACAAGTGCATCAGAAAAAGAAGCAGCCCATTCTTTCGAGCGGTCAAATGCAGATTTTCCGTCAAATAGTTTATCGTTTAGGTGCGAATTATCGTTTTGAGCAAATAAAGCAATTAAAGTCTTCATCGTATAGAATTTATCGGCAAACACAAGCTGTTTATGATACAACTTTGATATTTTATGAAAACCGTGGTATATTTTTGAAAAAGCGTTTTTCTCTCGATGTAGCACCTCGCCTGCTTCCTTTGCGAAAAAAATACTTGACAAAAGAAAATATGAGTGCAAAATAAAAAGTATGAAAGAGATTGATGTTGAAGAGGCGTACAAACTGATAAAATCGCCTGTGATTATTGCGACAAAGGGGAAATCTTCTTATGATTTAACCCCGATTGGTTGGGTTATGCCCTATGATTATGAGCCTGTAACAAAAGCACTCTTTGCCAGTTCCCCCGAACACCAAGCGGACGCAAATATCCGCCGCAGTAAAGAGTTTGCAATTCTTATCCCGAAAGATGCGGCAGGGGCGTTAGTAGAAAATACAGGCAGCGTGTCTGGTGCAACGGTGGATAAGTTTGAAAAATTCGACATAAAGGCGCACAAAGCAAAGAAAATTGATGTGATGATTCCTGATGATGAGATTAGCGCAGTTATCGAATGTAAGATGACAAAGGTGCAAGCAGAGGGAAGCGTCGATTTAATCTTTGGCTCTGCCCTCTGTGCTTACGAGTTTTAACAGACACGGGCTTGCTTTGTCAGAGCCACTATCTGTTTTTCAAAAGCGGATAGCTCTATATTACTGTAAAAAACAAGGCTACTTTTAAAAATGCAGGGCTTGTTTTAGGAAGAAAGTAGCCTACTTTTAAAAAATGCAGGACTAGTTTTGGGAAGAAAGTAGGCTAGTTCTAGATAAATGCAGGGCTAGTTTAGAGCAAATGCACGCCCTGCATTTTCAAAAATACGACCTGCATTTTGAAAAGCAGAGCCTTAGTGTGTTAGAGCATCCACGGGGCTTTTTCTTTTATAAGATTGAGGTCTATGCCAGAAATGCTTTTTTCGAGCAATTCGTTAAAGTGCTTTAAGTCTTTGAGATATGTTCCAATCTTGAAATAGTAAAAAACTTGTGTGCCGACCTTGTGAGAAACAACGACTCCGCAGTCTTTTAGCACTTTCAAGTGATGAGAGATTGCGGGGCGAGAAAGGTGAGTCTTTGCCGTTAAATCCCCCACGTTTATTCCGTCTGAGCTCGCTTCCATAAGGGCTAAAAGGAGTGTTTGCCGCACCGTATCGGCAAGGGCGATAAAAATCGGGCTTAGTGTTTCAAAAGTCTTAAAAATATCTTTTAAAGTTTCGCTTCTCTCTTCTTTCGGCGTTGTGCTATCGTCGCTAAAGATGCCGATATTGTTGCAATTTGTGTCCATAATATGTGAAAAACTCCTTTGCACTTATTATACTTTTATAATAGCTATTGACATTTTATTTGTCAATCGGTATAGTAGCTTAAACGTTTAACTACTTAAACATTTAATTCTATTATCTACCAAATGGTTGATAAATGCAATTAGAGGTATAAAGATTTTCTTTTAAGGAGAAGCGAAATGATTAAGAAAATGCTGAAATGCTCTTGGCTTGTAATCATCTTGAGCCTTGTTATCACTGCATTTTTCGGCTGGCAGCTTCGCACTATTTCTATTGAAAACACGGTGCGTATGTATATGCCACAAAGCTCTGAATCTTATCAGCGTATGCTAAAGGCTGAAGAAGATTTTGGAAGTATGATGGTTTTGGGTATTTCTCTTGAAACGTCTGGAGATACTATTGTAACTCCTGAATATATTGGCATTGTGCAAGAGATTACTGAGAAAATCGGTAGCGTTCCGTATGTTGAAAACATCGATTCTATTGCAAATATTGACTTTATAGAAGGCGTTAATGGCGGATTGTCTGCTGCAAGCCTTATCGGCGGTGACAATTATGCTGGTAGCAGTGAAGATATGGCACTCATCAAGCAGCGTCTTGTTGATTGGCAGGAAATGTATAATAGAGTTATCATCACCGACGACGGCAAAACAACGCAGATGATGATTACTCTAGAGCCAAAAGACGAAAACGGCAATATGCTTAATTCAAAAAGACAAATGTCTTCTCTCCACGAGATTCAAAAAATCTGTGAAGAGGCTGTAAAAGGCTCTGACCTTGAAGTGCGCTATTTTGGCGACCCTGTTTTGAGTGATGACGGATATAACTTTATGATTAGCGATTTGCTTATCTTAATTCCGTTTGTAGCTCTCGTTGTATTGCTTTCTCTTTATTTCTCATTCCACACATTCAGCGGAACAATCTTGCCTTTGATTACAGTTTTGATGGCGACTATTTGGTCTGTGGGCATTATGTGTATGCTTCACATCACGTTCACTATCATCGGAAGCGTTATCCCTGTTTGTCTTGTGGCTTGTGGCAGTGCGTACGGTATCCACGTTTTGACTCACTACTACATTGCTCTTGATAAGTTCTCTGGCGAGCTTACAAAAGAAAAACATGCAGATATTATTGTAGAAGGCTTAAAAGATGTGTGGGTTGCAGTTGTTTTGGCAGGCATTACCACGGTTGCAGGCTTCATTTCTAATGTTACAAGCCCGATTATGCCTCTAAAGTCATTCTCTGTATTTGCGGCGGCAGGTGTTGTGTTTTCCCTCCTTTTGTCTATGACGCTTATTCCGTGTTTGCTCTATGTAACACCGATTAGCGCAGTTGGAAAGCACAGAAACAACAAGAATCGCCTTTCTACAAGAATTAAGCTCAGAATCGAAAAGCAGTTAAAGCGACAGGGCGGAAAGAGTTCAGAAGAGGCAACTTCTTCAACGCTGTATTCTATTTATCACTTCTTCTCTGGCACAAAGCCTCGTCTTATCGTGTCAACAGCAGTTGTTCTTGTAGCGGCTATCGTAGGATTTAAGATGCTCATCGTAGATACGGCATTGGTAAACTACTTCCCTCCAGATTCTAAGTTCCGCCAAGATATTTCTTATGTTGATGAACATCTTGCAGGTTCAAACACGCTCTATTTTGTTGTAAGCGGCGAAGAGTTGACAGAAGAAGAGCTTGCGGCGAAAAAAGAGCTAGAAGAGGCAGCTGCGAGTGCAGAAATCAATGAAGTAGCTTCTGAAGACGGATTTGACTTTAGCTTCTCTGACATGAGCTTTGATAGTGAAGAAGGCAGCGAAAGCTCTGGTGCAGATGACTTTAGTTTTGATGATATGAGCTTTGATTCTTCTGCAGAAGGTGAAGATTTCGACTTTGATTTTGCTAGCGATACAGAGTTTTCAACTGAAAGCGAAACAGAAGAAGTTGTTGAGCAGAAACAGTATCACATGCTGACGAATCCTGAAATCTTGGTCGTTGTGGACGGAATGCAAGAGTATTTGCTTTCTCGACATTCAGGAATTGGAAAGATTGTTTCATTCACGACTTTTATCAAGCGTATGAATCAGGTTATGAATGCGCCGAATGGTGATGATTTCTCAGAGCCGTTGACAACGCAGATTGTTCTTGAAAAGCTCCATAGTGCATACACTGCTGCTGGCGGAAAGAAAGCAACTGTAGAGCAGATTGTAACAGAGCTTGAAAAGCAGTTGAACTTTGGTGGTATTGATTACTACGAAATTCCATACGATGTTTCAAAGTATCCTGTTGCAAGCCGTGAAGAGTTGGGCGATTTGGTTTCTCAGTATTTGCTTCTTCTTTCTAGCGAACAGATTAAGAGATTTGCAAACAATATGACATTGCCGACTTCTATTCGCACACAGGTACAGCTTCGCACTCACTCAACTGACGACACTGCGGCGATTATTGCTGATGCACAGGCGTATGCTGAAAAGTATTTCCCGAAAGGATACAAACTTGAAGCAACTGGTAATGGCGAAATGGAATATATGATGACAAAGATGGTTGTAGACAGCCAGACAACAAGTATCATTCTTTCTCTTGTTATGGTTTTTGTTATCATCTCTCTGTCATTCAAATCCCCATGGGCAGGTATTATCGGAGCAATTCCGCTCGGACTCACTATCTTGCTCAACTTTATGACAATGGGCTTTGCAGGAATTGCTCTTGA
Source organism: uncultured Treponema sp. (assembly GCA_937901865.1). Classification (GTDB taxonomy): domain Bacteria; phylum Spirochaetota; class Spirochaetia; order Treponematales; family Treponemataceae; genus Treponema_D. Next base: position 15,508 of record CALDID010000234.1, read on the forward strand.
CCTTTGTACAAGTATCATCGCTTCTGTTGCTATTGGTGTTGGTATCGACTACACAATTCACTTTATGGAAACATACCGTGCAGAAAGAGCGTTGACAGATGACCTTGAGGAAGTTACAAAGAAAACGTTTAAGACAAGCGGAAAGGGTATTGTAACAAATGCTATTGCTGTTGGATTGGGCTTCTGTGTGCTTTTGTTCTCAAAGTTCATTATTTTGCGCTACATTGGAGCATTGGTTGCGGTTGTTATGTTCACAAGCTCTGCTCTTTCAATGACGGTTATTCCAGGACTTCTTAACGCCTTTGACCCGAAATTTATGTGGTCTAAAGAGCAGAAAGAAGCATACAAGGCAAAACTCGCTGAAAAGAGCGAATAAAATATATGGGAGGAAAGACCTTTATGAAAACTTTAAAGACATTGCTTGCTGCTACTGCGGCATTTGCACTCGGCATTTCTGCGTTCGCAATCGACGGCACAGAGATTATGACACACGTTTATGACAGACAGAAGCCTGACTTCACACAGGCAAAAGTACAGCTTATTCTTAAAGATAAGAGCGGCAAGACAGAAGAAGCTCGCGATGTGCGTGAATTCGGTCGCTGTGCAAACGGTCTTACAGATGTTATTATGATGTTCGATACGCCTGCAACTATTAAAGATACACGCTTTTTGGCAAAAGAGAACGAGGGCAAAGATGATGATAAGTGGATTTATCTTCCAAAGCTCAAGAACTATCGTCGTGTTGCTTCTTCAGAAGGTGGAAACTCATTCGTTGGAACAGAATTCTCTTATGACGATATGAGCTCTCGCAAGGTTGAGGACGATACACACGAGCTTTTGAAAGAAAGCGAAGACAAGGGCAACTTCAAGGATTTGTATGTGGTAAAGTCAACTCCTAAAGACCCGAAATCTAGCCAGTATTCATACCGCATTTCGTGGGTTACAAAAGATGCTTGGATTCCTACATACATCGAGATGTATGACAAGAAAGGCAAGTTGCTCAAGGTGAACGAAATCAAGGCTATCAAGAAGATGCCAGGAACAAATAACCGCGTTTATAACATTCCGATGGAAAACGTTATGACAAATGTGCAGAACGGCCGCTCTTCTATTATCAAGATGGTTGGTATCGTTGTTGATAAGCCAATTCCTGCTCGTGCATTTACGCCAGATTTCCTTTTAACAGGAAAATAACACAGCCAGAGGCTGTTTTGTAAGAGTCACAGGCTAAAAACTGAAAAAATACCCTGCACCTATTATATGATAGATATATAAGATGCGGGGTATTTTTATTGACAATTTTGTTACTATAAATTGCTTAATACATCTTTATCAAATTGTGCTATTGGTATATAGTGAGTGGGAACGAAAAAATCTTTGTAAAGGAGATTCTATTTTATGGACGAGAAACTTATTGGAGAATACAAGTCTTTTCTTGATAACGGAAAGACAGAAAGAGAATGTGTTTCTCAGATTGTGAAAGAGGCTGAAAAGAACGGCTTTGTTGACTTGAACAAGATAGACAGCGTAAAGGCTGGCGACAAAGTGTATATCACACAGATGAACAAAGCGATTGCGCTTTTCACGGTAGGTTATGACCCATTAGAAAAGGGCATGAATATTTTGGGCGCACATATTGACAGTCCTCGCCTCGATGTAAAGCAGATTCCTGTTTTGGAGAGAGATTTTATCTGCTATTTCAATACACACTACTATGGCGGAATTAAGAAATATCAGTGGGTAACGTTGCCTCTTGCTATTCATGGCGTTGTGTGCAAGACTGACGGTACAACAGTGAATATCAACATCGGCGAAAAAGCTGATGACCCTGTTTTCTGTATTTCTGATATTTTACCTCATCTTGCACAAAAGCAGATGAAAGAAAGTGCTTCAGAGTTCATCTCTGGCGAAAGCCTTGATTTGATTGTCGGCTCTATTGTTCCTCCAAAGAAAGACAAGAAAGAGGAAGAGAAAAAAGACGACAAGAAAGATGAAAAAAAGAACTCTTGCAAAAAGGCAATTTTAAAGCTTTTGAAAACTCAGTATGGTATTGAAGAAAATGACTTTATGTCTGCTGAGCTTGAGATTGTGCCTGCTGGTGTGGCGCGCGATTTAGGGCTTGACCGCTCTTTAATCTTGGGCTATGGACAAGACGACCGCTCATGTGCATATACTTCATTTAGAGCATTGCTTGATAGCGAAGTAAAGACAAGAACGGCTTGCTGTCTTTGCGTTGACAAAGAGGAAATTGGCAGCGTTGGTGCAACAGGTATGGAATCACATTTCTTTGAAAATGCTGTTGCAGAACTGGTTGCTCGAATGGGGCAATATTCAGACCTCACGCTTCGCCGTTCTCTTGCAAACTCAACAATGCTTTCAAGCGATGTTAACGCAGCATTTGATCCACAGAATCCTGATTTGTATGATAGAGATAATGCTTCGTTCTTGGGAAGCGGAATCGTATTCAATAAATTCACAGGAAGCAGAGGAAAGTATAGCGCAAACGACGCTAACCCTGAATATATTGCAAAAGTTCGCGCAGTAATGGAAAAGAATAATATTCCGTATCAGATGAGCGAGCTTGGCAAAGTTGACCAAGGCGGCGGCGGAACTATTGCATATCTTGCGGCAAAATACGGAATGAACGTTATTGACGCAGGTGTTCCTGTTCTTTCTATGCACGCTCCGTGGGAAATCACTGCAAAAGAAGACATTTGGCAAGCATATTGCGCATATAAGGCATTCTTGCAGCTTTAACCAAATCTTATAAATGCAAAAGCCACACACCTTTTTTCTTACAAAAGAAAATGTGTGGCTTTTTTATGGAGAAACAGGCTATGCCTGTGTTAGTTAAATGATACTGAATAGCCGTTCGCCATATTACCCGAAACAAGCCGTGTTACCGCTGCTGTGTATCGCTCATTTAAAATATCGAGCATTGCAGAATCGTTTTTTGTCCATTCAGAGCTTGCTTGTAGGCTTTGTGCTGTTGCATTGAAGTTTTGTGATTTTTGTGCAAGAAGCGGAAAGTCCTGTTCAATAGCAGGGTTTAATTCTTCCACATACTCAATAAGCCGCTCATAAGCCTTTAAGTAGTCGTCAATAGATTTGTGTGGTTCTTGTGCTTTTGCAAGTGCAAAAATCGATGTACAAAAAACGACAAAGAGTAAAGCGATGACAAAAGATTTAGACTTCATATAATTATCTCCAATTTCTCAAAGTAGAATCAGATACATATATTATTCATAAAGAGATAATTTTAGTCAATACTTCTAAAATCTCCAATGCGCTATAATTTTATACTCGCTTTTAGAGGTAAATGGTCGCTGTAGCCTCCTTTCTTATATAAACTAAAGCCTTTGGGGAATCCGTTTTCGTCGATGAGTTCCTCTTCTCTAATAACGCAAAACGTTTCGAGCAAAACTGAGAAAGTGTAAAAAATATTGTCTATTCTTTCCCATTCTCCTCTATAGACATAGCTGCCACTGTTTATTGAGGAAGTATCCCACACAGATTGTATCAAAGTTGTATCAGCTTTAGAAAATGCTCGCAATGCCTTTTTTCCGTCTATGCTCACAAACTCTCTATTATCCATATTGAAATCGCCTAAAGCTACAACAGGATTAGTTTCTCTTCTTATAAAAAACGAAAGAGTCTTTTCCTGTAAAGCCCTTATATTTTCTCCGTTTCCTCTTTTGCTTTTCCAATGGTTTGCAAAAATAGTCAGCTCTCTCTCTTTGTCTTTCACTTTAAAAGAAATGATAGGGCGTGTGGTAGCGGCATTTTTATCTTTGAGATAGACAGAGTGAAGCCGTACGTCATATATTTCTTTTCGTGAAAAAACACCAATTCCAATGCTTGCGCCTTCTTCTTTTGCGAATGTGGCATATTTATATACTCGTTTCAAATCGAAAAAGTTTGGTGTTTGATTATATAAATCGATAAGGCAGTTTTCGCCCTCTATCTCTTCAAGAATAATCACATCTGCGTCAATCATTGCAATTATGTTTGCAGTTCGCTTGCACCTATCTAAATATTGCGTATCATTCCATTTTGCCCCATTTTCTATAAACTGTTCATATTCAGTGCCTTCTGTTGTCGAGTCAAAAAACGTTTGTACGTTCCATGTTGCTAACGTTAATCCGTGTACTGATGAAATGAATAGCATAAAAAGTGCAAAATAAAATAACCGTTTCATAGTTTTATTTTCGGCGATAGTCTCTTTTAGAAGTATGAGTACTTCTTTCTACATGCTATAATGCTTAGGGCAACAATGATAAAAGCGCATACTTCTGCAACTATTTCTGCAATCCAAATGCCATTTATTCCCCATAGTAACGGTAATACCAAAACGGCAGCACATTGGAAGACAAGTGTTCTCAAAAAAGAGATGAGTGCAGAAACAAAGCCGTTGTTTAATGCTGTGAAAAAAGAGGAAGCTGAAAGATTTGCGCCCATAAAAAGATACGCAGGAGAATAAATGATAAAAGCTGTTTGTATCATAGCAAAAAGCTCCTTGTCATAGCCTCCGAAAAGCATTGCAAGCGGAAAAGAAAGGGATTCTGATAAAATAAAGAGCAGAATACTTGAAATGGTTATGATGATAGCATCTTTAGAAAATAGGTTTTTAAGCTCTTTACTATTTCCAGCCCCGTAGTGATAACTCACGATAGGAGAGCGTCCTATTCCATAGCCTAAGAATACAGCTGCAAAGATAAAACTGACATACATCAATGCGCCATAAGAAGCAACTCCGTTTTCTCCTGCAATGCGGATGAGTTGAAAGTTGTATAAAATGCTTACAACTGACATAGCAATATTGCCGACAAGCTCTGAAGAACCGTTTGCAACAGTTTTTAGGAGAGATGAAAAATCGAGTGTTGTTTTTCCGAGACGTAAAGGAGTTTTGTTTGGCAGAATGAAATAGATAAGCGGAATACAACCTCCTACAAAAACGCTTGCAACGGTTGCATAAGCTGCGCCTGCGATGCCTAAGTGAAAGACTGCAATGAAAACATAATCAAGAATCATATTGGTAATTCCTGCTGCAATAGTGAGCTTTAAGCCCATAGCAGGCTTTTCTGCGACAACTAAAAAGCTCTGAAATATGTTTTGCAACATAAAAAATACTCCGCCACAAACTACAATTCGTGCATACAGTACCGCATTGTCTAAGAGTTCTCATGTAGCTCCTAAAAATGCTACTATCTTTTGCATAAAAATAATGGCGATTATGCTTAATGAGATACCGAGTATGATTGCAACGTACACTAAGAATGAAAAGACAGAACATGCTTTTTCTTTATTGCCTTTGCCTAAAACCATTGCAACCAAAGCACTGCATCCTGTTCCTAGCATAAAGCCGCCAGAAACTAAAAGCATAATGACTGGCATTACGAGATTTACCGCAGCAAAGGCTGCTTTTCCCACCAAGTTAGATACAAATATACCGTCAACAACACTATATATAGAAGTGAAAATCATCATTACAACAGACGGAAATATAAAGCGAAGTAAACGCGTAAAAGTGAAATGGTCTGAAAGTTGAATTGTCATATATACTCCTTAGCTTGAAAAGTATAAAAAAACAAGCTGGACAAAGAACAGACATTTCAGTCTGTGCCTTATCCAGCTTGTCATTTCTTTTGAACGACTCGCCCTCCGAGCTTTTATGCTTTTAAGCCTATAGAAATAAAAAATATTTGTCAACACATATTGACATTTTTTTTAACTTTGTATATAGTGTTACACATCTACCGCATATGAGTGCGCGATTAGCTCAGTTGGTTAGAGTACAAGCATGACACGCTTGGGGTCACTAG
>CALDID010000235.1 GCA_937901865.1 uncultured Treponema sp.
AATCGTTTCTGTTATCTGCTTTTCCGTTTCGTTATCGAGCGCACTTGTCGCTTCATCAAGCACAAGAACAGCAGGTTTGTGATACAATGCCCTCGCAATGCCGATACGCTGCTTTTGTCCGCCAGAGAGCTTTGCACCGCGGTCGCCCACGTTTGTATTTTCTTTTTGTTCGAGCGTCTGCACAAAATCATAAAGTTCTGCCATTTTCAAAACTTTTTGTATTTGCTCATCATCAACATCTTCTGGCGAAATCCCGAATGCGATATTGTCTTTTATTGAGCCGTCAACCAAATAAATGCTCTGCGGCACATACGCGATATTGTTCAGCCACCCTGAAAGATTTTCATAAATATTCTTGCCGTCAACCGTGATAATTCCGCTCTTTGGAGGCAACAAACCAAGCAAAATATCAACGAAAGTCGTTTTTCCCGCGCCGCTCGGACCAACAATCCCCACAAACGAGCCTTTTGGAATAGAAAACGACACCTCAGACAACACATTCACTGTTTTTGACGGATAAGCAAAAGTCAAGTTCTGCACAGAGATTTCATTTTCAAACGGCAACGCTACTTTTGTTTTGCTAATCAGTTTTTGCTCTTCCATATCCTTATTGTTTCGCACAACCATCAAATCGTCATATATATCATTGAAGAGCGGCAGACGGAATTTAATCGAATTAAACATACTTATCATCTGATTTAGGATCGGCATTAAACGTACTGCAGCCAACGCTAGAACTCCAAGAGTTGGAATAAGAGAAGCCGTATCAGAATTGAGAAGCATTTTTATCGCAATAAGCAAAAGTATTCCACCAATTGTGAACAATTCGATGATTGCACGGGGAAAACGCTGCACAAAGAAAAAATCTTTCTGACTTTCTGCAAACGCCGAATAACTTTTATCGAATTCATCAATAAAATAATCCTCTCGCTGCATAACTTTTGTTTCTTTTATCGAAAAAAAGCCCTGATTTATCCATTTTACGTTTTTCGCGTTGCATTTGTTTTGGATTTCGCCGGCTTTTGTTATTTTTTTGCGAAAATAGTTTAATTGCGCAAGCACCAATGGTCCCATAACGAATGCAACACCGATAGCAATAACCCAATCAATGAAGCAAATAAACGTCCAAATCACAAGAATCGTGATAATATTCGTGATTATTTGAAGCGTACTTATGAGGATTTCGCTAAAAACAGTATTGCCGCCCTGCGATATATTTCGCGAAATAATGGAAATATTTGTATCAAGATGATATATATAGGGCTTGTGCATATAATAGGCATAAAGCCGTTTTGAATAATCACGCTGATTATTTAAAGAAAAGTTTATCTGAATTTTTCCTTGCAATAAAATAAGAATATTCTTTACTATATAAAAGCATAATAGTGAAAGAGATGCAAAAAATATCAATTTGCGATGAGTATTTATTTTAAAAACTGAAAGAAACGACGCTATTTTTTCGTGATGCTCTAGCCATTGTGTATCTCCAATAATTGTAATTAGCGGATACAAAAGTCCAATGCCGAATGCCTCAAAAACTGCAATTATAAGCATTAAGAATATTAAAAAAGCACAAATGCGCATTTGTTTGCGAGTAAGAATAGTAAATACCTTAAAAAATGATTTCATAAGCTACCTGCTCGCATTTTATCATATTTTCTTTGAACAATACAAGTATATTGAAAAATGAGTGCACACGAAAAATTTATAAAGCAGTTCTGTGTCTACTAGAAAACAGAAATAGTGCATTTATGGACTTACCTCTATGAACGATTTGATGTATACATAAAATCGACAAAGAAACGCCGCTTCTTTTGCAGTGTGATGACATAGTTTTTTCGGCAGAGTGGGGGCTTTTTGAACAATAAAATTTTACCGAATAAAATCGTATGATTTACCAAATGAATGAGGAGAGTTTATAAAGTAAAAGTGTTGTGTTTACTTGGTAAATGAATCCGATTTACTTTATAAATGAGGTGCATTTATCGGTATAAACGCGCTGTATTTACCATATAAATTAAACCATTTCATACGGTAAAATAAAAACGACCCTTGGAAAAATCCAAAGGTCGTTTTAGCGTATCGCAAATATGCTATATGCTATTCGCCAGACGGCTCATTTTGCTGAGAAGAAGAATCGGAAGAACTTGAAGCAGACTCCTCTTCGTCTTCCACAATAAAACGTGCGTCGAGCTTTGTATATTGCGGCTTTTGTAATCGTGCTTTCATCATTGAATCTGCTAAAAAGAGGATTTTTAAGCCTGTAATATCGTTTGCTGTAACTTCTTTTGCAGTGTTATATCCCTTGCAATTTGTTTTCAGCCCAAACTTAAACGCTCCGAATGTGTCCAACCTTACTTTGTATCCCAACATCAAATATTTCGGAATAATACGAAGCAAACTGTTTATAACTCCTAAAATATCGGTAGCCGTCAACGTTGTGCTTTCCGAAATCTCTTCGGCAAGTTGATTGATACCGATTTCTGCGATACATGCTGCTGCAGGATAATATTTTGCAGGAGCCTTCTTGTTTTGAGGATTTATCCTTAATCTGCTGATAAATGGTACTGCCATAATGGTGTACCTCCTTTGTTAAGATTTTGCTATTTTGCGTAAATATTCAACGAATATTCGATTTTTACGAAATCTTATGGCAAAATAGCAAGTATAATAAGAATGTAATACTAAAATCATTCGATTTTTTCTCTTAATTCTTACACTATGATTATATGCGGCGTGAAAAAGATTGTCAATATCATTCGATTAAATCGAATGTTTTGTGTGTTTTTTCTCTTAAAACGCCGAAAATAGTCGTATATACACCCCTGCAAAACAGTCTTTGGCTGTGGAGGAAAAAATGCTTGTATCGTTTACCGTTTCTAATTTTTTATCATTCGACTCTCCGACGACGTTTACTTTTGAAAGCGGACGCGCTACAAAAAAAATAGAGCATATTTTTACCGATGACGAATGCAAAGTATCGTTGCTCAAATTTTCTGCGATGTTCGGAAAAAACGGTGCAGGCAAATCAAATTTTATAAAAGCGGTGCAATTTTTGCGCAGTTTTGTTCTGACTGGTCAATTTGGACAAAATGCGGTGCAATCATGGTGCAGAGTTGAAGATGAAAATGAAACTCTTTCGTCAGTTTTTTCTATTAAATTTGTGGTAGAGCATCGTGTGTATCTTTACAGTGTGTCGGTGCATTTGGCAACGGGACAACTTGAGGCGGAGGAACTTTCGTATTTTAAGGGCAAGCGAAAATATTTTGTTTTCAAAAAAGATGGATTTTCATACAAGTTTTCAAAAGAATTGGAAGGCGTGAACAATGATTTGAAGGTGCTTTCGCGTTCTTTTGATGTGAACGGACGACCGTTTTTGTACAGTATAAATCATAATACGCCCGGTTTTTTTGTTGTGAATCCGCAGGCGAGTATTTTGCAAAAAGTCTACAAGTGGTTTTCAGACACGCTCGAAATTATTTATCCCGACCAGCCTATTCAAGAAACTTCGCTTGTGCAATATGAGCTTTGTCTTTCGGATTTTTCTGCATTGTTGAAGGAGTTTGATACAGGAATTGAGTGCATTCGGCTTGAAGAGGTGCAGAAAGAAAAGGTGTATGACGCGCTTGACCCCTTGACGCAGCAGCAGCTTAATTTTAAATTGCAACTTTATGCGCCGATTATCAAAAATCCGACGTTAATGACGGAGAAAAAATATTCGGCGGTGGTGCGAAGCAGACAGGATATTTTTATTATTACGATGGACGAAAACGGCGTGAAATATAGTGTTTTGCGCTTTGTGCATAAAATTGGTTCGAGGGAAGTTGAGTTTTCAATGGCGCGGGAAAGCGACGGCACACACAGGCTTTTTCAGCTTTTGGAAATCTTGGTGAATAAAAAAGAAAAAGTGTATATTATGGACGAGTTGAGCCGTTGTTTGCACCCAAAATTGACGGTTCAATTTGTGAAGCGGTATCTTGCTGCGGCGGAAAATCGCGCGGTACAGCTTTTTACGACGACACACGAAACGCGGATTATGAGCCACGATATTGTTCGCCGCGACGAGATTTGGATTGCTGATAGCAAAGATGACGGCAGTACGGCTCTGTATAGTCTTGAGAATAAGCAAGTGCGAATAGATAAAGTGCTTGACGAAAATTATATGAGCAACGTCTGGGGCGGAGTTCCTGTGTTTGCCGACGAGTAAAATGGCGGTGAACAGGAGGTAAAAGAGATGGTGAAAATATTTGTTATGCTGAGCGCACATTATGACGGTTTCTAAGTAAGAACTATAGAAGTTTTAATTATAAAGTAATATAATCAAAATGGTATGGTGGCAAAACCGTTTATAAAATGGGTTGGTGGGAAAAGCCAGCTACTTGAAGAAAT
>CALDID010000236.1 GCA_937901865.1 uncultured Treponema sp.
CCGAAAAAGATTACGCACCTGCTGTTTATTTTAAGAACAAGGAGTAAATCAGAAGATAAAAGCACAAAAAAGAGGTATCGCACTTGATACCTCTTTTATTTCATCAGCCTAGATAGCTACTTTTTAAGCGATTTTATTGCTTGAATGAGAATAGGAGAGAACCCCGTTAAAATTGCAGCAACAGCCCCCGCCTCCATTCCCTTTAACGAAAGCAAAACGCCACACGCCATTCCGCCGATTCCAAGCAAAAACGTGAACACTTGCCCTAAAATCGGAACAATTAAATTTCTCCACGCCCGCTTTTTCTGCTCATACACATCAGCTTCCACATATTTTTCAGTCATCGAAAGTATGCGATTAGGGAAATCCTCATCGATTTCTTTGAACCCCTTTAGAATATCAGGGTGAGGCAACGGTCCGACATAAAGTTCTTTCTTTAGCTGTTGTTCAAGCATAACTTTATCTTCTGCCATTACAACTCCTCAAAAGAATTATGTATCGACAAGCGTAAAGCATTGCCTGTGCGAGAAAATGCGCGAGAAACCAATTTCCACGCATTTTCTACACCTGCATATTGAGTAACACTGCTTTGAACATCGGGAAATAAATTCCCAATAGATGCAATGCCTTCTGAAAAATATACTTTTTCGCTACTCTCGCCCATATTCTCCCTCCTTCAAGCAAAGCCGATTGTGTCTAGCTATCTTGTGAGCTTGCGGTAGACGGTCTTGTGAGGGATTTCGCTGTCGATGCCGAGCACCTTCTTCTTCCACTCGACGTATTCGCTCCAGTTGCCCTCGAAGAACTTGACTTCGCTGTTATTCTCGAACGCTAAAATGTGCGTGCAGATACGGTCGAGGAAATAGCGGTCGTGGCTGACAACCAACACAACGCCTGCAAAGCCGTTAATCGCCTCTTCAAGACTTCGCGTCGTCGTGATGTCGAGGTCGTTCGTCGGCTCGTCGAGGAGAAGCACATTGCCCGCCTCTTTGAACATCATTCCCATATTCAATCTATTCTTTTCGCCGCCCGAAAGCACGCTGATTTTCTTGTTCTGTTCAGGTCCGTTGAAGTTGAACCACGAGCAATATGCGTGTGCATTGATTTCGCGAAGCGCACCATTCACGGGACGACCTTTTTCGTCCACCGCACCGAGCTTCACGAGGTCTGCACCGCCCGAAAGCATTTCGTACACCGTCTTATTCGGGTCGAGTTTCTCGCGCATCTGGTCAACATACACGAGCTTAACCGTCTCGCCGATTTTGATTGTGCCAGAATCGGGCTTTTCGCCTGTGCCTTGCCCCGCAGCTTCGGCAATCATCTTGAACAGCGTCGTCTTACCCGCGCCGTTCGGTCCGACAATGCCGACGACCGCGCCTGCAGGAATAGAGAAATCGAGGTTCTCAAACAGCAATTTGTCGCCAAAACTCTTCGTGAGCTTCTCGGCGTTGATGACCACATTGCCCAAGCGCGGACCGGCAGGAATAGAAATCTGAGTGTCCTTGAGCTTTATGCGGCTCGACTCTTCGGCAAGCAGCGCCTCATATTTTGTGATGTGCTCTTTGTGCTTCGCCTGTCTGCCCTTCGCGCCTGCGTGAATCCACTCAAGCTCTTGGAGCATTTCGCGCTGACGGACTGAAGCCTGCTTCTCTTCAAGCGCAAGACGCTTCTGCTTCGCCTCAAGCCACTCGCTGTAGTTGCCCTTGAACGGATAGCCCTCGCCTCTGTCCATCTCCAAAATCCAACCCGCCACGTTGTC
>CALDID010000237.1 GCA_937901865.1 uncultured Treponema sp.
CTGCGTGGTCGATGTCGATTTTCGCGCCTTTCTGCTCGATAATCGTCCGCGTTTCCGCAATATAGCCGTCGATGTATTTTGTCGCGCCAATCTTCACGCGCTCTTCAAAGTCAATGACTTTCGTTGCATTCACCGCACCAACAACTTTTTCCAATAAATCAATCCAAAACTTCTGCGAATGTTGCTTTTCGTCGCCCTTATCTTTCCATTCCGCCGCGAACTCACGCACAGCGTGTTCTCTATTGTCAATATCTGTCATTTATTCTCTCTTGCCCTATCTGGTAAAACACGCACTGCGCACACTAAAACTCGCTATGCGTGTCGGTGAATGCGTAGGCGTTGTGATTGTGGATACTCTCGAAGTTTTCGCACTCAACGCTGAAATACGAAAACGGCTTTTCGACACGGAAGTTTTTGAGCGCAAGGTACACCTCGCGAACCATATCTTCCACAAAGCGCGGATTGTCGTATGCAGTTTCGGTTACAAACTTTTCGTCCTCGCGCTTTAAGACGCTATACAGCGAGCAAGACGCGGCATTTTCCACCGCTTTTATCACGTCTTCCAGCCAAAAAAAGCTCGTGTTTTCCACTTTTACCGTAACGATTCCCCGCTGATTATGCGCACCGCGTTCGCTAATCGCCTTTGAGCACGGGCAGACCGTCGTTACTGGCACTTTTGCACTCACCCAAAATCTGCTCTCCGCCTCGCTCACCTCGCCGCCATACGCACAATCGTAGCTCATCATTCCTGCTTTTTTGGTTACAGGCGCGTATTTTTCGATGAAAAACGGAAATCGCAATTCGCCAAACGCCCGCTCTGCGTCTAAGGCGCGCCGCATTTGCGCAAGCATTTTCAAAAACTGCTTCATTCCCAAATTGTCGTGATACTCGTGGAACGTTTCGATAAAGCGGCTCATGTGCGTGCCTTTGAAATCGTGCGGCAGATTGACAAACAGGTCAACCGTCGCCGTCGTCTGCTGCGTGCCGTGCGCTTTGTCGAGCACAGAAACGGGATACTGCACGCCCTTCACGCCGACTTTCTGAAGCGGGATTTCTCTTGTATCTGCTGTGTTTTGAATATCTATCATTTGCTTGCCTTTTCAAAAGCCCGCTCGGCACTTTCCACCGTATTCTGCATTAACATCGCGATTGTCATCGGTCCCACCCCTTTCGGTACAGGCGTGATATACGAAGCCTTTTCTTTGACCGCCTCAAAATCCACGTCGCCGCACAGACGGAAGCCCGATTTTTTCGTTGCGTCGGCAATTCTGTTCACGCCCACATCAATAACGACCGCGCCTTCTTTGACCATATCCGCAGTAATCGTGTTCGGCTTTCCCACCGCGGCGATGAGAATATCCGCGCCCCGCGTAACGTCGGCGATGTTCTTTGTTCCCGTGTGGCAAATCGTAACCGTGCAGTTGTATTCGCGGCGCGTCAAAAGAATCGCGACAGGCTTTCCCACAATGTTGCTTCTGCCCACAACGACAGCGTTTGCGCCGTTCGTGTTGATGTTCATCTTTTCGAGCAAGACCAAGATTCCGTGCGGGGTGCAAGGCAAAAAGCCATCGCGCCCAATCATCATATTGCCCACATTCACGGGGTGAAATCCGTCCACGTCTTTTTCGGGAGAAATCGCCATAATCACTTTGTCTTCGCTGATATGGCGCGGAAGTGGCAACTGCACAAGAATACCGTGAACGCTCTCATCGCGGTTGAGTTCATCAATTATAGAAAGAAGCTGCTCTTCGGTGGTGTCTTCGGCGAGTTCAAGGCTTCTGTCGGTCATTCCCGCTTCGGCAAGAGATTTGCGCTTTCCTGTAACATAGCTCACGCTCGCAGGATTATTGCCCACAAGGATAACCGCCAGACACGGATTGACACCATTTGCCTTCAATGCGTCCACTCTGCGCTTTACGTCGGCGCGAACTTCCTCTGCAATAGCCTTTCCATCAATAATGATTGCGCTCATAGTAACCTTCCTTATGCAAAATCGTTTATAAGTATGTTGAAAAACGGTGCGAAAAATGATATGGTATCACTACTATATACAATTTGCACATAAAATTCTATTGCTATTACAAAAAAGCAATCGTTATTTATCGAGAGGAAATCAATGAAAAGATTTTTACTTATTCTTTCAGCTCTGTTTCTTATTGGCTCATCACTGTTTGCAGAAGATTCAGATGATATTGAAGTGCAGGACGAAGTTCAAGATGAACAAGCTATGAATGTTCGAGGCGACAAGTTCATAAAAATTGCTTTAGCAGGCTCTATCCCGCTTAACTTTGGTGGCAATTCTTTCAAAGACGGCGAAAGTCAGCTTGAAGTCGGCGGAACAGGCTCTATCGGTTTTTACTATTTTCTTAATGAATACATGGCATTAGGTGCAGATTTAGGATTTGGCTATCAGCCAACTATTGGAAGCAATATTTTTAACTATATACCGCTTACTTTTGCAGCAATGTTTCAACCGACACTCGCAAAATTTGAGTTCCCGATAACGTTAAGCGTTGGTGCAGCTGTAGAAAACTATCTTTCTGAAACATATTTTCCAGGTCTATTCTTAAAAGCAGAAGCAGGCGCATTCTATCGAATAAATCCAACATGGTCTTTAGGTTTTACTGGCACATGGGTAGGTATGCCACAATGGTTCAAGAATTCAGATTACAATTACTTTGGCTGTTTTCTTGATGTTGGTCTTTCTATGCGCTATCACTTCTTCTAACAGCCACAGCCAATGGCAGTTTTGTAAGCCAAAGGCTTCTCTAGACAAAAAAATTATGGAGCATTTCTATGAAGAACTTATTAAAATCTAATACTTATATTTTTGTTTTTATATCAGCTTTATTTTTTTTGACAAGTTGCCAAGACCCTATTTTTTACGACATCAATCAAGAAGTTGAATTAAACAGCTCTCAGATTGACGGCGATGTGAACTCAATCGCGCGCTTTGGCAATTATCTTATCACGCAAAACGGCTATCCGTGGTATAAAAGTGCATCGTCAACCACAAACGGCGAATGGCACAAAATGGCAAGCATTCCCGACGGCGGCACGGTATGGAAAATCGCAACCGACGCAGATTATATCTATGCAATCAGCAAAACGTATGAAGAAGATACTGATTCATCAAGCGATTACGAAGGCGAATTGATAATGAAATCTATGCACATCTATTGTATGGATACTGTTGACGGCGAATGGGAATTGGTAGACGTTTCAAGTTTAGGTGATTATCCCGTCGTGTTATTCGGCGCAGATTCTACAACAGAAGCCAACCGACACGCCTATTTTAGAATGTACTCATCAAGTTCTTCTCTTACAGGAAAAGTATACGAATTAAATGGCACTTCAACACCGACAGAAGTAACAGATACTTCAACAGGCTTAACAACCTCAACAGTTGCTGCCGCTTGCTTAAATGGAACAGTGTATTTCAGCGATTATCCTGCAATTACAGCAGACGACAACTATTTATATTGGGCAAACACGAGCGACACCATTTATTACGGCACATCACTTACTGCAACAGGCTCTAAAGACGTGGACTGCGCAGATATTTTGTCTATCGCGGTTACGGGCGATACGCTTTTGCTCGGCACAAAATCGGGCGCGTATCACGTCAGCAAAAACACCGACGGCTCTATCACGTCCGAAGCGTCTTCTAGTTTCGACACAAACGCACGCAGCATTTTGAGTTCTTACTATTATATTTGGGTTGTCTTTTCTCTCGACCCAACAGCGAACGAAGAAGACGGCACGCTTTACGCTTCAACCACATACAAAGGCTCTGCGAGTGCTTCTGCAACGTATTGGGATAATCAGTGCCTTTGGGCGTATTACGCAGGGCGCGGAAACTGGAACTGTGAATAATTTTTTTGAGAAAAAGAATGAGCGATTTGTTTGACAAAAACGATATGACAAAAGAACCGCTCGCCGCCCGAATGCGTCCGCGAAACCTTGATGAATACATCGGTCAAGACCACATCGTCGGCAAGGGCAGGCTTTTGCGCCGCGCAATCCAAGCCGACCGCCTCACGTCCGTTATCTTCTACGGACCTCCTGGCACGGGCAAAACAACGCTTGCTCGTGTTATTGCAAATCACACAAAAAGCGATTTTCTCACGCTGAACGCGGTTTTAACGGGCGTTGCAGACATTCGTACCGCGATTTCTCAGGCAGATAATGCACGAAAACTCTACGGCAAAAAAACGATTTTATTCGTTGACGAAGTGCACCGCTGGAACAAGAGTCAGCAGGACGCACTTTTGCCGTGGGTAGAAAACGGCACGATTATCCTTATCGGCGCAACGACCGAAAATCCTTTTTTTGAGGTAAATAAAGCATTGGTAAGCCGAAGCCGCGTGTTTCAGCTCAAGCCGCTCGAAAAAGAAGATTTGATGAAAGCGGCAAAAATGGCACTTTCGGACAAAGAACGCGGTTACGGAGCAAAAAACGTCGTATTTGAAGCAGGCGCGCTCGAACATCTTGTGGATACCGCGAACGGAGACGCACGGAGTCTGCTCAATGCGCTGGAACTGGCGGTAGAAACCACCGACGAAACCGACGGCAAAATCTATATCAGCCGCGAAGTCTGCGAAGAGTCGATTCAGAAAAAAGTTGTTCTTTACGACCGCGACGGCGATTATCATTACGACATCATCAGCGCGTTCATCAAGTCTTTGCGCGGACGCGACCCAGATGCCGCAATGTATTGGCTTGCCAGAATGGTGCGGGCAGGCGAAGACGCGGATTTTATCTTTCGCCGAATGCTTATTTCTGCGTGCGAAGATACAGGGCTTGCAGACCCGACGGCTATCAGCGTGGTTTCTAGCTGTGCAGCGGCGTTCGACCGCGTGGGAATGCCCGAAGGTCGCTATTTTTTGGCACACGCCGCGCTTTATCTTTCCACTGCCCCGAAATCAAATTCATCGATGGCGTTTTTTGACGCACTCTCAAGCGTGGAAAAAGAGGATGCCGAAGTCCCGAATCATTTGCGTGACGGGAATCGCGACGCAGAGGGCTTCGGGCACGGGCAGGGCTATATGTATCCGCACGCCTATCGCGACCATTGGGTTGCACAGCAGTATCTTCCCGATGCACTGGTTGGTCGCGTTTTCTACACGCCGAGTGAACAAGGCTATGAAAAATCGATAAAAGCCGACGTGCTTTCCCGCCGAGAAATCCAAATCGCCGCGATTATGGAAAACACCGTGCAGCAAGCCGACTCAGACGCGACCTGCGGAATGCACCCCGTGCCGCATTTTGCAAATAAAGAGGGGGCGTTAAGCGAATGGTGGATAAATAAAGCCTTTTCGATAAACACGACGCAAAAAAGCGAAAATCTCACGTTCACGCCAGCCGACAAAGCAAAAGAAACGGCTCTTTCGCGCGCAGAACAGGCGTGGAGAAGCCGTCTTGAGTCGAACAGAAGCGAAATCCTTACGAAAATCCGCGACGCAATGATACAAATCGCGCAAATCTCTCGCCACACGCGAAGTCTTGTTTTTAACGCAGACGACGCGCTTTTGATTTGGGCTTTGACGCGACAAACGCCAGAGGGGATTGCGTGCGGGCTGTGTCAGAGCAAAAAGGCAAAAGAAGTCATCGAGCAATATTCGCGCACCCTCGACGAACTCGACCGCCCGAAACTGTTTTTGTCGCTTGACGAACTCTGTGATGTAACGTTTGACCGCGTTTTTTTGCGCGACGCGATAACAAAACTTGAAGATTTAGAAAAACTTTGCACATTGATTTCTGATAAAAATCTTTTTGCCCCCGACGCCGCTGCCGTTATTGCCCAGCACATTCCTTCGCACGGTCAGCATTTGTCGCTTTTGATAAAAGCGCAAATCAAGTGCAGCGATGCGCAAAAGGCGATTTTAGACAAGATGAGCACGGCAGAAGAAGCGTTTTTTTCTGATGTAACAAATCCGCTGTTTTCGTGGGACGCGGAGGCGATAAAAGCGTTTTTTGAGGAAAAAGGATTTTCCGTGCAGTGCGCCTCGCAGTCATTAGACGAAAAGCGACGCATTAGCGAAAAACAAGTCGCGCAGTGGTTCGACGCGGAAAGCTCCAGCTATGCCAAAGCGATGAGCGCGGTTGTTTCGCCGAACGAATGGGACGAGATAAAAAATCTCTTGCTTTCGGCTATCGACAAGCAAATCTTTTCGTGGCGAAGCGAAATCGCATTTTTCTCCATTTCCTTCGCTCCGCCTGCGAAAAACTCACGCTAAAGCCATAGAAAGTTCTCTCACCACATCTTTGATTAACTCCGACGCTTGCTCTAATTGGTCTATGCACTCATTTGCACAATCCACAGGGTCGGGCAAATCTTCGTAATCCAAAATACTTTCGTCGCGAATAAGACCGAGGTCAAGGCTATTGCCCTTTTCTTCAATCTCTTTGCGAGAAAAGCAGTTCCAGCGTTCGTCCTCAACAGAAGAACGGTCTTCGGCAGTGTATGCCTTGATAAAATCGGCAAAATGCTCTTTTTTGAGCTGATTCGTCTTTCCGAAACTCGGCATATTAGTGCGCAGGTCGTAAAACCAAACTTCTTTCGTGTTGCCTTCGTCGGTTTGTCCGCGGGTAAAGAAAAGCACATTCGTTTTTACGCCCTGCGCATAAAAAATGCCCGTCGGCAAGCGCAAAACCGTATGCAAATTGCATTTGTTCATTAAGTCTTCACGGATTTTCTCGCCGTCGCCGTCCGCAAAAAGCACGTTATCAGGAAGCACAACCGCAGCTCTTGCTTTTCCGCTTGTTTTTAGAGAACGGTATATGTGCTGCAAAAAGTTCAGCTGCTTATTGCTCGTGGTGAATGTAAAATCATCTCGAGTCGCTCGCTCTCCGCCTTTTTTCGTGCCAAACGGCGGATTTGTCAAAACAACATCAAAATCTTTTACCGACTTTCCCGCCTCGCTGAGAGTATCGCCCAAAATGATTTTTCCCTTGATATTGTGAAGCATCGCATTCATCAACGCCAGACGATGCGTTTCGTGAACAAGCTCAACGCCGCTAAATGCTTCTTTTACCTGAAAATCCGCCTCTTCTGCACTCAAATCAAAATAATCATCGGTTTGAGATTTTACATAGCTGTCGGCAGCAATCATAAAGCCGAACGTGCCGCACGCAGGGTCATTGCACCGCTCGCCCGCTTGAGGCGCAACAAGAGAAGTCATTACATCAATTAAAACGCGCGGAGTAAAATACTGCCCCGCACCGCTTTTCTTTTCGTTCGCGTTTTTCTCAAGCAAGCCCTCGTAAAGACTGCCCAAGCCCTCTTCTTTTGCCGAAAACCAGTCAAGTTCATCAATCGACTTGATAATTTTTTCCAAGTTTTTCGGTTCATCAATATTGGAAGCCGCGCCGTTATAGATTTCGCGAACTCTGCCCGTTGTTTTTTCGCCCAGTTGCGTCAACAGCTCTTTGTAAAACGATTTAAGCTCAATGCCGCTTTTTGCTACAAGACTATCCCAGCGATATTCTTCGGGAATGTTTTCTTTTTCGGTATTCGTTTCTTTTGCCATCTTCAAGAAAAGAATATACGTCAGCTCCGTTACATACTGATGATAAGTGATTCCGTCATCTCGAAGCACATTGCACAAGTTCCACAACTTGCTAACAATTTCTTGATTTGTCATATTTACTCCTTGCAGACATAAACATATATCATAAACTTCGGGATTTTCCCGAATGTTACTTTTCGCAAAAAACACGTTTCGGGATTTTCCGCAAAGCCACTTTCCACAAAAACACCTTTGCTTATTTTGAGCAATTCTTCTTTTCCACAAAAACACCTTTGCTTATTTTGAGCAGCCCCACTTTTCTCTAAAAGCACCTTTGCTTATTTTGAGCAAACCCATTTTTTCCAAAAAGTAGCCTTGCTTATTTTGAGCAAACTCTTTTTTTCACAAAACAGCCCTCGCCTGTATTAGACCTGTTCGATAATCTGAGGCACAGCCTCTTTCTCAAAACGCCTATATTGCAATAGATTGCCGTATCAAGTACGGCAATGACATAAAGCCGAGTACGGCAATGACATACTGTTTCCGAACAGGTCTAATGTATGCCCGATGATTTTCTGAAAAAAGGATTTCATCGGGCGTTTTTTTCTAGCTATTCTAGCAACTTTACAAAGCAAAAGCTGGCTGTGCCTTTACAAGACAGACTGTGCTTTACAAAACAGGCTGTGCCTGTTACTGTGGCAAAGATGTGGCGACAGAGAGCGGTTCATAGCCGTAGAGCGCAGAGCCGTCGTAGAAAATCTTTTCCATACCGAGAGAGTATGCTTCGCTATGCACTTCGCCGTCGTATGTATAAGTGCCCATTACGTATCCGTCGGTGGTGATAATGCCGCTTGAGTTCGTGAACGTGCCTGTGATGCAGTCTGCATAGGATTCTGCAAGAGTACTGCCGTTGTATGTTTCGCCCTCTTGTGAGCCGTACATCGTGCCGTCAGAGCAGAATGTCAGCGACGTTGTATCGACTTTTTTGTAAGTGTACGTTGTGCCGTCCACTTCTTCGGTGTGCTTGTCCTCATACGTTTCGCCGAACGTCGCAAAAAGTCCGCTTCCGCTCGTGCGTTTCAATGCTTCGTCTTCGCCGATGAGATAATACTCGCCGCCTTTTTTGTAGAGCGTGCCGACATAATCTCCGCCATCTGATTCGTCTGCGTACTCGTAGAGTTTGCCGTTATCAAGTTTGCAAACAACGCTGTCTGAACTTTTCCCGACAATATTGTTCGCATCGTCGAGATAATATTTGTAGCGGGTAACGCTTCCGTCCGTGCCGAAGACATAGTAATACGCCTTTTGCGTGTAAGTAAAATCCGTTGTGTCTGGGTCTTCCTCTTTTTCCACTTCATACAAAATCGTTTCAGCCGTAAAGCTCGTAACTTTCGTGTACTCAGACAGGCTCGCGCTTGCACTGCTTGCCGTCGCACTCGTTTCGCCGACGTTGACGACAGCGACGTTCTGCACGACTGCTTTTTTGCTTTCGGTGTAATCCGCAGGAATTGAAATCGCAACGACGACTTTGCAATCCACTGTCGGGGCGGTATTAAAATGCAAAGTCAAGTGCAACAAAAAACTTCGGCAGGATTTTTCAGCTTC